>NZ_JBITZP010000007.1:120544-242349 GCF_044546945.1 Kitasatospora sp. NPDC053057 | reverse complement strand
CAACGCCCCGCGCCGAGCCATGGCCCCAACCGGTGTCGCGCGTCACCATGCCCCTCCCCCGCCTTTCGGGCCGGGGCCCCCCCCCCGGCCCCCCCCGGCCGCTGCGGCGACCTCGCCGCAGACCTGCTCACCCCCGAGGCCTGCCGGGACCCGTACCCGTTCTACGCCCGGATGCGGCGCGAGGACCCGGTCCACCGCAGCGCCCAGGGCATCTGGTACCTCACCCGGTACGCCGACGTCGAGGCCGCCCTGGGCGACCTGCGGCTGTCCAACGACCGGGACCGGATGACCCGCGCCTACGTCGCGCTCGGCGGCGACCTGAAGGCCCTCAGTCGGCTCACCGACCGGCTCGGCCGGGTGATGACCAACACCGACCCGCCGGACCACGCCCGGCTGCGCAAGCTGGCCAACCGGGCGTTCACCGCCCGGCGGGTCGAAGCCCTGCGCGACGGCGTCCAGCGGATCGTCGACCGGCTCATCGACCGGGCCGTCCAGGCCGGGCCGGCCATGGACCTGATCGAGGCGGTCGCCGCCCCGATGCCGCTGTCCGTGGTCAGCGAGCTCTTCGGCATCCCGCCGGAGGACCGCCCGCAGGTCGAGACCTGGTTCCGCCGCTTCGGCCGGCTGGGCGAGGACATCGACAAGTCCGAAGAAGCGATCGGGCAGTACGAGGAGTACCTCGCCGGACTCATCCGGCAGCGCCGGCGTGAACCGGGCGACGACCTGATCAGCGCCCTGGTCGCCACCCAGGAGCGGGACGACCGGCTCACCGACTCCGAACTGCTGTCCACCTGCTTCGTCCTGATCACCGCCGGCGACGAGACCACCACCCACCTGATCGGCAACGGCGTGCTGGCCCTGCTGCGCCACCCTGACCAGCTGGCCCGGCTGCGCGCGGACCCGGGGCTGATCCGCGGCGCCGTCGAGGAACTGGCCCGCTACGACACGGTGACCCAGGCGATCGTCCGGGTCGTCGCGGAGGACCTGGAGATCGGCGGGCGGACGCTGCGGGAGGGGGAGTTGGCGTACCTGGTCCTGGCCTCGACCAATCGCGACCCCGAGCGCTTCGAGGCCCCCAACCGGCTGGACCTGTCCCGGCCCGACAACCGGCACCTGAGCTTCGGCCACGGCCCGCACTTCTGCCTCGGCGGTCCGCTGGCCAAACTCCAGGCCGAGGTGGCCGTCGGAACGCTGGTGCGCCGCCTCCCGAACCTGCGGCTGGCCGATGAGGCGGCGCTCGACTGGCGGCCCAACCCGCTGCAGCGGCGGCTCAACGCCCTCCCGATCACCTACTGACACCCGAACGACGACGAAGGAGAACCGACCATGGCCCGAGAGTTCGAGGTCCGCCGGGAGCAGGACCTGCCCGCCACGCCCGAGCAGGTCTGGCAGGCGGTCGCCACCGGCGCCGGCAACCTCGGCTGGCTGTACCCGATGGAGGTCGAGCCGCGCGTCGGCGGAAAGGCCACCCGGGGCGACTCCACCGTCGTGGCGTGGGAGCCGCCACAGCACTTCGCCGTCCGGGCGACCCAGGACGGCGGGTTCTCCAACACGCTCAGCTACCACATCGAGCCGGCCGACGGCGGAACGAGCCACCTGCGGATGGGAATCCACTGGGTGCACACGGGCGTCATCGACGACAGCTGGAGGTGGGACGCCAAGTCGGACGCGGCCGAGAAGCACGTCGACTTCTACCAGCACGCCCTCGCCGAGTACCTGCGTCACTTCGCCGGCCGCCCCGCCGTCTACGTCAGGGCCCAGCGCCCCGAACCCACCGCGGACCCGGCCGACTTCGCCGCCCTGCGCCGGCGCCTCGGCCTCGCCGACGACGCGGCCGTCGGCGACCGGCTCCCCTTCCACGCCCCCGGCTCGGACGGCGGCCCCGAGGAGGTGGTCGTGGACTGGCTCAGCCCCGACTTCGTCGGCCTGCGCGGCCCCGACGCCCTCTACCGGTTCTTCAACGGCAGCACCTGGAACGTGCCGATCTGGCTGGGCCACCACCTGTTCGCCGAGGACACCGACGAGGAGAAGGCCACCAAGGCGTGGACCGCCTGGCTCAACGACACCCAAGCCTAGGACCCCCGATGGAAACCTCCACCGAAACACTGCTCTACGCCGCCGAACTCGTCGAGGAGAACGGCACCTACACCCTCGTCGTCCAGGACGTGCGACGGGACACCGTCCAGACCACCCCCGTCCCCAAAGCCGTGGTCGACAAGCTTCCGACCTTCCTCGCGGCGCTCAGCGCCAAGCTCAACCCGCTGCCGTCCCGCGGCCGCTGGTAGCCCGCCCCGGACGCCGGCCCGGCGCCGCCGCGCCCGGGCCGGCCGCGAGCTGCTACCCACGGGGGAGGAGCTCACCTTTCCGCGGCGCCTGGTGACGGACGTGCACGGCGGGCCGCGCATCAGTCCTGTCGGGTGGTGACGGGGTTGGGCAGGAGCGCCCAGTGGTCGCCCTCTGCTGAAAGCCGCATCAGCGTCAGTGCTTTGACGGGCAGTTCCTCCGTCCGCAGTGCCAGCAGATCCGGGGTCGGGGGGAGGTCCCGGGTGGTGGCATCGAGGAGGGCGCCCAGCTCCGCGGTGCTCCCGGCGAGGGGGCCCAGTGCGCCCGCGATCAGACAGCCGAGGACCTTGCGGCGGAGGACGGCGGGGTCGTCGTCGAGGAGCCGGCCGGTCATCGGCGGTGCCGGGAAGCCGTGTCGGACCAGCCGGGCAGGGCTGATGCGGATGTCGGCGAGGTCCCGGTAGACCAGCCGCCGGGGCCGCCCCTCCCGGTCGACGACCGCCAGGAGGTTCTGCCCGTGGGCTTCCAGAGCCACCCCCAGGTCGAGCAGGTCCAGGCAGACGCCGAGGGCCAGCCGCGCGAAGTCGGTGATGCGCGCCAGTCGTTCGTGCGGGCTGTGGGAGGCGAGGTGCCCGGACAGCTCGGCCACGGGGATCACCTGTTCGTCCGTCCCGGCGTGGACGTACGGTGATTCGCGCAGGACCGCCGCCAGGTCCGGTGTGCCCGCCCCGGCCGCCGCCAGCGTCCGGGTGATGTGCAGCCGGCCGCCGAGACGGTCCGCGACCCGCGCGGCCAGCTCGGACGTGGCCAGCGCGTGGTCCACCGAATAGGCCGAGATGTCCCGCACCTGGGAGGTGAGTCGGGTGCTCAACGCGGTCTTCACGTGGAGCCGGTGGTCGAGGGCGAGCGTCCGCAGGGACAGCAGCGGATGGGCCGGCGGGCCGGGCAGCACGTGCCGGCCGCCGAGGACGTGCTCGGCCTGCCAGGGATGCACCGGGAGCAGCACGGTGTCCCCGTCCTGCCACTGCGGGGGCCACGGTCCCCGTACCGTCGCACCCGTCACGGGCGCCAGCCGCAGGCCGACCACCGGCCGGTGTTCGGGCGCGTAGGCCAGCTGCTCGGCGGCCGAGAAGCCGGGCCGGGAGCGGCAGGTGGGATGGTACGGGTGGCCGTCCGGTGACTGCTGCTCCCACTCCCAGGGCTCCGTCGGCGGCCCGGCCGGGGGACGGGCCGTCCGGGACAGCGCCAAGGAGGCGACGCTGTGGTCGAGTTCGGCGGCGAACGGCGCTCCGCCCGGTACGTGCAGCGCCGCCATCAGCAGGGCCGGATGGCGGTACGGGACGCCGTCCAGCTCCACGTCGGCGACCGCCGTTCCCGTCGCCCACGGATCCGACGGCGGACCGTGCAGCCGTCGCCCATCGGTGAGTCGGATCGAGATCCCGTCGCTTCCGCGGGCGCGGGCGGCGGCCCAGGGCAGCGGTTCGTGGACCAGCCCGCGCCACAGCCGAGCCAGCACCGTCGCCCGGGCTCCCGGCAGGGCGGCGAGGTAGCCGGACGTCAACTCCGGGCGAAGGCCCGCCAGTTCCTCGGCGAGCTCGCGCTCGGCGGGTGTGTCGCACACCCCGATGTTCTACCGCGGGCGAACGCCCGCCACACATACTGCTCATCGATGAATACTTTCGCCCGCGAAGCCGATGCACTGGCCATGGTGCCCCTGCTCAACTGTCTGCTGAGGGAGGCCTCCCTGCCGGCCCTGGAACCGGCCGGGGACCCGGCCGCCGGTCGCGCCGTCCATCGGCTGCGCGCCACCGGACGGCTGCTGCGCGTGGGCACCGGCCACCGGTCCGGCGCACCCGAGCTCTGGACCGGCACGACCTGGCAACCCGTGCGTCACAGCGGCCTGATCGACCTCGCCGCCCAGGAGATGCGTGCCGTCACCGGACACTCCAACGCGGCCCTGGCCGCCGAGATGACCGCCGGCCGTGAGGTCGTCGAGGCCCTCCTCGCCGCCCGCTCCCGGGCCGTCCCGCCCGACAGCCTGTGGCTGCGCTCCGAACAGGCCCTGGTCATGGGCCACCCGTACCACCCGGCCCCCAAGGCCCGCAGCGGCGGCGGCCCGACCGGTTCCTGGCTGCGCTACGCGCCGGAGACGCACGCCCGCTTCCCGCTCGTCCTGCTGGGCGTGCGCGAGGACGCGGTGGTCGACGACGGCGACACCCGTGCCGTCGACACCCTGGGCCGGGCACCTGAGGGCTATCGGCTGCTGCCCGTCCATCCCTGGCAGCTCGACCTCACCCGCCACCTGCCGGCGGTCCGCGCCGCCTTCACCGAGGGGCGCCTCGTCCACCTGGGCCACACGCCCTGGGAGGCCCGGGCCACCGCCTCGGTGCGCACGGTCCACGTCCCCGGCGGCGCCGAGCGCCCCGGGGCGTCCGGGGACCTGTTCCTGAAGTTCAGCCTGGAGGTGCAGATCACCAACGATGTCCGGCGGATCCGCCGGCACGAGCTGCGCCACGTGCGCCGCACCGACCCGCTGGTCACCGCGGCCTTCCGGGCCATGGACGGTCCTGCGGCATGGCTGAGCGAGCGCGGTCACCGCACGGTTCGCGGCCTGGAGGAGACCTTTCCCGTGCTCGTCCGCGACGGCCTGGACGACCACCTGCTCCCGGGCGCCACCGCCTTGCTGGCCGCGGCCCTGACCGAGGGCTTCGACGGCGATCCACTCGATCGCCTCAGCGACCCGCTGCCGTGGTGGTCGGCCTACCTGGACCGCGTGGTCCCGCCCGTGCTGGAGGCCTACGCCCGCCACGGCATCGCCGTCGAGTGCCACCTCCAGAACACGCTGATCGCCGTCGGCCCGGACGGCCTGCCCGTGCAAGCCGTCTTCCGCGACGCCGAAGGCGCCAGGGCGATCCCCGCGACGGCCCGGGAGGCCGCCTGGCAGCGCCTGGCGTACTGCCTCGTCGTCAACAACCTGACGGGGATCGCCGGCGCCCTCACCCAGCGCTTTCCCGACGCTGCCGAGGCCCTGTGGCCCCTGGCGCGGCAGGCGGTCCAGCGGTGCGACGGCGAGCTGGGCCTCCCGGCGGCCGAGACGCTGCTCGGTGCGGCGACCGTCCCGTGCAAGGCCAACCTGCTGTCCCGCTGGATCGACGCGGACGGCACCGAACCCCGCTACGTCCCCGTCCCCAACCCGCTGCTCGCTCGCTCCTGAGGGTCAGAAATGCCGCGTGCCGGGCGACTTGACAAGGCCGACCCGCGGCACTGACACCGGCGGACGCCCGGTGCGGGGGAGGCGCGACCGCCGGCGCTTCGCGCCCGAAGGGCCGACTGCAATTTCAAAGTGATATGTCACACCCTATTGATTGCGCGGGTCGCCCGTGACACCGTGCCAGGCGACGCCTCCACGACAAGTGCGTGAGGCTCACCCCCCACCCCCACAGCAAGGAGTGACGATGCGTCACCGACTTCGGCTACCCCGAGCACTGGCCGTGCTCGCCGCCGCAAGTACCGCCATCACCGGCTTCGCAGCCGCCCCGAGCTTCGCCGCCCCCACGGTGCAGACCGGTCAGCAGGCGAGTCCGGCTTCCCACCCAGCGCACCTCGGCGGCATAGCCCCCACCGGCACCGCCTTCGGCCTCGACACCAACGCGGAGACCCAGGCCGGCCGCCTCGCACCCGCGCAACTCCCGCCGCGTTCCCCGCAGTCCGCCGCGCCGCAGGCCCCGACGCCCAAGCTCGCGAAGGCCCCGGCCCACGCGGCGGCGGCCCGGGCCACCGCCGGCGCGGCCGACACCTCCTGCACCCCCGCCGACTTCAGCGGCCGGACCGGCTCCGACCTGGTCGGCTACATCCAGGGCTCGACCGTCGACTGCATCAGCTCGTTGTTCCGCATCACCGGCGGCGACGCCAACGGGGTGTTCAAGCAGAGCCAGATGATCGCGGTGGCCGACGGTCTGCGGAGCGCCGCCGCCTCGTACGCAGGCGACAACTCGACCGGCGTCTACCAGCTGGTCTACTTCCTCCAGGCCGGCTACTTCGTGCAGTACTACCACCCGGGCGACGTCGGCACGTACGACGCGAGCCTGACCAGCGCCGTGCAGGCCGCGCTCGACGCCCTGGTGGCCGGCCCGCACTTCCTGGACGTCAACGAAGGCAACGGCCAGGTCGAGGGCCAGGCGATGATCCTCAGCGACAGCGCCAACCTGCAGGCCCACTACCTCGGCACCTACCAGCAGGTGCTGAACGCGTACAACAGCTCGTGGGACTCGTCCTGGTACATGGTGAACTTCGCGAACAGCGTGTACACCCCGATCTTCCGCGGCCACCAGAACGCCGACTACGTCGCGGCCGTCACCGCCGACCCGAGCCTCATCAACACCCTCGACAACTTCGCGCTGAACCACCGGAGCATGCTCGGCGGCACCAACGCCTTCCTGGACTCCAACGCGGGTCTGGAGGCGGCCCGTTTCATCGAGCACCCGGCGCTGGTGAACACCGTCCGGCCGCTGATCAAGGGCCTGATGGACGTCTCGTCGATCACCGGCCCCACCGCGCCGCTCTGGGTCGGCGTCGCCGGCATGGCCGCCGGCTACGACCAGTCGAACTGCTCGTACTACGGCGTCTGCAACCTGCCGGAGCAGCTCAAGGCGGCCGCCCTGCCGGTCAGCCACACCTGCGACTCCACCCACACCATCCTGGCGCAGAGCCTGACCGCCGCCGACCTCGCCGCCGTCTGCGCCAGCCTGCAGAACCAGGACCCGTTCTTCCACAACCTGGTCAAGGACAACGGTCCGATCGCCGGCCAGTACGAGAACTCGCTGCAGATGGTGGTCTTCGCCTCCCCGCAGGACTACCAGACCTACGCGGGCGGCATCTACGGCATCAGCACCAACAACGGCGGCATGACGCTGATCGGCGACCCGACCGCCCCCGCCAACCAGCCGATCTCGCTGACCTACCAGAACGGCAACGACGGCTTCACCGCGGGCGTCTGGAACCTCAACCACGAGTACACCCACGCCCTCGACGGCCGCCTCGACATGAAGGGCGACTTCACCCAGCAGATCTCCGTGCCGGACGTCTGGTGGATCGAGGGCGTCGCCGAGTACGTGTCCTACACCTACCGCAACGTCACCGACACCGGCGCGGTGGCCGAGGCGCCCAAGCACACCTACGCGCTCAGCACGCTGTTCCAGAACACCTACGACAACAGCGACACCACCCGCACCTACCCGTGGGGCTACCTGGCGGTCCGCTTCATGGTCGAGAAGCACCCGGACGTCATCCAGAACATGCTGGGCCACTTCCGGACCGGTGACTACACCGGCGGCTACGCGGTCTACAACTCGATCGGCACCGCGTACGACGCCGAGTTCAACACCTGGCTGGACGCCTGCGCCGCCGGCGCCTGCACGGTGGGCGGCGCCCCGACGGCCGCCTTCAGTGCCGTCCCGTCCGGCCTGAACGTCCAGTTCACCGACCAGTCGACCGAGTCCGGCGGCGGCAGCATCGCCTCCTGGGCCTGGAACTTCGGTGACGGCGCCACCTCCACCACCCAGAGCCCTGCGCACAGCTACACCACGGCGGGCAGCTACACCGTCAGCCTCACGGTGACCGACGGCAACGGGAAGACCAACAGCATCACCCAGTCCGTCACGGTCGGCAGCCTCGCCGGCTGCACCGCCGCCGACACCCGCGTGCTGGACAAGAACTGCTCCCGCACCGGCCAGTCCGCGACCGCCGGCAACCTGGACTACTACTACATCTACCTGCCGGCCGGCACCACCACCCTGAAGGTCGACAGCTCCGGCGGCACGGGCACCGCGTACCTGCTCTACAACCCCGACACCTGGGCCACGCCGAACGCCTACACCAACGGCTCGACCACCAACGGCACCACCACCCAGAGCCTGACCGTCACCAACACCACGGCGGGCTACCGCTACATCAGCCTCTACGCCCAGAACGACTTCAGCGGCGTGACCATCACCACCCAGTACTGATCCCGACCCCGCACGGCGGCCCGGAGCACCGCTCCGGGCCGCCGTCCCACGCGGGGCGGACCGGACGCCCTAGCAGGTCTGCCGGTAGTCCAGATTCGGGGCGATCGCCGCCAACTTCCCATGTTTACACCAGCATTGGCGTCCTGTCACTCGCCTCGCGGCTTCGAGAGGTGAACGAGGATACTGCCGACTGCCGTCCGGGGAAGCGCCCTGCGGGAGGTGCCACCGAACGCGGCGTGTGGTCCCGGTCGGGTCCGGTGGCTGCGGGCGGCGGGGCTTCGCTAGGGTGCTCGCATGAGCGACCAAGTGACGCCTCCCTTCGGGAACTTTCCGACCGTCCGCCCGGCCGTCGACGTCCGGGACGAGCTTGTCCCGCCGGTGGCCGAGGCCCTGGGGGGATGGGGCGCGCCGGAGGCGGCCGGGGCGGTGCTGTACGTGGACACGGATCCGGAGAAGGCGGACACCGCGGTGTTCTGCGAGACCTACGACGCGCCGCTGGAGTACTCGGCGAACTGCGTGGTGGTCGCCGCCAAGCGGGGCGGGGAGGTCACGATGGCCGCGTGTGTCGTCCTGGCCACGACCCGGCTGGACGTGAACCAGGCCGTCCGCAAGCACCTCGGGGCGCGCAAGGCCTCGTTCGCCCCGATGGACGCCGCGGTCGAGGCGACCGGCATGGAGTACGGGGGCATCACGCCGGTGGGGCTTCCGGACGGGTGGCCGCTGCTGGTCGACGAGGCGGTGGCCGCCGCTCCGCACGTCCTGGTCGGCAGCGGGCGCCGCCGCGGGAAGCTGATCCTTCCGGGGTGGGCGCTGGCCGCGCTGCCGGGGGCCGAGGTCGTCCCGGGGCTGGCCGTCGCCGTGGAGCCCACCGCGGTGGAGGCCTGAGCGGCGTCAGGAGCAGCCGTCACGGGAGCGCGGCGGGCTGAGCCAGCCGCGGGCCTGGGCGGCCATGCCCGCGCTGAACCGGCCGGTGGCGTCGAGCTGTTCGAAGAGCTCCCGGACGATGCGCCGCATGGTCCGGGAGGAGACGCCGATCTCGCGGGCGATCGCCTCGTCCTTGTACCCGAGCTGCATGAGCCGCAGGACCTGGTACTGGCGTGCGGTGGGCCCCTGGCGGGAGGGCGGGGCGGTCTCGGCCGGGCGGGCCTCCTGCCAGCAGAACTCGAAGGTCTGCACGAAGAGGCTGACCAGATCGGGATTGCGGACCACCACCAGGGCGGGTTCGGCGCCGTCGCCGCTGTTCGGCGGCGGGACGAAGGCCAGGTTGGCGTCCAGCACGATCAGCCGGTAGGGGAGGGTCGCGGAGATGCGGATCTGGGCGCCGGCCTTGCGCAGCGCCTTCAGGTGGGCCCGG
Source organism: Kitasatospora sp. NPDC053057 (assembly GCF_044546945.1). NCBI lineage: Bacteria > Bacillati > Actinomycetota > Actinomycetes > Kitasatosporales > Streptomycetaceae > Kitasatospora > Kitasatospora sp. NPDC053057. Next base: position 232,707 of record NZ_JBITZP010000007.1, on the reverse strand, counting down.
CCGCGCGGGACCCGGAGCATGGACTCGCTGTGGATGGTCCGGATGGACACGCCCCGGCCCAGCACCTCCTCGTCCCGGCGCCGGCCGGCGACCAGGAGCGGCGCCGCCCGGGGGGCGCCGGGGTACATGCTGAGGACCTGGCCCCGCACCGTCGTGGCGGCGTCCTCCAGGAGCTGACGCACGTCCGCCTCGCCGCGGAAGACCTCTACCCCGTGGCCGCCCAGGCGGTCCAGGTGGGCGGGGATCGCCGCGGTGTGGACCTCGGCCAGCTCGCGGTCCAACTCCTTGACCTTGCAGGCGAGTTCGTCGATGGCCTGGCGGGCCGAGTCAAGGATCCTGCCCATCTGGGCCTCGGGTAACGACGGCTCGCGCCGGTCGGCCTGAACCTGCATGAGTGCCCCCAGGTCTCTCGACACGCCCGCAGCGACCCCCGGCCGGCGCGCGACCCCCGCACGGGGCGCGCACGGTCAGTTGTGCCGCGTGCACGAACGGCAACCATGCTGCGTCATGGCCCGCACCTCGAACAACCCCGCATCTCAGTTGCCGGACGTGATCGCGCTATGGCCTGCGTCACACCCCGGGGGCGGTTTCGACGCGTGCGCCGATGGCCGGTCGGGGCCATGGCCGGACTGAGCCATCGGCGTTCGCTGGACAGCCTCGGCGGTCGGCTGATTGGTTTGCAAAAGGCCGCTGAGTGATCGGTTCCGTCCCGGAACGAGAGACGGATCGTGGCGTTCGGCGACGGGCAGGGGGTGCTCCACGGCTGTTCCACCGTGCCGCGATCCGGCAGGTCAGCGCCGGTCGGGTGCCCGGCCCGGAGCACCGAGTAGGGGCCGATCCCGTTGTGCGAGGCGCCGCACCACCGATCCGAGAACGCGAGAGGACCTATGGGCGTCGAAGAGTTGACCAATCCGCTGCTGGCCGGGTTCTGGAACGAGACGCGCCTGCGATCGAGTCTGGAGACGATCTCCCCGGCCGCCGACCACACGGATCCGGGGATGAGCGTCCAGTGGACGCGGATCGCCGAGGCCCTCGGACTGGGCTACGGCGAGCGTTCGGGCGCGGTGATCACCAAGGGGAAGACCCTGATGCGGGCCCGGACCACGCCGTCCGCCGGGGCGCTCTACCCCTTCGAGGTACTGGTGGCCTTCCAGGACGGCCACGACTACACGCTCTACCACTACGACGCGGCCGGCTGCAGCCTGCGCCGGCTGGCCGCCGTCGGCCGCCACGAGGTGGCCGACATCCTGACCGCCGTACCACCGTCCGACCCACTGGCGGCCGGCGCGGACAACGGCGCGACCAAGGGCGCCACGAACGGCGCCGACCTGCCCGCCGCCGTGGTGGCCGTGGTGGCCCGGCCCTGGCACGCGATGCGCAAGTACGGCCGGCGCGGCTACCTCTACACCCACCTGGACAGCGCTCACGCCGCCACCAACATCGCACTGGCCGCCGCCGACGCCGGGTTCGACCCCGAGGTCCGGCTGCGCTTCGACCGCCGCGCCCTCTCCCGCCTGTTCGGCCTGGAGAACCTGTGCCGGGAACCCCAGGCCCTGGTCACCCTGACCGCCCCCGCCGAGGGCCGGCCGGCCGGGACCGGCGGCCGGACGGCCAACCCCTTCGCCGTACCGATCTGGTGGCACGACGGCGGACGCGGCCTGGAACAGCCCGACGGCCCCGAACGCGAGGCCTGGGACCTGGTCAGCCCCGTCAGCACCTACCACCAACCCCGGGACCTGCCACTGCGGTTCGGCACCACCGCGTCGGTCCGACCGGCCGATGACCGCGCCGTCGCGGGCGCACCGGTGGCGCTGGCCGGCCGGGACGGCACCGCCGCCCTCGACGACTTCGGCCGCGTCGTGCTCGGCCGGCAGTCCGCCAAGGGCTTCCTGGCGAAGCCGCTGGAGGCCGACGCGCTCGGACGGGCGCTGGCCGCCGTCCGCGGCGGCATCGCCGTCGACTGCGCGGACGGCCCGCTGGCCGGCCTGCGCCTGCTGGTCCGCAACGTCGACGGCCTCGCCCCGGGCGCGTACGAGTACGACCCGGCCGGCCACCGGCTGCTGCCGGTCGGCGGCGACGGCGGGTCGGAGGAGGCGGTGGTCGCGGCCTGCATGAACCAGGGCGTCGCGGCCGGCTGCGCCGCGCTGGTGGCGCTGCACGCGCCGGTGCGCCAACTCCTCGGCGAGCGCGGCCAACAGGGCCTGGCCGAACTCCACTTCCACGCGGCGAGCGCCGCCCAGCGGCTGTGCCTCGGGGCGGCCGCGCAGCATGTCGGCATCACCTGCCTCGGCGGGTTCGACGCCGGCCGGATCGCCGGACTGGCGCTGCTGGCGGACGAGGAGGAGGTCATCTACGTCATCGCGGTCGGCATCGCCGACGAGAACGCCGTCAAGTGGGACCGGGCGCCGATCGCCTACAGCCACGGACGGGACCCGCGGCAGCCGACCGGCTGACAGCGGAACGGACGAGACCCGCAGCCGACCCGACCTCGAAACCGAGGCTCGACCAGAGAGAGCAGTGTGTGGTTTCCATGCTGAGCAATAGCATCCTGTCCGCGCAACTGACGGACGGTCACCGCGAGTTGCAGGCCCGGGCGGCGGACCACTTCACCCCGCAGTGGCTCGACAAGTGGCGTACCGCGCCCGACGGGCACCTGCGCCGGGAGACCTGGCAGGACTTGGCGGCGAACGGCTTCATGGGCGTGTCGCTGCCGCGCGAACTCGGCGGCCAGGGCCTGGGCCTGCTCGGCGCGCTGGTCCTGGGGGAGGCGCTGGCCGGTGCCCGCGACGGCGGCATCGCCCTCGCGATGCACGTGCAGAACGAGATCGCCTGCGAGTGGCTGGTGTCCGCCCGGGACCAGGCGCTGCGCGACCGCTACCTCCCCGGGCTGATCGCCGGCGACCTGGTGGCCTGCCAGTGCGACACCGACCCGTCCCCGGAGGAGCCCACCACGGCGACCACCGAGGGCGACCGGATCGTCCTCCACGGCCGGAAGAAGTTCGTCATCAACGGCGCCACCGCCGACCTGTGCTTCGTCAGCGCCGTCCTGGACGGCGCACCCGCGATCATCGCGGTGGAGAAGTCCACCCCGGGCGTGCGGGTCACCGAGGTGTACGACAAGCTCGGCACCCGCAGCGTCGACTCCGCCCTGGTGGAGTTCGACGGCGTCCGGGTCGCCGCGGGCCAGGTGGTCTCGCGCAGCGGCATCAGCCAGCTGATGCGCTGGAACCGGGTCATGTCCCGGATGCGCCTGCTGATCGCCGCCGACGCCTTCTTCACCCACCGCGCGCTGCTGGAGCACATCACCGGCCACGTGCGCCGGCGCACCCTCGGCGGCCGCCCGCTCGGCGCCTGGCCGGTCAACGCGCATGCGCTGGCCCGGGCCCGCGCCCACCAGGAGCTGATGGAGGCGGGCATCGCCGACGCCTATCTGCGGGTCACCGCCGGCGGCAGCACCGTGCCCGAGATCGCCGAACTCAAGTGGTTCTGCGTGGAGAAGGCCAACGAACTGGCGGCCCTCGCCACCGACCTGGAGGGCGGCGCCGGCTACATGTGGGACAGCCCCTCGCTGCGCGCCCACGCCCAGCTGCGCGGATTCCGGATGTCCGGCGGCAGCCAGACCACCATGCTGACCATCGCCAACCACAGCATGGCCTGCCGGGCCGAGCTCGAACTCGCGCCCGCCGGAGCGGACGGAGCCCGCCGTGGCTGACGGACAGCGGCTCGGCGCCGCGTTCCTGGCCGCCTGCGCCGAGCACGGCGAGCGGCGGGCCGTCGTCGCGGGCGGCGAGGAACTGACCTACGCCCGGTTCGCCGCACTGGTCCGGGAACGCGCCCGCACCCTGGACGCGTTGCTCGGGCCGGACCTGGCCAATGTCGGCCTGCACGCCGCCAACAGCATCGACTACCTGGTCTCGTACTACGCCCTGCTGGTGGCCGGCCGGCTACCGTTCCTGATCGACGCGACCTTCGGGGCCGCCGAACTGGAGGGCATCCGGACCAGCTGCGGCGTCCCGGCGTTCCTGTTCGACGGCGCCGAGCCGTTCCCGCTCGGCGGCGAGACCCGGGCCGTACCGGACAGCGCCCTGAAGCTGGCCGTGCTGCCCGCTCCCGCCGACGCGCCCGCGCCCCGACCGTCCACCGCCACCTGCCGGTTCACCTCCGGCACCACCGGCGCCCCCAAGTGCCTGGAGTTCACCGCGGCCGCGGTGATCGCCGCAGCGGACACCTGGGCCGCGGGCACCGGCCTCGGCCCCGGCGACCGGGTGCTGTGCCTGGCCGGCTTCACCAACGGGCTGGCGTTCAACACCTCGCTGCTGCCGGTCTTCACGGTCGGCGCCGAACTCCACCTCTACCAGGGCCTGCCCACCTCCGGCGGCATCTCCCGGGCCGTCACCCGTGCCGCCGCGACCCGGCTGGTGGCCTTCCCGCTGGCCTACCGGCTGCTCGCCGCCGCACCCCGGGCGGACGTCGACGCGTTCGCCACCGTCACCCGGGCCGTCTCCGCGGCCGCAGTCCTCGACCCCGAGGTCCGGCGCGGGTTCGAGTCCCGGTACGGCGTGCGGATCGCCGACTACTACGGCATCGCCGAGACCGGCCCGTGCACCTACGAACGCGAACCCGACCGCTCCGAAGGACTCGGCACCGCGCTGCCCGGTGTGGCCGTCAGGGCCGTGGAACTGCCCACCGGCGAGACCGAGGTACGGGTCCGCACCGAGTCGATGGCGGCCGGCTACCTGAACGCCCCCGGCGCGCTCGCCGAACGGCTCGACCCCGACGGCTACTACCGCACCGGCGACCTCGGCCACCTGGTCGACGGACGGCTGTTCGTCACCGGCAGGCTCGGCGGACCGATCAACCTGGCCGGCCGGAAGATCGACCCGGCCGAGATCGAACGCACCCTGCTCGCCCTCGACGGCGTCACCGACGCCGCCGTGTTCGCCGACACCGACGCCAACGGCGAGACCGTCCTGCACGCCGCACTGGCCGGCACCGGACGGATCGGCCGCGCCGAGGTCGTCGACGCCTGCCGCGCCCGCCTCGCGCCGTTCAAGGTGCCCGGCCGGGTCACCTTCCTCCCCGCCATCCCCCGATCGACCGTCGGCAAGGCCCGGATGACCGAACTGCGCCGCCTGGTCCAGGACATCCGCGCCGCCGACGGGACCCCGCAGGAACTGGAGAAGCACCCATGAGCGAACGAAGTGAGCGAATCATTGAAAGGTGCGCGTTGTGCGAAGCGCTCGCCGAGCGAAGTGGGGTGGGCGTATGAGCGAACGCAGTGAGCGAATCATTGAAAGGTGCGCGTTGTGCGAAGCGCTCGCCGAGCGAAGCGAGGTGGGCGCATGAGTACTGCCAACGAGGCGGCCCGCACCGACACGGACCTCCGCGAGGAGATCGAACTGCTCGTCGAGACCGCCACCGGACGGGTCGTCACCGTCGCCGACCTGCGCGCCGCGGACGGCGAACTCGACCGGGCCGGCGTCAACTCCATCGGCTACATCAACCTGATGGAGGTGCTGGAACAGCGCTACGACGCCGTGATCGACCCCGAGGCCGATCCCGAGCACCTGTACTCCGTCGACTCGATCGTCCGGTTCGTCCGTGCCCGGCTCGCCGAGGGAGGCCGCGCATGACTGCCGTCCCCGACCAGGCCCTCACCGCCCTGCACGGGCTGCTGACCCGCCGCGGACTCGACCTCCCGCCGACTGTCGACACCGCGGCCGAGGCCGACCGGACGGCGGACGAGGCGCTGGACCGGATCTGGGAGACCCGGCCCTTCGCCGTGGCCGCCGCGCTCACCGAGCAGATCCACGGCGTCCTGCCACTGCTCGACGCCTTCGACGCCACCGCCCCGCTGCTCGACGACATCCGTGCGGGCCACGTCACGGCCTCGCTCGGCCTGTTCACCCCCAACGCCCTGCTCAGCCTCACCGCCCCCGCCGTCCGGGCCGACCGGGACGGCGGCCGGACGCTGCTGCACGGCCGCTACCGGTACGCCACCCAGGACGCCGAGGTGTCCGTGGTCCCGGTCCGGCTGGACGGCGGGACCAGGCTGGCACTGGTCCCGCACGACGCGGCAGGCGTCCGGCTGCACGGGGCGGGCCGGGCCGCAGGCTGGGGCTGGGCCGAACTCGACGGAGCCTCGGCCGCAGCGCTCTCCCGCCCCGTCGGCTGGGCGCCCGGCGGAGAGCTGACGGCCGCTCTCGACGCGTACGCCTGGGCGTTCGTCCGCCGCGCCCTCGCCTGGCCCGCCCGGGTCGTCGCCGACCTGCGCCGGGCGCTGGCCCGGGCCGGCGAGGGCGTCGAGGCGCTGTCCACCTCGCAGTACCTGGCCCACGAACTCAGCAAGCTGGAGATCGAGATCTCGCTGGCCTCGGCCGCCGCCCGGTTCGGCGCGGCGTTCAAGGCCGAGGAACCCGGCGGTCAGGCCGCCCTCGCCACCTTGCTGAGCTGCGTCGACCTGATCCAGCGGACCGCCCGGACCGCCGAGGACATGGCCACCGAACTGGGCCTCGAACACGCCCCGGCGGACGCCGCCGACTGGCCCGACGCCGTCCTTCAGGCCTACTTCGGCGGCCGGCGCGTCGTCGAGAACGAACTCGCCCGCCGGATGGGCCTGGTCCCGGAGGCGGTCGGCACATGACCGTCCCCGTCCCCGTCCCCGTCGCCGTCTGCGGCCTGACCGGCCGGATGGCGGGCGTCATCCGGCAGGCCGTCCTCGACGCCCCCGACCTCGCGCTGTCCGCCCGGCTCAGCCTCCGGCCGCCGGCGCCCGGCCCGGCCGAGGCCGACCCGCCCGCGCCGGTGGTGCACCGCCTCGCCGACCTCCCCGACCCGGACCCGGTGGTCGTCGACTTCACCGCCGAGGAGGCCACCGCGGACCTGCTCGACCAGGCCCGCACCGTGCCCTGCGCGCTGGTCATCGGCACCAGCGGCCTCGGCGACCGGCACCAGCGCCTGCTGGCGGAGGTCGGCCGGAGCCGCGCCGTCGTGGTCGCCGCCAACTACAGCCTCGCCCTGCTGGCCGTCACCCGGTTCGTCGAGGACCTCGCCGCCCAGTCCGACGACAGCTGGAACGCGGGCGTCGGCGACCTGCACTTCGCCGGCAAGCGCGACCGCCCCAGCAGCACCGCCCGCCACCTCGCCGCCGCCTGGCAGGGCGCCCGCGGCCCCGGCACCCCCGCCCCCGACATCACCTCCTTCCGCCTCGGCGACGCCCTCAGCGAACACCGGGTGGTCGCGGCGGGCACCGGCGAGCACGTCGAGGTCCTGCACCGGATGGCCGACCGCCGCGCCTTCCTGCCCGGCGTACTGCGCGCGATCCGGTACGCGGCCGCCGCCGGGCCGGGCGTGCGCGGCCTGGCGGACGTGGTGCGCGAACCCGTTCCCGTACGGCGGTGACCGGCGTGCGGCTGCTGTGGGACGAGGTCCGGCACGGCGCGGCGCAGGCCGCGCGGCAGCACGGCGGCCACACCGGCGCCGCCCGGCAGGACCAGTGGTACGCGGCCCGGCACACGCTGAGGACCGGCCTGGTCCGGCTCGGCCTGGTGCCCGACCTGCCCGACGCGCACCGGCGGATCGGGTTGGCCGAGCCGGGGGCCGTCCGGCAGGTCAGCTGGAACGGCCAAGTCCTGCGGCCCGCCGTGCAGTTCTCCGTCGCGCACACCGCCGAGCAGGTGGTGGTGGCCCTGCGCCGGGGCGAACCGGCCGGCGGCGCCGCACCGACCGGGCTGGGCGTCGACGCCGAGACCGAATGGGCCACCGCCGAGCGCAACCTGCACCGGTTCGGCACCCCGGCCGAGCTCGACGCCCTGCGCCGGGCCTGCGGCCCGGTCCAGCCGCTGCACCTGTGGTGCGTCAAGGAAGCCCTGGCGAAGGCCTCCGGCCTGGGCTTCCGGATCCCGCCCCGGCGCTACCGCCTGCACCCCGCCGCCGATGCCGCACCCCGCCGCCTGACCGTCGAGCTCGCCGGAGCCGGCCCGGCGGACCGCGGCCCCCGCCGTGCCCGGGTCCGCACCGGCACCCGGACCACCGCCGGCCGGCCGCCCACCGCCTGGGCGGTGGCCGAGCTGCCGACGCGCTGAACCCCGAGACCTGCCGATGCGCTGAACCCCGAGACCTGCCGACGCGCTGAACCCCGACCAACGAAGCCACCTGGGAGATGACCGTGACCGAGGACGCCCCGATCACCGGCCTCAGCCGACTGATCGCCGACCGGGCCGCCGCCCGGCCGGACGCCGCCGCCCTCCTCGCACCCGACCGGACCCCGCTCACCTACCGGGCGCTCGCACACCGGATCGAGGAGATCGGGCAGGCGCTGAACACCTTCGGAATCGGCCGCCCCCACCGGGTCGCCCTGGTGCTGCCCAACGGCCCCGACCTCGCCACGGCGTTCCTCGGCACGGCCGCGTACGCCCAGAGCGCCCCGCTCAACCCCGCCTACCGGGAGCAGGAGTTCGCCTTCTACCTCGCCGACATGCGGGCCGACGCCCTGCTGATCGGGGCGGGCGACGACTCGCCCGCCGTGGCGGTGGCCCGCGAACTCGGCATCCGGATCATCGAGCTCAGCTCCCGGCCCGGCACCCCCGCGGGCGCGTTCGACCTGCACTGCGACGACCCGGCCACGCCGGTCGCCGCCGCCGACGGCGGCCCCGCCGGCCCGGACGACACCGCGCTGATCCTGCACACCTCCGGCACCACCGACCGGCCCAAGCTCGTCCCGCTCACCCACGCCAACCTGCACGTCGCCGCCCGCAACACCGGCGCCGCCTTCGCCCTCGACGAGCACGACCTCTGCCTCAACCCGATGCCGCTGTTCCACGCCCACGGCCTGACCAGCACCCTGCTGGCCACCCTGGTCCGCGGCGCCGGCATCGTCTGCACCCCCGGCTTCAGCGACACCGGCTTCTACGCCTGGCTGGAGCAGTTCCGGCCGACCTGGTACACCGCCGTGCCCGCCATGCACCAGGCGCTGCTGTCCGTCGCCGACGACCACCGCGAGGTCCTCGCCGCCAGCCGGCTCCGGTTCATCCGCTCCGCCTCCGCGCCGCTGCCCGGCCCGACCCTCGCCGCCCTGGAGGACGCCTTCCACGCCCCCGTCATCGAGGCGTACGGCATGACCGAGGCCGGCTCGCTGGTCACCAGCAACCCGCTGCCGCCCGGCCGGCGCAAGCCCCGCTCGGTCGGTCTGCCGGTCGGCGGCCCCGTCGCCGTGCTGGACAAGGCCGGGCGCCCGGTGCCGGCCGGCGAGTCCGGCGAGATCGCCATCCGCGGCGCCAACGTGATGGCCGGCTACGAGGCCAACCCCGAGGCCAACGCCCGTGCCTTCATCGGTGGTTGGCTGCGCACCGGCGACGAGGGACGCCTCGACGAGGACGGCTACCTGTACGTGGTCGGGCGCAGCAAGGAGATCATCAACCGCGGCGGCTCCAAGGTCGCCCCGGTCGAGATCGACGACGTCCTGGCCGGCCACCCCACCGTCAAACTCGCCGTCGCCTTCGGCGTGCCCCACCCCACCCTGGGCGAGGACGTCGCGGTGGCCGTCATCCCGCAGCCCGGTGCCCTGGTCGTCGAACGCGACCTGCGCGAGTACGCCCGGGAACGGCTCGCCGACTTCAAGGTCCCCAGCCGGGTGTTCGTCGTCGACGACGTCCCGCGCAGCCCCACCGGCAAGGTGCAACGCCTGCGGCTCGCCGAACGCCTGGCCACCGCTGCCGCCGCCGAGCCCGGCCACCGGGCCGCCCCCGCCGACCCGCTCGCACGGCGGATCGCCGCCGTCTGGTCCGAGGTGCTCGGCACCGAGGAGTTCGGCGTCGAGGACAACTTCTTCGACCTCGGCGGCAACTCGCTGCTCCTCAAGCGCGTCGCCGCCCGGCTCGGCGAGCAACTCGGCCGCGACGTCCCGCTCCTGACGCTGACCATGTGCCCCACCGTCGAAACCCTCGCCGCGCACCTGGCCGAGGAGCCCGCCGGGCCGGGCCGGCCCGCCGACGCCGCCCCCGACGCCCGGGAGCGGCTCGACCGCGGCCGCGACCGGCTGCGCCGCCAGCTCGACCAACGGCGGGCCGGCGCACGGAAGGAGAACAGCTGATGGAGCACAGCGACGACACGACCGGCCTGGAGATCGCCGTCATCGGCCTCGCCTGCCGCTTCCCCGGCGCGAACGGCCCCGAGCGGTACTGGGAGAACCTGCGCACCGGCACCGAGTCGATCACCTTCTTCACCCCCGAGGAACTCGCCGCCCAGGGTGTCCCCGAGGCCCTGCGCACCGACCCCGACTACGTCGCCGCCCAAGGCGTCCTGGCGGACGCCGACCGGTTCGACGCCGACTTCTTCGGCATGAGCCCCAAGGAAGCCGACCTGATGGACCCCCAGCACCGGGTGCTGCTCCGGTGCGCCTGGGAGGCCCTGGAGGACTCCGGCTACGACCCGCACGCGGTGCCCGGCCCGGTCGGGGTGTACGCGGGCAGCTACTACAACAGCTACGTCGACCACGTCGACGGCCGGATCGACGGCGACGACCCCGGCGAGGTGTTCGCCCGGAACATCGCCAACGAGAAGGACTTCCTGGCCACCCGGATCGCGTACAAGCTCGACCTGTCCGGCCCCGCCCTCACCGTCCAGTCCGCCTGCTCCACCTCCCTGGTCGCCGTGCACCTGGCCTGTCAGGCGCTGCTCAGCGGGGCCTGCGACACCGCGCTCGCGGGCGGCGCGACCGTCCGCGCCCACCAGCACCAGGGCTACCTGTTCCAGCCCGGCGGGATCTTCTCCGCCGACGGCCACTGCCGGCCCTTCGACGCCACGGCGCAGGGCACCGTCGCCGCCAACGGCGCCGGCATGGTCGTGCTCAAGCGGCTGGAGGACGCGCTCGCCGACGGCGACCCGATCCGGGCCGTGATCAAGGGCTCGGCCGTCGGCAACGACGGCGCCCGGCGGATCGGCTTCACCGCCCCCGGCGTCGCCGGCCAGGCCCGGGTGATCCGCGCCGCCCTCGACACCGCCGACGTCGACCCCGCCACCATCGGCTACGTCGAGACGCACGGCAGCGGCACCCCGCTCGGCGACCCGATCGAGATCGAGGCCCTGACCCAGGTCTTCCAGGGCCTCGCCCCCGGCAGCTGCGCGATCGGCGCCGTCAAGGGCAACATCGGCCACACCCACGCCGCCGCGGGCGTCGCCGGACTGATCAAGACCGTGCTGGCGCTCCAGCACCGGCAGATCCCGCCGAGCCTGCACTTCGACGTCCCCAACCCGGCCATCGACTTCGACGCCGTCCCGTTCCGGGTCAACACCCGGCTCGCCGACTGGCCCGCCGGCCCCGGACCGCGCCGGGCCGGCGTCAGCTCCTTCGGCATGGGCGGCACCAACGCCCACGTCGTCCTGGAGGAGGCCCCCGCCCCCGCCCGCCGCGAACCCGGCCGCGCCCGGGTCCTGCTGCCGATCACGGCCCGCACCGCTGCCGCCCTGGAGGCCGCCACCGACCGCCTCGCCGACCGCCTCGACGGCGCGGACGCCCCCGACCTGGCCGGCACCGCCCGCACCCTGCAGACCGGCCGCCGCCACTACGGCCACCGCCGCTTCCTGATCGCCGAGTCCACCGCCGACGCCGCCCGCGCCCTGCGCGAACGCGCCCCGAACGCCGTCCGCACCGGCCACCACGACGGCACCCCCCGTCAGGTCGCCCTCGTACTCCCCGGACTCGGCGAGCAGCGCATCGGCATGGGACGCGAACTCCGCGCCACCGAACCGGTGTTCCGCGCCGCGTTCGACCGCTGCGCCGAAGGCTTCCGCCCCCACCTCGGCATCGACCTGCGCGAGCTGATCCATCCCGCCGGGGCGCCGGAGACCGCAGCCGCCGGCCCCGACCTGCGCCGGATGCTGCGCGGCCCGGCCGCCGACGAGCGCACCGAACTCGACCGCACCCGGTACGCGCAGCCCGCGACCTTCGCCGTCGAGTACGCGCTGGCCCGGCTCTGGGAGTCCTGGGGCGTGCGGCCGACCGCGCTGATCGGCTACAGCATCGGCGAGTACACCGCCGCGCACCTGGCCGGCGTCCTCTCGCTGGACGACGCCCTGAAACTGGTCGCGCACCGCGCCCGGCTGATCGACGGCCTGCCCGCCGGCGCGATGCTGGCCGTGCCGCTGCCTGAGGAGCACGTCCTCGGCCTGCTGGACGACGGCCTCTCACTGGCCGCCGTCAACGGGCCCGCGCTGTGCGTGGTGGCCGGCACCGCCGAGGCGGTCGGCGCGCTGGAGGCCCGGCTCGCCGCGGACGGCGTCGCCGCCCGGCAGTTGCAGACCACCCACGCCTTCCACTCGCACATGATGGATCCGATCGTCGAGCAGTTCGCCGAGCTTGCCGCCGGTGTGACCCTCCGCCCGCCGACCGTCCCGTACGTCTCCAACGTCACCGGCGACTGGGCCGACGCCGACCTCGTCACCGACCCGGCGTACTGGGTGCGGCACCTGCGCCGGCCGGTGCGGTTCGCCGACGGCATCGGCCGGCTGTGGCAGCAGCCCGGACGGGTCCTGCTGGAGACCGGCCCCGGCCAGTCCCTGACCAGCCTGGCCCTGCAGCTCCGGCCCGCCTCCGCCGCGCCGGGCGTGGCCGTCGCCTCGCTGCCGGGCCGCTTCGACCGGCAGGGCGAGGAGCGGTTCCTGCTGAACACCGCCGGAGGGCTGTGGGCCGCCGGCGTGGACCTGGACTGGTCCGCCGTCAGCGGCGGCAACGACGCGGCCAGGGCCGCCCTGCCGCCGTACCCGTTCGAGGAGACCCGGCACTGGATCGACCCGGCGCCCCGCCGGGCCGCGCCCTCGCTCACCCGGCGGGCGGACCTGGCGGACTGGTTCCACACCCCCGTCTGGGAGTCGCTGCCGCCCCGCCCGGCGACCACCGCCCCGGCGGCCCGGAGCTGGCTGCTGTTCAGCGACGAGGAGGGCGTCGGCGAGGCGCTGGCCGCCCGGCTGCGCGGCGACGGCCACCGCGTCACCACCGTCCGGGCGGGCCTGGGCTGGCGCGAACTCCCCGACGGCGGCTACGAGATGGCCCCCGGAAGCGCCGCCGACCACCGGCGCCTGGTCGAACGGCTCACCGCCGACGGCGGCCCGCCCGACCGGATCGTCCACCTGTGGAGCGTCGGCCCGCGCCGCCCCGCCGACGAGACGCTGGAACGCGGCTTCCATAGCGTGCTCCGGCTGGACCAGGCCCTCACCGCCACCGCCCCCGGCGCCCCGCTGGACCTCGCCGTGGTCTCCAGTGACGCCTTCGCGGTCCTCGGCACCGAGCCCGTCGCCCCGGAGAAGGCCACCGTCACCGGCCCGGCCCTGGTCCTGCCACTGGAACAGCCCGACACCGTCTGCCGGGCCGTCGACCTCTCCCTGCCGCCCGGCCGCAGCTGGACGCCGGAGGACACCGAACTGCTGTACGCCGAACTCCTCGACGAGCCGACCCGGCCGCTCACCGCCCTGCGTGGCCGCCGCCGCTGGGAGCGCACCCACCGGCCGGTCCGGGTGGAGGCCGCCGCGGACGGCCGCACCCCGCTGCGCGAGAACGGCGTCTACCTGATCACCGGCGGCTTCGGCGGCGTCGGTCTCTCCCTCGCCCGCCACTTCGCCGCCGTCGGGGCCCGGCTCGTCCTGGTCGGCCGCACCCCGCTGCCGCCCCGCGAGAGCTGGGACACCCTGCTCGCCGACGACCAGCAGGGCGGGGCGGCGGGGGAGCGGATCCGGGCCGTCCTGGAACTCGAACGGCTCGGCGCGCAGGTGATGGCCGCGGCCGCCGACGTCACCGACTCCGCGGCCATGCACCGGATCGCCGACGAGGCCGTGCAACGGTTCGGCGCCGTACACGGGATCGTGCACGCCGCCGGCGTCCCGGCCGCCGGGCTCGCCCAGCTCAAGACCGCCGAAGCCGCCGACCGGGTGCTCGACCCGAAGGTCCGCGGCGGCCTGGTGGTCGACGCGCTCGCCCGCCGGCTCGACCCCGACTTCACCGTCCACTGCTCCTCCAGCCTCGCCCTGACCGGCGGCGTCGGGCAGATCGACTACGTCGCCGCCAACGCCTTCCTGGACGCCCTGGCCCAGCACAACGAGGCCACCGGCGGCCCGCTCACCGTGTCGGTGAACTGGGACGGCTGGCAGGAGGTCGGCATGGCCTTCCGCACCATCGGGGCGGGCGCCGACCGGCCCGCCGACGGCCGCACCGGCCCCGTCGACCACCCGCTGCTCGACGCCTGCCTGCGCGACGACGAAGCCGTCGCCGTCTACTCCGTCGCGCTCAGCGTCGCCACCTCCTGGCTGATCGACGAGCACCGGATGGCGGGCAACGCCGTCGTCCCCGGCACCGGGCACCTGGAACTCGCCCGCGCCGTCCACGAGCACCAGAGCGGCGACGCCCGGGCCGTGCTCGACGAGGTCACCTTCCTCTCCCCGGTGGTCATCGGCGAGGACCAGCACCGCGAACTGCGGGTCGTCCTGGACAAGCGGCACACCCCGCCGCGCTTCGCCGTGGTCAGCCGCGAGACCGGCGCCCCCGCCGACGGTCAGGCCGACGAGGACGGCTGGCAGGTCCACGTGACCGGCTCCGTCGGCCCTGTCGAGGAGGACGCCGCCCCGCGCCGCCGCCACGACATCGCCGAGCTGATCGCCCGCGCCGGCATGCGCGACCTCGGCGCCGTCACCCACACCGGCCCGATGGGCTTCGGCCCGCGCTCCCGCTGCCTGCGCCGGGTGCACCTCGGCGAGAAGGAGGCGCTGGCCGAACTCGAACTGCCCGCCGAGTTCAGCGGCGACCTGGAGCGGATCGCCCTCCACCCGTCCCTGCTCGACCTCGGCGCCGGCTTCCACGGCATGAACCTCGCCGAGGAGTTCCGGATCCCGCTCAGCTACGGCCGGCTCACCCTGCTCGCCCCGCTGCCGCGCCGGATCTACAGCCACCACCGCTTCCACGAGGCGGACCGCCGCGGCAAGGAGACCTTCACCGCGGACTTCACGCTGCTGGACGAGACCGGCCTGGAGACCGTCCGGGTCGAGGACTTCGTCCTCAAGCGCGTCTCCGACCTGGAGACCCGGCTCGAAGCGCTGCGCGACGGCACGTCCCGCGAGATCGCCGCGTACCGCTACCCGCCCGCCGCCACCCCCGGACGGCCGGGCGAGGCCGGACCGCTTCGCGACCACCTGGACCAGGGCATCCGGCCCGCCGAAGGCGTCGAAGCGCTGCTGAGGCTGCTCGCCGCCGGACTCGGCCCGCAGGTCGCCGTGGTCGCCAAGGACCTCGACGCCGTGTTCGCCGACATCCGCGCCCACCGGGTGGGCGCCCCGGCGGACGGCCCGGCGGACGACACCGCCGTCCACCCGCGCCCCGGCATCCTCACCGCGTACACCGAGCCCCGGGACGACACCGAGACCGCGCTGGCCCGGCTGTGGGCCGAACTGCTCGGCCTGGAACGGGTCGGCGTGCACGACGAGTTCTTCGAACTCGGCGGCCACTCGCTGCTCGGCCTCCAGCTCGCGGCCCGGATCCGGCGCCGGTTCGGCGTCGACCTGCCGCTGAACGCCCTCTTCGAGACGCTGACCGTGGCGGACCAGGCCGCCGCGCTCCGACGACGCCTCGACACCGAACCGACGACCGCAACCCCGGGGGAGACGACCCCGGCCGACGGCACACAGAAGCGGAGCACAGCAGATGTCTGACATCCACACGGTCGGTGTGGTCGGCGCCGGCGTCATGGGCACCGGCCTGGCCCAGGCACTCGCCCAGACCGGCCATCAGGTCCTGCTCGTCGACCGGACGAAGGAGATCCTGGCCGCCGCCGAGCACACCATCGGCCAGGGCCTGCGCTTCGGGCGGGTGCTGGGCGCCAAGGGCCCGAAGGAGGACCGGCAGACCGTCCTCGGGCGGATCACCTGCACCACCGACTACGAGGGCTTCGACGAGGCCGACTTCGTGATCGAGAACATCACCGAGGACTGGGACCTGAAGAAGGGCGTGTACGAGCGCCTGGACGCGGTCTGCCCGGAGCGCACCGTGTTCGCCGCCAACACCTCGGTCATCCCGATCACCCGGATCGGCGCGGCCACCTCCCGCCCCGACCGGGTGCTCGGCATGCACTTCATGAACCCCGTCCCGCTCAAGCCGACCGTGGAGATGATCCGCGGCCACCACACCTCCGCCGCGACCGTGGACACCGCCCGCGCCCTGCTGGCCCAACTCGGCAAGGAGGGAATCCTGGTGGAGGACTCGCCGGGGTTCGTCACCAACCGGGTCCTGATGCTCACCGTGAACGAGGCCGTCTACCTGGTCCACGAGGGCGTGGCCGGCGCCGAGGAGGTCGACCGGATCTTCAAGACCTGCTTCGGCCACACCATGGGCCCGCTGGAGACCGCCGACCTGATCGGCCTGGACACCATCCTGCAGTCCGTCGAAGGCCTCTACAAAGCGTTCAGCGACAGCAAGTACCGGCCGTGCCCGCTGCTGGTCCGGATGGTCGACGCCGGACTGCTCGGCCGCAAGAGCGGCCAGGGCTTCTACAGCTACGCCACCACCCTGGCCTGACCGTACGTCCCAGCCCCCGCCCCCGCCCCAGCCGCACCCGGCACCCGAACGAGAAGAAGGAACCGCCCGCCATGACGACGGCCGACCACAAGCCGCAGATCCTCGCCTTCCTCGCCCAGTTCTTCGGCGAGCACCGGCTCACCGACGACGAGGACATCTTCGCCACCGGATTCGTCAACTCGCTCTTCATCATGCAGCTGGTGCTGTTCGTCGAGGGCGAGTTCGACATCACCGTCGACGACGACGACCTGGAGATGGCCAACTTCAACACCGTGCGCGCCCTCGACGCGCTCGTCACCCGCAAGCGCGCCGCCGTGGGCGCCGCCGCGCAGCACTCCTGACCCTCCCGTGACCTTCCCGACCGCAGAGACGAGGCAAGAGAGGGACCGATGGCCATCAGAGTGCAACTGACCCCGCGCCAGGCCGCGGCGCGGGAGGAGTACGAGGCCTTCAGCCAGGAGGCCGTCGCCCCGCACGCGGACGCCTGGGACCGCGCCGAACGGCTCCCCGAGGAGTTCCTCAAGGAGTTCGCCGCCCGCGGCCTGCTGGGCGCCGCCGTCCCCGCCGGGTACGGCGGCACCGAACTCGACCCGATCACCTTCGGCCTGCTCAACGAGGAACTCGGCCGCGGCTGCTCGTCCGTGCGCAGCCTGGTCACCGTGCACGGCATGGCCTCGTACGCGGTCGCCCGGTGGGGCGGCGAGCAGCAGCGCGAGCACTGGCTGCCGAAGTTCGCCACCGGCGAGGCGATCGGCGCCTTCGCGCTCACCGAGCCCGGCGCCGGCAGCGACGTCAAGGCCCTGCGCACCGCCGCCCGGCGGACCGACGACGGCTTCCGGCTCACCGGCGAGAAGCGCTGGATCACCTTCGGCCAACGCGCCGACGTGTACCTGCTGTTCGCCCGCCTGGACGGCCGGGAGGCCGCCTTCCTGGTGCCCCGGGACGCCCCCGGGCTGACCGTCCGGCCGGTCACCGGCATCCTCGGCACCAAGGCCTCGATGCTCGCCGAACTCAGCCTCGTGGACTGCCTGGTGGCCCCCGAGGCGCTGCTCGGCCGGCCCGGCTTCGGACTGGCCGCCGTCGCCGCGAGCGCCCTCGAACTCGGCCGCTACAGCGTCGCCTGGGGCTGCGTCGGCCTCGCCCAGGCCTGCCTGGACGCCTCCCTCGACTACGCCGACCGGCGGGAGACCTTCGGCGTCCGGCTCCGCGACCACCAGCTGGTCCAGCGGATGATCGCCGACATGGCCACCGGCACCGCCGCCGCCCGGCTGCTCTGCCAGCAGGCCGGCTGGCTGCGGCAGGACCGCTCCACCGAGAGCCTGCACGCCACCTGGCTCGCCAAGTACCACGCCTCCCGCACCGCGTTCCGCTCCGCCTCGGACGCCGTCCAGGTGCACGGCGCGCAGGGCTGCGGCGACGCCTACCCCGTGCAGCGCTACCTGCGGGACGCCAAGGTCATGGAGATCATCGAGGGCAGCACCGAACTCCAGCAGGCCACCATCGCCGAATCCGCCTACCACTCCCGCCCCCGCACCATCCCCACCGAAAGGGTGACGGCATGACCGCCCAGGGCACCGCCGGCCAGCAGGACGGCACCACCGCGGACAAGCCCGCCAAGACCGTCAAATGCGTCGTCTGGGACCTCGACCACACCGTGTGGGACGGCATCCTGCTGGAGGACGGCGAGGCGCCGCTGCGCCCCGGTCTGCGCGAGGTCATCGTCGAACTCGACCGCCGCGGCATCCTGCACTCGATCGCCAGCCGCAACGACCACGACGCCGCCACCGCGGCGCTGCGCCGGCACGGGCTGCTCGACTACTTCCTCTACCCGCAGATCAACTGGAACGCGAAGTCCTCGTCGATCCGCACGATCGCCACCTCGCTCAACCTCGGCCTGGACGCCTTCGCCTTCGTCGACGACGACGTGTTCGAACGCGGCGAGGTCTCCTTCGAGATCCCCGAACTGCTGGTCGTCGACGCGGCGGAGGCCGCCGGCCTCGCCGACCGGCCGGAGTTCTCGCCCCGGTTCATCACCGACGACTCCGCCCGGCGCCGCGAGATGTACCTCGCCGACCAGGAGCGCACCCGGGTCGAGAAGGAGTTCACCGGCCCGCAGGAGGCCTTCCTCGCCACCCTCGGCATGACCCTCACCATCCTCCCCGCCCAGGAGGAGGACCTGCGCCGGGCCGAGGAACTGACCGTCCGCACCCACCAGCTCAACACCACCGGGTACACCTACTCCTACGACGAGCTCGACGCCTTCCGCCGCTCCGACAGCCACGAACTGCTGGTCGCCCGGCTGGAGGACCGGCACGGCCCGTACGGGACCATCGGCCTGGTGCTGCTCGCCAAGGACCCGGACGCCTGGACCGTCAAGCTGCTGCTGATGTCCTGCCGGGTGATGTCCCGCGGCGTCGGCGGCGTGATCATCAACCACCTGCGCCGCCGCGCCCGGGACGCCGGCGCCCGCCTGCTCGCCGAGTACCTGCCCAACGGGCGCAACCGGATGATGCTGATCACCTACAAGTTCACCGGCTTCCGCCAACTCACCGGCGCCGACGGCCTGACGCTGTTCGAGGCTGACCTCACCGACGTCCCCGGCGACCCGCAGTACCTGACCGTCCACACCCCGACCGGAGAGGACCGGAAGTGGTGACGGCGGCCGGCAGCCCGTGGGTGGTCAGGACCGAGCCCAACCCCGGCGCCCGGCTCCGGCTGATCTGCTTCGCCTACGCCGGCGGCGGCAGCTCGGCCTTCGCCGACTGGCCGCGCGCCCTGCCCGACGACGTAGAGGTGTGCGCGGTACGGCTGCCGGGCCGCGAGTCGCGGATCTTCCAGCCGGCCTACACCGACGTCGAGGACCTGCTGCCCGATCTCACCGAGGCCCTGGCCGACCACTGCCGGCCCCCCTACGCCCTGTTCGGACACAGCATGGGCGCGCTGATCGCGTTCTCCTTCGCCCGCCGGCTCCGCGCCCTCGGCGCCCCCGCCCCCGACCACCTGGTGGTCTCCGGACGCCGGGCCCCGCAGCTCGCCCACAACCGGCCGTTGATCCACCACCTGCCGCAGGACCAGTTCCTGGAGCGGATCCGGGAGCTGGGCGGCACCCCGGAGTCCCTGCTGGCGGACGCCCGGGTGATGCGGCTGGTGCTGCCCGGGCTGCGGGCCGACTTCCAGCTCAACGACTGCTACACCCACCGCCCGCAGGAACCCCTGCCCGTCCCGATCACCGCCTTCGGCGGCCGCGCCGACCCGCACGTCGACCCCGAGGGCCTCGCCGCCTGGGCCCGGCAGAGCACCGGCCCCTTCACGATGCGGATGTTCGACGGCGGGCACTTCTTCCTGCACAGCGCCCAGCAGGAGGTCCTGCGCGA
Source organism: Kitasatospora sp. NPDC053057 (assembly GCF_044546945.1). Lineage (NCBI taxonomy): Bacteria > Bacillati > Actinomycetota > Actinomycetes > Kitasatosporales > Streptomycetaceae > Kitasatospora > Kitasatospora sp. NPDC053057. The sequence continues at coordinate 212,781 of NZ_JBITZP010000007.1, read as the reverse complement.
ACTGTCCCGGCTGCTCCGCCGGCCGACCGACCGGATCGCCGGAGCCGTCGCCCTTTGAACCCAGCCGACCAGTGGCCGGACGGCCCCGCCGCACCGACCCTCGCCGACCGCGAGGTGCACGTCTGGCGGGCCCGCCTCGACCCGCCCGAGCAGGCCGCGCGCCGGTACGCCGACCTCCTCGACCCCGAGGAGCGCAGGCGGGCCGGCCGCTGCCAACTGCCGGTCCAGCGCGCCCGCTTCGTCGCCGCGCACGGCGCGCTGCGCACCGTCCTCGCGCGCTACACCGGCCGGGCCCCCGCCGACCTCCGGCTGCACCGCACCGCCCGCGGACGCCCCCGCCTGACGCCGGCACCGCACCCCACGGTGCTCGACTTCAACCTCAGCCACTCGGGCGAGCTGGCCCTGATCGCCGTCACCCGCACGGGCACCGTCGGCGTCGACCTGGAGGAGGTCCGCGCCGACCTCGACCACCGCGCGATGGCCGCCCGCTTCCTCGGCCCCGCCGAGGCCCGGCTGATCGCCGGCCTGCCCCCGGCCGCCGGACGGCACGCCTTCTTCGCCCGGTGGACCTGGCGGGAGGCGTACGCCAAGGCCGCCGACGTGCCCGTCCCGCGCCGGCTCGGCACCGGCGCCCCGGGCCCGCTGCCGATCACCGTGGATCTGTGGAAACTGAGCAACCTCCCGCTGGACAAGGGATATTGTGCGACCGTCGCGGCCTCCGAGTCCTGCGCGCCACCGCTCCGCTGGACGCTGACCTGACGCAGGACCGGTCCCGCAGGAACGTCGCCCACCCGCTGCTCCGCCTGACAAGGACGCGGACGAAAGGAGCCGGATCGCATGCCCGAACTGTCCAGCCTGTGGTGGTTCTTCACGGCCTCACTGGTGCTGCTGCTCATCCCCGGCCCGTCCGTGCTCTACGTGACCGGCCGGACCCTCGACCAGGGGCGCCGCGCCGGACTGCTGTCCACCCTCGGCCTGGCCTGCGGCGATCTCGTCCAGGTACTCGCGGCCGTGGTCGGCCTGTCCGCCCTGGTCGCCTCCTCCGAGACCGCCTTCAACGTGGTCAAGTACGCGGGCGCCGCCTACCTCGTCTGGCTCGGCGTCAAACGGCTGCGCACGCCGGACCCGGACCCGTCCGCCGAACAGACCGACGAGGCGCCCGCCCGCTCGCCCCGGATCTTCACCGACGGCCTCGTCGTCAACGCCCTCAACCCGAAGAGCACCCTGTTCTTCCTCGCCTTCCTGCCCTCCTTCATCCACAGCGGCAGGGGAGCGGTCTGGTCCCAGACCCTGGTCTTCGGACTGGTCTTCGTGGTGGTCGGCATGGCCACCAACGCCGGCTGGGCGCTGCTGAGTTCACTCATGCGCCAGCGCGCCCGGAAGAGCCGCGGCTTCCTCCGAGCCGAGCGGTACATCGTGGCCGGAGTCTTCCTCGTCCTCGCCGCCGCCACCCTGGCGACCGGCCTCACCAGCGGCTGAGCCGCCCACGGGAGCCCACCGACATGACCGACACACCCACCGGCGCCCCGCCGATGACCGCCCACCACCTGCTGGCGGGCAACGAGAACCCCTACCCGCCGCTGCCCGGCGTGCTGGAACGGGCCACCGCCGCCCTGCACACCCTCAACCGCTACCCCGACCCGGCCGCCACCCGCCTGGTGGCCGCCCTCGCCGACCACCTGCACGTCCCGCCGGCCCACGTGGTGGTCGGCCCCGGCTCGGTCGGCGTGCTGTTCCAGCTGGTCCGCGCGGCCGCCGGCCCGGGCGACGAAGTCCTGTTCGCCTGGCGCTCGTTCGAGGCCTATCCGGAGGCGGCCGACCTCGCCGGAGCGACCCCCGTCGCCGTCCCGCTGGCCGACGGCGAGGTCCACGACCTCACCGCGATGGCCGCCGCCCTCACCCCCCGCACCAAGATCGTCCTGGTCTGCAACCCCAACAACCCGACCGGCACCGCCGTCCCGCCCGCCGAACTGGTGAAGTTCCTGGACGCCGTACCCGCGACCACCCTGGTCGTCCTGGACGAGGCCTACCGCGAGTTCGCCCCCGACGACACCCCGGACGGCATCGACCTCTACCGCACCCGCCCCAACCTGGTAGTCCTGCGCACCTTCTCCAAGGCCTACGGCCTGGCCGGCCTCCGGGTCGGCTACGCCGTGGCCCACGACACCGTCGCCGCCGCGGCCCGCGCCGTCGCCCTACCGTTCGGCGTCAGCCGGATCGCCCAGGACGCGGCGGTGGAATCCCTCGCGGCCGGCCCCGAACTGCACGACCGGGTCCGCGCCCTGGTCGCCGAACGCACCCGGGTCCAGACCCTGCTGCGGGCGCAGGGCTGGCCCCTGGTGGAGTCCCACGCCAACTTCGTCTGGCTCCGGCTCGGTGAGCACACGTCGGCCTTCGCCGCGGCCTGCGCCGACGCCGGGATCACCGTCAAGGTCTTCCCCGGCGAAGGCGTCCGGCTCAGCATCGGCGAACCCCTCGCCAACGACGCCGCCCTCGCCGTCGCGGCCGCCTGGCGCACCCGCACCGCCTAGCCCGCGGCCGGGCCCCTCCGGACGCCCGCCCCGAAGGGGCCCGAGGACCACGGCGGGCGCCGACCGCGAGGAGTGCTCACCGCTGCCGGGACGGCCCCGGCAGCCTGACCGTCCCGCCAGCTGGGCGCCGGATCACCTGGTCGCGTGCCCTGGTCCGGACGGTACGACGACGACGGGGAGGTGGGCGTGGTGGACGACTTCGGTGCTGGTCGAGCCGAGCGCGAGTCGGCCCCAGAGGCCGGCTCCTCGGGTACCCACCACCAGCATGGTGGCGTCCTCGCTCGCCTCCAGCAGGACCTTGGCGGGCCGGCCGCGCTCGCAGCGCACCTCGACCTCCACGTACGGCTCGCCGACCTGCCGTCGCAGCTCCTCGATCGAGTCCGTCACCTCGCGGGCGACGGCATCGTGCAGGTGCGGCGACGGCTCGCCGACCGCGTCGCGCCAGCCCGTCATGGCCCGGGCCGACGGCTCGGTGCGTCCGCCGCCGTAGGCGCAGACGGCCCGCACGCCGACCCCGCGCAGCTGCGCCTCGCGAAGAGCGAAGAGCACAGCTCGCCGGGCGGGCTCCGAGTCGTCCGTACCGACCACGATCGGACCGGCGGGACCTGACGCGGGAGTGGTGTTCACGGGGACCTCCAGGACGTATGGCCTGACTGTGGGCCTGACCGGCTCGGCGGGTCCGGGAGGGACGCCGTGCGGGTCAGTCCGCTGACCTTCATGATCCTCCGGCAATCGCGCGGCGGCACGTCCCTGCTCGGCCCCACCGGCCCGTTCCGCGGGTCGACTACTGCGGCAGCAGCACCGCGACCCCGGTCACCCGGTCCGCGGCGAGGTCCGCGAGCGCGGTGTCCGCCTGCCGCAGCGGGTAGCGGTTGACACGCACCATCGGGCGGGTCCGGTCAGCCTCCGCCAGGAAGGCGCGGCCGTCGGCCCGGGTGTTGGCGGTGACGCTGCGCAGCGTGCGTTCCTGGAAGAGGTGGCGCTGGTAGTCGAGTGCGGGGATGTCGCTGAGGTGGATGCCGGCGATCGCGAGGGTGCCGCCGCGGTCGAGCGCGGCCAGGGCGACCGGAACCAGTTCGCCGGCCGGGGCGAAGAGGATGGCGGCGTCGAGCGGTTCCGGTGCGGGGTCGTACGAGTCGCCGGCGAACCGGGCGCCGAGTTCCAGCGCCAGTCGCCGGGCCGCCGCACCCCGGGTGAACACCGCCACCCGGGCGCCCCGGGCGAGGGCGATCTGGGCGGTGAGGTGGGCGGACGCGCCGAAGCCGTAGATGCCCAGCAGGCCGCCGGGCGGCAGGTCGGCCCGTTCCAGGGCACGGTAGCCGATGATCCCGGCGCACAGCAGCGGGGCGAGTTCCTCGGCGGGCGGGCCCTCGGGCAACCGGTAGGCGAAGCGGGCGTCGGCGGTCAGGTGGCCGGCGTAGCCGCCGTGCCGGTCCCAGCCGGTGTAGCGCGAGTCCGGGCAGAGGTTCTCCCGCCCGGTGCGGCAGTACGCACAGCTGCCGCAGGTCCGGGCCAGCCAGGCCACCCCGGCCCGGTCCCCGGCCGCGAACCCCTCGACCCCGGAGCCCACCGCCCGTACCCGTCCGACCGCCTCGTGCCCGGGCGTGCACCTGGGCACCCTGGGGGAGAGGTCCCCCTCCGCCAGGTGCAGGTCGGTGCGGCACACTCCGCAGGCCTCCACCTCCACCAGGATCTCCCCGGGCCCGGGCTCGGGGACCGGTCGCCGCTCCCACTCCAGCGGCCCCGGGCCCGCGCCGCCCACCGGACCAGGCTGCGCCACCACCCACGCCCCGGTCTCACCGGGCACCAGTCGCGTCGTGTCCATCGCCGACTCCCGCCGTCAGCCGCAGGCAAGGCTGCTCCTCCCAGCCTGCGCCCGGGGCGGGCGCGGTGCGAGGCCGAGCGCCGGGCCCAGGCGGTCGGCCGGCACGCTCAGAAGCCACCGCACGCTGATACCCCGGGCTGAGGTGCACCCGTGCGGGTGATCCTGCGGCCGCTCCGGTGAGGCTACGCCGGGGCTGCTCCGCCGGGGGTGGTTGGCTGTCCGGCGGGCTGCGGCCGACCCGGTTCTCCCGTTCGACAGCGGACCGGTGAGCCGCGCTCCGTGGTTTCCTGAGCGGCTGGAGGAGGTCGGTGGTGACGGCTCGGAACCGGCCTTGGTCGCGGTGGGCCGACCCGGCGCTGCGGCGCCTGGGCGAAACCCTCGGACGGATCCGTGGCGCGGTCGGCGTCCGACTGTCCGCGGTCGGGCACCGGCTCGCGCGGGTGCCCGCGCCGCCCGGACCGTTCCGGCCCGGGTTCTGGCGCAGCCCGATCCGCGGACCGTGGCTGACCTCGGTGTTCGGACTGGTCCTGCTCGTCGGGATCCCGGTCCTGTTCGTGACCGGGGCCCTGTCGTACGCCGCCTACAACCCAGGCCTCGGTCCGCTCAACGACCAGACGCCGGACAAGGGCGTGCTGGGCTTCTACCTCTTCGACTGGCCCACCCGCCCGGCCTGGCTCTACCGGCTCACCCAGGGCGTTCACGTCACGCTCGGCGTCGTCCTGGTGCCGGTCGTGCTGGCGAAACTGTGGTCGGTCATCCCGAAACTCTTCGAATGGCCGCCCGCGCGGAGCGCCGCCCACGCGTTGGAGCGGCTGTCGCTGCTGATGCTGGTCGGCGGGGCCGTCTTCGAGTTCGCCACCGGGATCCTCAACATCCAGCTCCACTACGTCTTCCCGGGTTCCTTCTACACCCTGCACTTCTACGGGGCCTGGGTGTTCATCGCCGCGTTCGCCGTCCACGTGTCCCTCCGGCTGGGGCGGATGGTCCGCGCCCTGAGGTCGCGCCCGCTGCTCGCGGAGCTGCGCACCGGCGTCGCCGACACTCGGCCCGAACCACCCGACGCGGACGGCCTGGTGACGGTCGCGCCCACCTCGCCGACGATCGCCCGGCGCGGTGCGCTCGCGTTGGTGGGAGCGGGATCCCTGGCGCTGCTGGTGGTGACGGTGGGGCAGAGCATCGGCGGCCGGCTTCGGGGCACCGCACTGCTGGCACCGCACAACCGCGCCCCGGAGGCCGGACCGAACGGCTTCCAGATCAACAAGACGGCGGCCGCCGTCGGCGTCTCGCCGGCGATGGTGGGGCCGGACTGGCGGCTGGAGGTGCACGGCGCCGGGCCCGTACGGGTGTTCACCCGGGAGCAACTGCTCGCCATGCCGCAGCGGGCGGCCTGGCTGCCGATCGCCTGTGTGGAGGGCTGGTCCACCGAGAACCAGCACTGGAGCGGACTGCGGCTCGCCGACCTTGCCGCCATGGCCGGTCTGCCCGACGCGGCGAGCGTGCTCGTGGAGTCGGTCCAACCGCCCGGCCCCTACGCCTCCGTGGTGCTGCGCGGCAACCAGATCAGCGACCCCAGCTCGCTGCTCGCCCTGCGCGTCAACGGAGCCGACCTCTCGCTCGACCACGGCTACCCCGCCCGGATCATCGTCCCGGCCAACCCGGGCGTGAACAACACCAAGTGGGTCCACCGACTCACCTTCAGGACGTGATGATGGACCGTCGTGCGCCCTTCGCCCGCTGGTACGGCGCCGGGCCCCTGCACCTGCTGGCGCTCCTCGCCTCGTTCGCCCTTGCCGGCTTCGCGGTCCAGCGCCTGGTGGCCGTACGGCCCCTCGCGGTGGTGCTCTGGTTCGTCGGTGCGGCCGTCGCACACGACCTGGTCCTGCTTCCGCTCTACTCGCTCGCCGACCTCTCGGTCCGGTCCGTGCTGCGCCACCGCCCCGTGCCGACACCGACCGTGGCCTGGATCAACCACCTGCGCGTACCGGCGTTCCTGTCCGGTCTGTTGTTGCTCGTCTGGTTCCCCCTGATCCTCGGCCTGTCCGAGCCCTACGAGGGGGCCACCGGGTTGTCGGAAGGGGTCTACCTCGGCCGCTGGCTCGCCATCACCGGGGTCCTGTTCGGCGCGTCCGCCGTCGCCCTCGCGTTCAAGCTCCGCCGAGCCCGTCGAGGCCGTGCTCGTTGAAACCGTGACGTCGGAACCGTGCCCGTTCCGGCAGCAGGGCGTTCGCGAATCGTAAGACCGTGCCTCGCGGAGTCCGTCCCCCTCGGCTCCTACAGTGGTCGGGATCGAACTCCCGATGAGAGGCGGTACAGGTGACGGTACGTCAGGAAGAGCCCCGGGCCGAGCTGGGCGTGATCGGCGGCTCGGGGCTGTACGCGCTGCTGGACGAGGTGACCGAGGTGCGGGTCGACACTCCGTACGGGCCGCCCAGCGACGCGCTGTTCCTCGGGGAGGTGGCCGGCCGCCGGGTCGCCTTCCTGCCCCGGCACGGGCGCGGGCACGGGCTGCCGCCGCACCGGATCAACTACCGGGCCAACCTGTGGGCACTGCACTCCCTCGGCGTGCGGCAGGTGCTGGGCCCGTGCGCGGTGGGCGGGCTGCGGGAGGAGTACGGGCCCGGCACGCTGCTGGTGCCCGACCAGTTCGTGGACCGCACCTCGGGCCGGGTGCAGACCTACTACGACGGGCAGCCGCTGCCGGACGGCTCGGTGCCCGAGGTGGTGCACGTGTCGATGGCCGACCCGTACTGCCCGGCCGGTCGCCGGGCCGTCGTGGAGGCGGCGCTCGGGGCGGCGTGGGAGCCGGTGGACGGCGGGACGCTGGTGGTGATCGAGGGCCCGCGCTTCTCCACCCGGGCCGAGTCCCGCTGGTTTGCGGCCAACGGCTGGTCGGTGGTCGGCATGACCGGGCACCCGGAGGCCGTGCTGGCGCGTGAACTCGGGCTCTGCTACGCCTCGTTGGCGCTGGTGACGGACCACGACGCCGGGGTGGAGAGCGGGGACGGGGTGACCCACGCGGAGGTGCTGGAGGCCTTCGCGGGCAACGTCGACCGGCTGCGCACGGTGCTGTTCAAGGCGCTGGAGGCCCTGCCCGTAGACCGGGAATGCCCCTGCCCGCACGCGCTGGACGGCCTCGCCACCGGACTGCCCGGCGTCCCGGGCGCCTGACCGGCCCCGTGCTCACCCGGACCCTGCCCTGCGCCGTCGCCCTCACCGCACTGGTGGCGGCCCTCGCCCTGACCGTGACCGGCGGCGGGACGCTCGCCGACCGGTCGTCGCTCCCCGACTGGTACGCCCTCGACGCCGCCCTCTTCGCGCTCGCGCTGCTCCTGCTGCGCCGGGTGGGCGAGCGCCAGGTGGTGCCGGTCGTACTGGTCGGAAGCATCCTGGTCGCCGCGGCCGGGCTGCTGGCGCCCCCGCGCACCAGCGACGACGCCTACCGCTACGTGTGGGACGGGCGGGTGCAGGCCGCCGGCGTCTCCCCGTACGCGCACGCCCCGGACGACCCGGCGCTGCTCCGGCTGCGCGATCCCGGCCTGTTCCCGGTCGGGGACGGCTGCTCGGCCTGGGACGAGCGGCTGACGGTGGCCGGGGACTGCATCCGGATCAACCGGCCCGCCGTGCGCACGATCTACCCGCCGGTCGCGGAGGCGTGGTTCCTGGTCGTTCACCCCTTCGGCGGCGGGGTGCGCGGTGTGCAGGTCGGCGGTGCCCTGCTGGCCGTCGCCACCACTGGCGTGCTGCTCGCCGTGGGAGGGCGGCGGCGTCGGAGGGCGGCACTGTGGGGCTGGTGCCCGGGCGTGACGGTCTGGGCGGTCAACGACGCGCACGTCGACACCCTCGGCGCGCTCCTCATGGTGGCCGGGCTGGGCTGCGCGGTCCGTGGCCGGGCCGGCGCCGGCGGGGCCCTGCTCGGAGCCGCGGTCGCGACCAAGCTGCTGCCGGCGCTCGCCATGCCCGGCGCGGTGTCCGGGCTGCTGGCCCGGCGGCCGGCGAAGCGCGACCTGGGGCCCGTCCGGGCCCTGGCCCTCCTCGCGGCGGCCCTGGGCGCCTTCGTGGCGGCCTACCTCCCGTATGTGGCGGTCTCCGGCGTGGGCGTCCTGGGGTACCTGCCGGGCTACCTGCGGGAGGAGGGGTACGAACAGGGGCACCTCGAACGGTTCGGCCTGCTGCGGACGGTGCTGTCCGACCGGTGGGCTCCGTGGGCGGCCGCCCTGGTGCTGGCGGCGGTCGTGCTGTGGGTGCTGCGGCGTGGTGACCCGGGCCGGCCCTGGCGGGGCGCGCTGCTGGTGACCGGGACGGCCCTGCTGCTCGTCGCACCGAGCTACCCCTGGTACGGGCTGCTGGTGGTGGCCCTGGTCGCGCTGGACGGCCGGTGGGAGTGGCTGGCGGTGCCCGCGGCCGGGCAGATGCTCTACCTGGTGGGCGGGGAGGACACCCAGCGTGCCGCGTACGGGGCCGCCCTGGCCTGTGTGCTCCTGGTGCCGGCGGTGCGCGCGCTCGTGAGCGTCGCACCGGTCCGGTCGGCACGCGGCGCGGCACCGGAGATGACGAAACCCTGACGGGATGCCCCGGGCACTGGCCGCGGCCCGGCCCGACCTGCTCGAATCGGGGCGTGACCAGAAAAATGGAAGACCCCAAGGGCAGTCCGGTGGGCCGGCGAGTCGTGCTGGGGCTGCTCGGGCTGGGCGCGGCGGGCGTCGCGGCCGGACCGTTCCTGCAGCGCGCCGAGTCGGCGTTGGCGGAGCGGGACCCGAGCGGCCTGTCCGGGCTGCTGCCCGGCAACAACGGCTTCCGGTACTACTCGGTGGTGACCTCCGTACCCGAGCGGGACGCGGCGAGCTACACCCTCACCGTGGACGGCCTGGTGGAGCGCCCCGCCACCCACCGGCTGGCCGACCTCCAGGCCATGCCGCAGCGGCGGCTGGTCAAGGACGTCCAGTGCGTCACCGGCTGGCGGGTGCCGGACACCCCGTTCGAGGGGGTGCCACTGGCCCACCTGCTCGACGCCGCCGGGGTACGGCCGGGCGCGAAGGCCGTGCGCTTCAGCTGCTTCGACGGCGCGTACACCGAGAGCCTCACCCTGGACCAGGCCCGGCGGGACGACGTGCTGGTCGCGCTGCGCCTCCAGGACAAGCCGATCACCCACGACCACGGTGGGCCGGTGCGGCTGTACGTCGCGCCGATGTACTTCTACAAATCCGCGAAGTGGCTCTCGGGCATCACCGTCACCGACGCGGTGCAGCCCGGGTACTGGGAGGGCAACGGTTATGACGTCGACGCCTGGGTCGGCCGGTCGAACGGGCGGGACGATGCGGCGACGAGCTGAACTGGTCCTGCGCTTCACCCGCGCCGAGCGCTGGGTGCACCGCACCACCGCCGCGCTGATGGGCGTCTGCCTGGCCACGGCCGGCTGCCTCTACCTCGCGCCGCTCGCCGAACTGGTCGGCAACCGCCCGCTGGTGGTCACCCTGCACGTCTGGTGCGGCCTGGCCCTGCCGGTGCCGCTGCTGCTCGGCCTCGTCTCCCGGGCGGTGCGGGCGGACGCCGCCCGGCTCAGCCGGTTCACCCCGGCGGACTGGCAGTGGCTGCGGGCCGTCCGCACCCGGGCCGCGCACCGGCCGGCCGGCAAGTTCAACGCCGGGCAGAAGCTGTACGCGCAGTGGACGCTCGGCTCGATGCTGGTGATCCTCGGCACCGGCCTGCTGATGTGGCTCACCCACCTCGCCCCGCCGTCCTGGCGCACCGGCGCGACCTTCGTGCACGACTGGCTGGCCGCCGCCATCGCCGTCGTGGTCGCCGGGCACGTCCGGATGGCCTGGCGGGACCGGGAGTCACGGCGGGGCATGCGGACCGGGCTGGTCGAGCGGAGCTGGGCCGAACGCGAGCACCCGCACTGGCAGGCCCCGGACGTCGAATAGGCGATGCCCGGCTCACCCCTTGCGCAGCGCGAGGAAGCGGCGGCCGTACGAGGTCCAGCGCTCCGCCTCCAGGAGACCCGCGGCCCGGGCCCGCCGCAGGGTCGCGGCCGTGCCGAGGCGGGCCCAGGGGAAGGCCGGGCCGAGTCGGCCGTCCGGCCCCTCCACCTGGACGACGGTGCGCTCGTCAACCTCCTCCGGATCGACCTCCACCAGCAACAGCCCCTCCCGGGCGATGAGTTGGGCGCTCCGGCGGAGCAGCGCGTCCGGGTCGCCGCCGATGCCCAGGTTGCCGTCCGCGAGTAGCGCGGCGCCCCAGCGGCCCTCGGCGGGCAGGCGGTCGAAGACGGAGCGGCAGAGCGCCGGGCCGCCGAGGCCCACCGTGCGGGCGACCGCCGCCCTGGTCACGTCCACCCCGAGGACGGGCACCCCGAGGGCGAGCAGCGCGGCCACCAGCCGGCCGGGGCCGCAACCGAGGTCGAGGACGGGCGCGGCCAGGTGGGCGCAGCGCAGCAGCAGGCTGTGGTCGGCGCCGGCTGCCGGGGCACACCAGCGCTCGATGTCCAGGTGAATCCGTCGGCCGTCCTCGCGGCGCAGCCACAGCGGGCCCCGGCCGGTGCGGACGGCGTCGGCGAAGGGGTCGTCCACCCAGGGTGCGGCGACCGTCAACTCGCCACCTCCGGCGCGGTGTCGACGGTTCGCAGCCGGGCGGCGAAGCGGCTTGCCGGAGCCTCGGCGGCCACTTGCCGCGCGTCGTCGACGGTGTCCACGTCCGTCAGCAGGGGCAGGTGGCGGACGGTCAGACGGGCCTCCGCCAGGCGGCGCAGGAGCGCGCCCCCCGTTCCCGGGGTGGACATCGGCACGCCGTGCAGGACGCGGGCGGCCAGCCGCGCGGTCGGCCGGGCCAGGCCCAGCGCCCAGAAGCCGCCGTCGGCCGCCGGTCCGTACCAGGCGTCCACGCCCGGCCGTCGGGCGGCGGACAGCGGCTCGGCCAGCGCGGCCGCGTCGAGTTGCGGGGTGTCCATGCCGACCAGTAGCGCGGGAGCCTCCGGGGCCAGCCGGGCGGCGTGCGCGAAGGCGGCGGCGAGCCGCTGGTCCAGGCCGCTGCCGCACTGCGGGACGACCTCCCAGCCCGGCGGGAGCCAGCCGCCGGCTACGCCGTCCAGGACCAGAAGGCGGCGGCCGGCGGGCATCGTGGACAAGGTGTGCAGCGTGTCGGCGAGCGCGGCCTCGGCGAGGGCCGCCGCCTGGGACGGGGTGCAGGGCGGGGTGAGGCGGGTCTTCACCCGGCCGGGAACGGGCGCCTTGGCGATCACCAGCAGCGTGGGCGGCGGCGCGGCCAGCACGGCCCGCATGTCGCGGACGGCCTGACGGGTGCCGCGCAGGGTGCCGGTGACCTTGGACCGGCCCGCGCGGGGCAGGTAGTCGACCGGGGTCTCGGCGATCCGCAGCCCGGCGGCCGAGGCCGAGAGCACCATCTCCAGCGGGTAGCCGGAGCGCCGGTCACCGAGGCCCAGCGCCAGCAGCCGGTCGCGGCGGGCGGCGCGCATCGGGCCGAGGTCGTGCAGCGGGGCGCCGGTGCGGGCCCGCAGCCGTCGGGCGAGGACGCCGTTGGCGAGACGGGCGTGCAGCGGCCAGGCCCCGGTGGTGGCCGGCCGGCGGCGGCCGAGCACCAGGTCGGCCGTACCGGCCAGGACCGGGCCGGCGACCCGGGGGAGCTGGGCGGGGTCGAGCGAGCCGTCGCAGTCCAGGAAGCAGACCAGGTCGGCGGTGGCGGCGCACAGCCCGGCGTGGCAAGCGGCGCCGAAACCGCGCCGGGGTTCCTGGACCACGGTCGCGCCGAGGGAACGGGCGAGCTCGGCGGAGCCGTCCCGGGAGCCGTTGTCCACGACGATCGCCCGCCAGCCGGGCGGGATGCGCCCGAGCACCCACGGCAGGGCGGCGGATTCGTCCAGGCAGGGCAGGATGACGTCGGCGACCGGTGCGGGAAGGAGGGAGGAAGTCACGCCGGTCACGCTAGCCGCGGCCGGTCCCGCCGGGCCCGAACCGCGCCCTTACGGAAGTGCTACGTCGGTGCGGCGGGACCCGTTCGGGGGATCCCGCGAAGGCCCGGGGATCTTACGGAATGCGAACGCGGGCCCGGGTGCGCCGCCGGCCACCGGCCGGTGGGCTCTATCCTCGGCGGGGTGAACGAGAGCCCCACCACCACCGGACCACCGTGTCCCGGCCGCATCCTGGTGGTCGACGACGACCCCACCGTGGCCGAGGTCGTCACCGGCTACCTCGCCCGGGCCGGCCACCACGTCGACCGTGCCGCCGACGGCCCGCAAGGGCTCGCCCTGGCCCGCGCCCACCGCCCGGACCTGCTGGTCCTGGACCTCATGCTGCCCGGCATCGACGGCCTGGAGATCCTGCGCAGGCTGCGTGCCAGCGCGGACGGCGCCGACCTGCCGGTCGTCCTGCTCACTGCCAAGGGCGACGAGACGGACCGGATCCTCGGACTGGAACTGGGCGCGGACGACTACGTCACCAAGCCGTTCAGCCCCCGTGAACTCGTCCTGCGGGTCCAGTCGGTGCTGCGCCGCTCCCGTGCGGGCGCGGCCGTCCGTCCGGCCGGCGGACGGGTGGTCTCCGGCGACCTCACGCTCGACCCACAGGCTCGCCGGGTTCACCGTGGCGGTCGCGAACTGCTCTTGACGGTACGGGAGTTCGACCTCCTGGCGTTCCTCCTGCGGCACCCGCGGACGGTGTTCTCCCGGCAGGAGCTGATGGAGCGGGTGTGGGGCTGGGAGTTCGGTGATCTGTCCACCGTCACCGTCCACGTCCGCCGGCTGCGCGAGAAGGTCGAGGACGACCCCGCCGCGCCGACGCTGATCACCACGGTCTGGGGCGTCGGCTACCGCTACGACCCGACGGCGGACCTGCCCGCCCCTGCGACGGATGTGCTCGCCCCGGGGGCGGACGCGACGAACGGACCGGCGTGAAGGATCTGTCGCTCATCGCCCTGTTCGCCGCGCTCGGCGCCGGCGGAGCCGGCCTGCTCGGCTGGGCGGCCGTCCGGCTGCTGCGCCGGCGCTCGCTCGCGCTGTCGCTGTTCTGCGTCGCCGCCGTCACCGTGCTGGCGGTCACCTCCGGGACCTTCGCCGTCGCCCAGGCGATGTTCCTCTCCCGGCACGACCTCGGGGTGGTGATCACGGTGCTGGGGATGGCCGCGGTGGTGTCGCTGGCGACCGCCGCGCTGCTGGGCCGCCAGGTCGTGGCCGGCAGCAGGGCGCTGACCGCGGCCGCCCGGACGGTGGGCAGCGACACCGGGTTCACCGCGCCGCGGCCTCCGCTCGGCCTGGAGCTGGCCCAGCTCAGCGCGGAGCTCGCCGCCACCAGCGCCCGGCTGGCCGAGTCCCGGGCCCGGGCGCAGGCCCTGGACAGCTCCCGCCGCGAGCTGATCGCCTGGATCTCGCACGACCTGCGCACCCCGCTCGCGGGCCTGCGCGCCATGGCGGAGGCGCTGGAGGACGGCGTGGCCGAGCGTCCACAGGACTACCTGCAGCGGATGCGCACGGAGGTCGAGCGGCTCACCGGGATGGTGGACGACCTGTTCGAGCTCTCCCGCATCCAGGCCGGAGCGCTGTCGCTGTCGTTGTCGCGGGCCTCCGTCTACGATCTCGTCGACGACGCGCTCGCAGGGGCCCACCCGCTGGCCCGGCGGAGCGGCGTCCGGCTGGAGGGGCGGCAGGTCGCCGCCGAACCCGTCGAGGTGGACACCGGTGAGATCACCCGGGTGCTCGGCAACCTCCTGGTCAACGCGATCCGTTCGACCCCCGAGGACGGCGTGGTGGCCGTCTCCGCCCGCCGGCGGGCGGACGAGGTGGTGCTCTCGGTCACCGACGGCTGCGGCGGCATCCCGGAGCAGGACCTGTCCCGGGTGTTCGAGACGGGGTGGCGCGGCAGCACCGCCCGCACCCCCCGCCCGGCCGTTCCGGGGAGCTCCCGGGCGCGGGGCGAGAGCGGTGGCGCCGGGCTCGGGCTCGCCATCGTCCGCGGCATCGTCGAGGCCCACGCCGGTCGCGCCCGGGTGTACAACGTCGCCGGGGGCTGCTGCTTCGAGATCGTCCTTCCCGCCGCCCGGAACTGACGTCAGGCGCGTTGCGACGCCGCCGCGAACTCCTTCATGCCGTCCGAGAAGGACACCTGGGCCCGCCAGCCGAGTTCCTCGCGCAGCCGCGAGGAGTCGGCGGTGATGTGCCGGACGTCGCCGAGCCGGTACTCGCCGGTCACCACCGGCGCCGGCCCGCCGTGGGCGGCGGCCAGCGCCTCGGCCATCTCGCCGACCGTCCGGACCTCGCCGCTGCCCACGTTGTACGCCCGGGCGCTGCCCGGCGGCCGGCTGCCGACCGCCGCGAGCGCGACGAGGTTGGCGTCCGCGACGTCCTGGACGTGGACGAAGTCCCGGCGCTGGCCGCCGTCCTCGAACACCCTCGGCGCCTCGCCGCGGGCCAGCGCCGAGCGGAACAGCGAGGCGACCCCGGCGTACGGGGTGTCGCGCGGCATTCCCGGTCCGTAGACGTTGTGGTAGCGCAGCGTCAGGACGCGGCCCCCGCAGGCGCGGGCCCAGGCGCCGGCCAGGTGCTCCTGGGCCAGCTTGGTGGCCGCGTACACGTTGCGCGGATCGGCCGGCGCGTCCTCCGCCACCAGCCCGGGGCTCAGTTCGGCGCCGCACCGCGGACACGGCGGCTCGAACCGGCCGGCGTCCAGCTGGTCCGGGCGCCGCGGGCCGGGCGAGACGTCCCCGTGCACCGGGCACCGGTACCGGCCCTCCCCGTAGACCACCATCGACCCGGCGAGCACCAGTTCCCGCACTCCCGAGCGCGCCATCGCGGCGAGCAGGACCGCCGTGCCCAGGTCGTTGCAGCCGGCGTAGGCGGGCGCGTCGTCGAGGTCCAGCCCCAGACCGACCATCGCCGCCTGGTGGCAGACCGCGTCCACACCGGCCAGCGCCTGCTCGACCGTCGTCGCGTCCCGCACATCACCGTGCCGCAGCTCCACGCCGTCCGGCAGCACGGGCGGCACTCCGCGGGGGTGGACGGCGGGCAGCAGCGCGTCCAGGACGCGGACCTCGTGCCCCGCCGCGGCCAGGGCCCGTGAGACCGCCGAACCGATGAACCCGGCACCGCCGGTGACCAGAATCCTCATGACCGCCGACGCTACCGGCCGACGCCGGGAGAACCGGCCGAGGCTGGCGTCGTGTCACGCTTCGGTAAGACTCCGGGCGGCGATCGGGGCCGCGCCGGACCGGCGGAGCGTACGGCGGCGGCGTGTTCGGGCCGGTGCCGACGATCGGCGCCGACCGGCCCGGGGCGGGCGTCGGACGCGCGGCGGCCTCCCCGGCGACCAGGGTGCCGTCCTGCGCAGGGGCGCCTCGCCCGGCCGGTTCATCCGGGCGATCGGCCGATGTCGCGGCCGAGTTCGAGGGCGAGGATCTGGTCCAGGCGCAGGTAGGTTTCGAAGCGGGTGCCGTCCGGCAGGGTGGCCCGGGCCTCCAGCGCGTGCAGGGCGCGTACCGCGACCCGGGCATCCAGGTCCTCGTCGAGGCCGTCGAAGGCCGCCTGGACCATGTCGGCATCCGGCGGGCCGGACGGCTCGCGGGCGGTGTCGGCGACCAGCGCGCGCCAGCGGGTCAGCCTTTCCGCCGCGTTCGCCAGATCGTCGTCGGTGAACCGGATCGGGGCGCTGACGGGGTGTTCGAGGAAGGCGAGGCGCAGCGCGAGGGGGTCCTGCGCATCCACGGCGATCGAGGCCGACGGTTCGTCTCCGGAATCCGGACCGGCCTGCCGGGGCATCGTCACCGGGCCGGTGACCAGGAGCGGCGCGGACGCCGGGCCGGCGGGGAAAGGTGAGCGGCCGGCGATGGCGAGGTCGGCCGCGGCTCGGTTCGAGCTGTCCGCATCGTGCCGTGTGCTCAGTCCGGCGGGTGGCCGGACGCCGAGCCGGTCGGCGGCCTTGAGCAGGGCCCGGGTCTCCTCGCCAGGAGTGTCCGGGACGACGAGTTCGGTGATCACTTGCAGGCCCTGGGCCTCGCAGGTGCGGGCCAGGACGTCACCGGCCACCAGGGCTCGCAGATCCCCGAGGGTGAACGGGGGGCCCTGCTCGCCGACCTCGATGCTCGCGTGCAGGAGCCCGACCCGGTGCGGACGGACCTCGGTACGTCGCCCGGTGCGGGCGTCGGTGATGCGCAAGGGTGTCTCCGTCTCGGCTCAGTGGTGTGTGGCCACGGAGATCGAGTCGATCCCGGCCCGGACCAGACCATAACGCGATGTGATGGGGTGCTGGGATCTTCTGGGGGGCTCGTCGGTCGGCCAATCTTCTCCCACGCATGAAATGTCACATCATGCATGGAGGAGACGTGGGACAACGAAGAGTCGGGCCGGCCCTCGCCGCGGCCCTGGGGCTGCTGTCGGTTGCCGGTTGTACGGGATCCGGCGACGGCGCCACCGGGGCGAACGCGGCTGCGGTGAAGGGTGGCACGCTGCATGTGCTGTCCACCCTCGACCTGGAGCACCTGGACCCGGCGCGCAACTACGTCACGTCCTCGGAGGACGTGAGCCGGCTGATCTACCGGACGCTGACCACCTTCGCCGCCGCGCCGGGCCAGGCGGGCGGGAAGATCGTGCCGGACCTGGCCACCGACACCGGTCGGCCCGGCGACGGCGCGAAGACCTGGACCTTCACCCTCAAGCCGGGAGTGAAGTTCGAGGACGGCCGGCCGATCACCAGCGAGGACGTCAAGTACGGAGTGGAACGGACCTTCGCCGCCGAGCTGCCGGAGGGCCCGCCGTACGCCCGGATGTGGCTGGCCGGCGGCGAGTCGTACAAGGGTCCCTACAAGGATTCCGGTGGGCTGGCCTCGATCGAGACCCCGGACGACAGCACCGTCGTCTTCCATCTCAACCGCCCGGTGGCCGATTTCGGTTCGGCGGTGTCGCTGCCGATGTTCGCCCCCGTGCCGCGGGACAAGGACGCCGGCGTCAACTACGACTCCCGCCCGTTCTCCTCCGGCCCGTACAAGATCGACAGCTTCGAGCCCAAGAAGCAGCTCACCCTGGTCCGCAACACCAGCTGGGACCAGGCCACCGACACCGTCCGCAAGGGCCTGCCCGACAAGGTCGTCATCGACCTGGGCCTGGATGCGGCGGTGGTCGACCAGCGGCTGATCGCCGGTCAGGGAGAGGACGCGAACGCGGTCGCGCTGGAGCCGATCGGCCCCGCCTCGGTCGGGCGGGTGCTGAACGATCCGCAGGTGAAGAGCCGGCTGGTCACCGGCGACTCGATCAACACCCGTTACCTGAGCATCAACACCAGGCACAAGCCGCTCGACGACGTCCGGGTGCGCCAGGCCATCGCCTACGCGCTGGACAAGGACGCCCTGCGCACCACCCGCGGCGGTCCGATCGCCGGCGACCTGGCGACCAGCCTGCTGCCGCCGGCCCTCGGCTACCAGGCCGAGGACCCCTACCCGAGCAAGGACGGCAAGGGCGACCCGGAGAAGGCCAAGACGCTGCTCGCCGAGGCGGGCCACGCCTCCGGCCTCACCCTGACCCTCGACGCCCCGGCCTCGACCGCCGGCAAGGCGCAGGCCGAGGCGGTGCAGGCCTCGCTCGGCCGCGCCGGCATCACCGTGAGGATCAACGAGATCAGCTCCTCGGCCTTCTACAGCACGGTCGGCAACACGTCCCAGGAGCACGACCTGGTGATCGCCGGCTGGTCCCCGGACTGGCCCGGCGCCTCGACGTACCTGCCGATCGTGTTCGACGGGCGCCTGATCACCGGTCAGGGCAACAACAACTACTCGCAGTACGACTCCCCGGCCGTCGACGCGCAGATCGACAAGATCGCCGCGACGGGGGACCCGGCCGCGGCTCAGGCGGCGTACGGGCAGCTCGCCCAGCAGATCATGCAGGACGCCCCGGTGGTGCCGTTCCTGTGGGACAAGGCGCCGGTCCTCGTCGGTCCGAACGTCGCCGGAGCGTACGGGCACATCGGCTACGTCGGCCGGCTCGACCTGGTCTCCCTGGGGTTGCGCAAGTGACCGTCATCCGGAGGCTGTTGGCCCAGCGCTCGGCGGCCCTCGCGCTGACCGTGGTGGCCGGGCTGGTCCTGGTCGCGGTTGCCGCGCCGCTGATCACCTGGATCGCCGGGAGCTCGCCGACCGCCTTCCACGGCGACGCGGTGGACCCGGCGCTCGGCGGCCTGCCGCGCGGCGCCGCAGGCGGGATCAGCACCGGGCACTGGCTGGGCGTGGAGCCGGTCAACGGCCGGGACGTGCTCGCCCGGGTGGTGTACGGCGCACAGGTGTCGCTGCTGATCGCCGTGCTCGCCACCGCGCTGTCGGTGGTGCTGGGAACGGCGCTGGGCCTGGTCGCGGGCTTCTTCGGCGGCTGGGTCGACACCGTGATCGGGCGCACCATGGACCTGCTGCTGTCCTTCCCCAGCCTCATCTTCATGATCGCTCTGATCTCGGCGGCGCCCGGCACGGACCGACGCCTGCTGCTGGTCGTGGTGCTCGGCTTCTTCGGCTGGCCGTACGTCGGCCGGATCGTACGCGGGCAGGCGATGGTGCTGGCCCGGGGCGAGTTCGTCGCGGCGGCCCGGGTGCTCGGCGCCTCCCGCCGGGCGCTGCTGCTGCGCGAGGTGCTGCCCAACCTGACCGGACCGGTCCTGGTGGTGGCCACCATGTCGATCCCCGGCTACATCGCCACCGAGGCCGGCCTGTCCTTCCTCGGCGTGGGTGTCCAGGCCCCCACCCCCTCCTGGGGTCAGATGATCGCCACCGCCGTGCCCTGGTACGCCGCCGACCCCGCCTACTTCCTGATTCCCGGCGCCTTCCTGTTCGTCACCGTGCTCGCCTTCAACGTGCTCGGCGACGCCGTCCGCGACGCGCTCGACCCCCGGAGCCGGAAACGATGATCCTCTACCTACTGCGAAGACTTGCCGTCACGGCGGCCATCCTGCTGGTGATCTGCGCCGCCACCTTCGCCATCTTCTACCTGATGCCGGCGGACCCGGCGCAGGGCGCCTGCGGCAAGGCATGCAGCCCGGAGCGGATCACCGAGATCCGCACCACCCTCGGGCTGAACCACTCCCCGCTCACCCAGTTCGGCGACTACCTGACAGGCATCGTCTCGGGCCGGACGTACGGCAGCGGCGCGCAGGCCGTCAACTGTCCTTTCCCGTGCCTGGGGTTCAGCTTCCAGACCGACCAGCCGGTGTGGCAGCTGCTCACCAGCCGACTGCCGGTCAGTTTCTCGATCGCCATCGGTGCCGCCGTGCTGTGGCTCGCCGTCGGCGTCGGTGCCGGAGCGGTCTCGGCCCTGCGGCGTGGCAGCCTGTGGGACCGGGCGGCGATGACGGCCGCCCTCGGAGGGGTGTCGCTGCCGATCTACTTCACCGCCCTGGTACTGCAGTACCTGCTGGTGGTGCAGTTCAAGCTGCTGCCCTACCCGCTGGTCGTGCCGTTCACCGTCGATCCGGCCGGCTGGGCGCAGTCGATGGTGATGCCCTGGATCACCCTCGCCCTGCTGTACGCCGGGATCTACGCCAGGGTCACCCGTGGCGAGATGCTGGAGAGCCTCGGCCAGAACTACGTACGCACCGCCCGTGCCAAGGGCCTGCCCGAGATCACAGTGGTGCGGCGGCACGCCCTGCGGCCCGCCCTGATGCCGATCGTGACCATCTTCGGCATGGACCTGGGCGCGCTGCTCGGCGGTGCGCTGATCACCGAGTCGGTGTTCGGTCTGCCGGGAGTCGGAAAGCTCGCGGCTGACGCGATCGCCTCCGCCGACCAGCCGGTGATCCTCGGGGTGACGCTGTTCGCGGCCTCCTTCGTGGTGCTCGCCAACCTGCTGGTGGACCTCGTGTACGCCGTGCTCGACCCGAGAGTGAGGGCCGTCGGATGACCTTGCTGACGGTACGTGACCTGGCCGTGGAGTTCCGCTCCGGCGTCCGCGCCGTGGACGGGCTCGACCTCGACCTGGAGGCCGGCCAAGTGCTCGGTGTGGTCGGCGAGTCAGGCAGCGGCAAGTCGGTCACCAGCCTCGCCGTCCTCGGCCTGCTGCGCGACGCCCGGGTCAGCGGCGAGATCCGCTTCGACGGGCGGGAGCTGACCGAACTCGACCAGCGCTCGCTGCGCCGGCTGCGCGGCGACCGGATCGCGATGATCTTCCAGGACCCGCTGTCCTGCCTCAACCCGTACTACTCGGTGGCGTTCCAGATCGCCGAGGCGTACCGGGCGCACCACCGCGCCGGACGCAGGCAGGCGCACCGGGTCGCGGTGCGCATGCTGGACCGGGTCGGCATCCCGGAGCCGGAACGGCGGGCCCGCTGCTATCCGCACGAGTTCTCCGGCGGGATGCGGCAGCGGGTGATGATCGCGATGGCCCTGTGTCTGGAACCGGACCTGCTGATCGCCGACGAGCCGACCACCGCGCTGGACGTCACGGTGCAGGCGCAGATCCTCCAACTGCTGCGCGAGCTCCGGGAGCAGGCCGGCACGGCGATCATGCTGATCACCCATGACATGGGCGTGGTCGCCGGACTGGCCGACCAGGTCGTGGTGATGCACCAGGGGCGCGCGGTCGAGCGCGGTCCGGTACGGGACGTGTTCCACCGGCCGCAGGACCCGTACACCCGAGGCCTGCTCGCCTGCGTTCCGCGTATCGACGGGCCCCTGCCGGACCGGCTGCCCACCCTCGGAGCTGAAGAATGAGCCTCCTCGACGTACGGAACCTGGTCAAGCACTTCCCGGTACGCCACGGTCTGACCCGACGGCTGGCCGGCCATGTCGCGGCCGTCGACGGGGTCTCCCTGGCCGTCGGACCCGGCGAAACCCTCGGCCTGGTCGGCGAATCCGGCTGCGGGAAGTCCACCGTCGCCAAACTGATCACCCGCCTGGAGCGTCCCACCTCGGGCAGCATCCACTTCGCCGGGCACGATCTCGCCGGGCTGGACGAGACGGCCCTGCGCCCGCTCCGCCGTGACCTGCAGATGGTCTTCCAGGACCCCTTCTCCTCGCTCAACCCCCGGCACACCGTCCGTCGGATCCTCGCCGGCGCCCACCGCTACCAGGGCCTGGAGCCCGACCAGCCGGCCGAGGCGCTGCTGGCCCGGGTCGGCCTGCGGCCGGAGCACGCCGACCGCCATCCCCACGAGTTCTCCGGCGGACAGGCCCAACGCATCGGCATCGCCCGGGCATTGGCCCTGCGCCCGAAGCTGGTGGTGTGCGACGAGCCGGTCTCGGCACTCGACGTGTCGGTCCAGGCGCAGATCCTCAACCTGCTCAAGGACCTGCAGGACGAGTACGGGCTGAGCTACCTGTTCATCGCCCACGATCTCGGCGCCGTCCGCCAGATCAGCACCCGGATCGCCGTGATGTACCTCGGCTCGGTCGTCGAAACCGCCGACCGCGACACCCTGTTCGCCACCCCCGCTCACCCGTACACCCACGCCCTGCTGTCCGCCGTGCCGCTGCCCGACCCGGACCTGGAGACCGCCCGGGAGCGGATCGTGCTCCACGGCGACCTGCCCAGCCCGCTCGACCCGCCCAGCGGCTGCCGCTTCCGCACCCGCTGCCCCAAGGCCGACGAACTCTGCGCCGCCGATCGTCCGCAGTTGCGGACGATCGCCCCCGGACAGCAGGTCGCCTGCCACTACCCCGAGAGGACGCCGTGATCCAGTCCAGCTACCGCCTTCCAGGACTCTCGGTGACCGACCACGTCTTCACGGTGGCGCTCGACCACACCGAACCCGCGCGGGGAACCATCGAGTTGTTCGCCCGCGAGGTCGTCGACCCGGTACGGTCCGGTGAGCGACTCCCCTGGCTCCTCTACCTCCAGGGCGGCCCGGGCGGAAAGTCCCCCCGCCCGCTGAACGCCACCACCGGCTGGCTCGGCCACGCGCTCAAGACCCACCGGGTTCTGCTGCTGGACCAGCGTGGCACCGGGCGCTCCACACCGCTCACCGCACGGGCCGCCACCCGTTTCCCCTCGGCCGGCGCGCTGGCCGATCACCTCGCCCGCTTCCGTGCCGACTCGATCGTCGCCGACGCGGAGCTGATCCGCCGTCGACTGTGCCGCGACGAACCCTGGGAGACCCTCGGCCAGAGCTACGGAGGCTTCGTCACCCTCAGCTACCTGTCCCTCGCCCCCGAAGCTCTGCGCGCCTGCTACATCACCGGCGGCCTGCCCGGCCTCGACGCCGCCGCCGACGACGTCTACGCCGCCACCTACCCCCGCGTGCGGGACATGGTGGGCGCCTACTACGCCCGCTACCCCGAGGACCGCCGGCTGGTCCGCCGGATCGCCGATCTGCTCGACCGGAAGGCCGTCCACCTCCCCGACGGCGACCGGCTGACGGTCCGCCGGCTGCGCACCCTGGGACTGGCCCTCGGCATGGGCGACGGCTTCGAGCGCCTGCACTGGCTGTTTGACGAGGCCCTCGACCCGGACGGCGAGCCCTCGGCCACGTTCCTGCAGCAGGTGGCGAACCTGACCGGCTTCACCGACAACCCGCTCTTCGCCGTCCTCCAGGAGTCGATCTACGGCCGCCCGGGCGCCGCCACCGGCTGGGCCGCGGCCCGGGCCATGGCCGAGCACCCCGAGTTCACCGAGGACGCCGACCCCCTGCTGTTCACCGGCGAGATGTTCTACCCCTGGATGTTCGAGGAGATCGCCGGGCTGCGCCCGTTCGCCGAGGCCGTCCACC
Organism: Kitasatospora sp. NPDC053057; assembly: GCF_044546945.1. Taxonomy (NCBI): domain Bacteria; kingdom Bacillati; phylum Actinomycetota; class Actinomycetes; order Kitasatosporales; family Streptomycetaceae; genus Kitasatospora; species Kitasatospora sp. NPDC053057. The sequence continues at coordinate 189,754 of NZ_JBITZP010000007.1, read as the reverse complement.
TGCTCGCCGAACGCACCGACTGGCCCGCCCTGTACGACCCGGCCCGGCTCGCCGCCAATCGGGTCCCGGTCGCCGCGGCCGTCTACCACGACGACATGTACGTCGACGCCGGCCTCTCGCTGCGCACCGCCCGCACGGTCGGCGCTCTGCGCACCTGGGTCACCGACGAGTGGCAGCACGACGGGGTGACCGCCTCCGGCGAGCGAGTGCTCGCCCGCCTCATGGACCTGGCCTCCGGCCGATGCTGACTGATCGTCAGAGAGGAAACCGATGAAACCCCACCCGCTCGCCGCCGCCCTGGCGCTCACCCTGCCACTGCTCGCCGCCACCCCGGCGGCGGCCGACACCGCGCGGCCCGGCGCCGGTGCTCCGGCCTCCGACTGCGCCCTGGCCGGAGCCACCGGCTGGACGGACGAGGGCCACAACACCGACTACACCCAGTTCCAGCAGCCGCTCGGCACCAAGCACGTGCTGATGCTCTTCGTGGACTTCCCCGACGCCCCGGCCACCGGCTCACCGGACGACTACTATCGCCAACTCGCCCCAGCCCAGGACTGGATGAAGCAGGACTCCTACGGCCGGGCCCGGCTGGACATCGACCCGTTGAAGCGCTGGATCCACATGCCGCAGGCCGCCTCCTCCTACGGCTTCGAGCGCGGCATCACCTTCGAGCAGCACGAGCTCTACGTGAAGCAGGCCGTCCAGGCGGCCGACCCGTACGTGGACTACTCGACGTACGACATGCTCTACATCGTCCCGACCAAGACCGCCTCCGCGATCACCTTCTCGCCCACCTACCTCTACGACCCGAGCACCGCGGGCATCACCGCCGACGGCAGACGGATCAAGTGGGCGGTCACCTTCGGCCAGGACATGTACCACTGGGGCTACAAGGTCGCCGACCACGAGACCTCGCACACCTTCGGCCTGCCCGACCTCTACGCCTTCACTGCCGCCGACTACCACCGCTACGTCGGCGGCTGGGACCTGATGGGCGACATCGCCGGCCCCGCGCCGCAGCACGTCGGCTGGGAGCGCTGGAAGTTCGGCTGGATCGACGACCGCCAGGTGGCCTGCCTGCCCGCTGCCGGCAGCCGAACCGTCCGGCTGAAGGCGGTCGAACGCCCCGGCGGCACCAAGATCGCGGTGATCCGGACCGGCGCGACCACCGCCTACGTCGCCGAGTCCCGCCGGGCCGTCGGCGCCGACGGCAAGGCGTGCTCCACCGGGGTGCTGGTCTACAAGGTGGACACCGCCACCCCGACCGGTGACGGCCCGATCCAGGTGGTCAACGGCAACCCCACCGCCACGCCGCCCACGGGCTGCACGCTGCTCGACATGGCCGCCTACCGACCCGGCCAGTCCTTCACCGACCCGGCGACCGGCGTCCGGATCGACGTCGTCAAGCGCGGACCGCTCACCGACACCATCAGGGTGACCAGGCAGTAGACCCGGCGACAGGCGCCCTTCCCGCACGACGGCAGTTGCCGACCGCACCCGGGACCGCTCAGGACATCCGGCCGTACCCGGGACCACTCAGGACACTCGACCGTATGTGGGACCGTTCACGACACCCGGCCGGCCACCCGCGAGGGTGCGGCCGGCCGGGCTCCTCACCCGGACCGATCTCATCGGAGGCATTCATGGAGCCCCCAGCCAGACCCCGGCGCTCGCTGCCGACGGCGCTCATCCTCCTCCTGTCCGCCCTGCTCGCCCTGGTCGTCCCCGCCCACCCCGCCCACGCGGACGACGGGAGCACCTCCGCGTGCGCGCTGCAGGGCACGACCGGGTACCTCGACGAGGGCCAGCAGACCGACTACACCCGGTTCCAGAACCCGATCGGCACCAAGCACATCGGCCTGATCTACGTGGACTTCCCCGACGCCGTCGGCACCGCCCTGCCCCTCACGTCGTACTACGACACGCTGAAGGGCGCTGAGGACTGGATGTGGAACGCCTCCTACGGCCGGACGGCACTTGACATCCAGGCCCCGTACGCCGCCTGGGTCCGGATGCCGAAGAACTCCACCGACTACGGCTGGGAGCGCGGCTTCTCCTGGAGTACGCACCAGGTCTACGTGAAGGACGCGCTCACCGCCGCGGCCGCCGCCGGAGTCGACCTCTCCCCGTACGACATGTTCTACGTCGTGCCGACCGCCACCGCGACCGCGATCGGGCACACCCCCACCTTCGTCCAGGACCCGGCCGCCCCGACCTGGGTCTGGAACCCGCCGACCGGTAGCTGGGTGCTGGTCCACTGGGCGGTGACCTTCGGACAGGACATGTGGCACTGGGGCTACAAGGTGGCCGACCATGAGACCGCTCACACCTTCGGCCTGCCCGACCTGTACGCCTACAGTGGCGACCAGCACCAGTACGTCGGCGGCTGGGACCTCATGGGCCGGATCTCGGGCCCTGCCCCGCAGTACTTCGGTTGGGAGGCCTGGAAGTTGGGCTGGATCGCCGACGGCCAGGTGTCCTGTCTGGACACGGTGAACACGTACACCACCACCCTGACCGGGCTGGAGTACGGCGGGAGCGGCTACCGGCTGGCGGTGATCAGGACCAGCGCCACCACCGCCTACGTCGCCGAGTCCCGCAAGGCCGCCTACGACGACTCCGACGCCTGCGCCACCGGCGTCGTCATCTACAAGGTCGACACCTCGACCGCCACCGGCAGCGGGCCGATCCAGCTGGTCACCAATCCCGACGCCGCCGCAGCCGGCGGGAACTGCACCACGCTGGACATGCAGACCTGGCAACCCGGCCAGTGGTTCCAGGACGACACCGCCCGCATCCGGGTCTACGTGAGCGCCTCCGACGCCTCCACCGACACCGTCTGGACCTCCAAGTGGTGACCGTGCAGCACCGGGACGTTCGCGATCAACGGCGGTGCGGCGGTCTGGTGGCGTTCAAGCCAGCTTTGGTAGACCGTGCTGCGCGCGCTCGCCGTCCGGTACGCCTCGATGACGTTCTGCACGAGTGAGGGGCCCAACGGCGCCAGCGGCCCCTCCTCGTGCCAGGCGAGCAGATGCCGGTACCAGAGCGGATTTCCGACGATCGGACGTACGGCGAGGCCTGGCATCTCCTCGAACGTGGCCTGGCAGAAGCTCACCGCGTGGCCGCTGCGGACGATGTCCAGGAGGAGTCGGCCCTCCGCCTCGTGGACGACGTGCATGCGATGGCCCAGGACGAGCAGGGTCCTGGACCAGTACTCACGGATCCGGTCGTTGTCCGGACGAGGAGCGGCCCAGTCCTCGTCCGCGAGGTCCTCCAGCCCGACCTCCTCCAGTGCCGCCAGCGGATGGGCTGCGGGAAGTGCCACGAAGAGCGGTTCGGTGGCGATCGGCTCGACCGCAACTCCCGGGGGGAGCGCGAGTTCGTAACCGGGGCTGTCACCCACCACGGCCGCTTCGAGACGGCCGCCCGCGATGTCCTCGACGAGCGGGACGGGGCAGCCCTGGCCCCGCGAGCTGATGTCGGCCTCCGGGTGGTGCGACCTGATCGCCGCGATCAACCCGCCGAGCAGGGGAGCGTTGACGGAGCCGAGCCGGAAACGGTGCGGCGAACAGCCTGTCCGCGCGGCGAGAGTGGAGACCTCCAGCAGCTCGTCGACGGTCGGCAGCACCGCCCGTGCCCGGCTGAGGACCACCTCCCCGAACGCGGTCGGGACGACACCCGATTGCGCGCGGCTGAACAGCTCACCACCGAGCGCCCGCTCGATCCGCGTCAACTGGGCACTGAGACCGGGTTGGGTCAGCCGCAACGACGCGGCGGCCCGCGTCAGACTGCCGCTGTCCGCGATGCTGCAGATGATCCGGAGGTGCCGGAGTTCGAGCTCCATGGCGAGATGGTACGGAGATCGGGTCCGCTTCCAACAGGGGTGCGTCGGCGAGGGCTCCACCGCCTTCGGCGCGAGCTGGTACGTCCTCAATTCGAGCGGCGACAAGATCGGCAACAGCTGACAGCCCGCGGCGGAGGATCGTCCGGGAAGATCGCACCGCACCACACCGCACCGCACCGCGGCGCCGCTCGCCGCCCAGCTCAGCCACCGGTCCCCGCCGGGCCGCTCAGCGCGCGGCCGAGGACCCGGTACGACCAGCTGCCCACCCGGCACCACGCCCGCGCCGTGCCACCGAGGGCCCGGTACCACGCGATGCCGAACGGGAGGGCGATGGCGAACCAGGACGGGGGCGCGAGCTCACCGGGCCGCTGGGCACCCTCACGGGCCCAGCGGCGGCAGCGTTCCACGCCCTGGCGGGTCCAGCCGGCGCAGCGGTCGGCGCGCCCGGACCATCGGGTCGCGGCACGCAACAGCGCGGTGTTCCAGTCGTCGCGGCGGCGCGCCATCGCATACACCTCCTTTTGGGACACTCCTATCAGCGTGCCAGGCGTGCCGCGAGCTGCTCAGGGAGTGCGCCGGGGCGGTTCCGGCGCGGGGTGACTGTTCAGGCGGGCCCGGACGGCGTCGGCGTCCCGGTGCTGCAGGTCCTCCAGGATGGCGAGGCTGCGGATCCAGGCCGCCCGGGCGGCCTCGACGTCGCCGAGCGCGAGGTGGGTGTCCCCGAGGTGGGTGTGGATGTCGGCCTGGAGGAAGTAGTCGCCGACCGCCACCCGCAGCCGCAGGGACTCGTGGTAGGCGGGCAGGGCCTCGTGGTACTCGCCGAGACGGTGGTGGATGAAGCCGATGCTGTCCCAGATGGACGACTGGCCGGGGAGGTTGCCGGCGTCGCGGGCCAGGTCCAGGGCGCGCTGACACTGCGGGAGCGCTTCCCGCAGCTTGCCCTGCTGAGCCAGGTACCAGCCGATGCTGTTGAGCGCGAGGGCCTGCCCGGATGGGTCGCCGATGGCCTCGAACAGCTCCAGGGCCCGGCGGGACTCGGCCACGGCCTCGGCGTCGGAGTGTTCCTCGCCGTGGGCGATGGCCAGGTCGAGCCGGGTCCGGCCCTCCCGCGGCCGGTCGCCGAGCGCGTCGAACAGACCGAGGGCCAGACGCAGTTCGCGCTGGGCCTCGGGCTGGCGGCCCTGGGAGCGGTGCACCTGGCCGAGCCAGCGGTGCGCGTGGGCCTGGTGGCCGAGGTCGCCGGTGCGTTCGGCGGCGGCCAGCGCGGTCTCGCTCGCCCGCTGCCACTGCTGCCACAGCCCCGACTTGAGCAGGTAGGGCACCTGGGCGCCGACGAGCTGCCAGGCGTGGACATCGGCTCCCGTCCGGTGTGCCGAGTCGACGATCCGCTCCAGCACCGGCTGCTCCTCCCGGTACCAGTCGAGCGCCTGCCGCCGGTCGCCGAGCCCCTCGGGCGTCACCCCGGTGGCGGGCTCCGCGAGGTCGAGCGAGTGCCAGGAGGCGTCGTCGGCGTAGGCGAGGCAGGCGGCGCGGTGGGCGGTGTGGAGGTAGTGGTCGAGCATCCGTCGAGTCGCCGCGGCCTGCCCCTGCGGGGGTTCGAGGGCGGCCGCCTGCTCGGCGGCGTAGGCGCGCAGCAGGTCGTGGAAGGTGTATCGGTCGCGCTCCGGCGCGGTGATCAGATGGGCGCGGTGCAGCTCCTCCAGCAGGGCGCGGGTCTCGGACAGCGGCCGGCCCGCCAGGCTCGCGGCCGCCGCCGTGCTGATGGTCGGGCCGGGGTGCAGGCCGAGCAGCCGGAACAGGCGGGCGGCCTGCGGGGTCAGGGCGCGGTAGGACCAGGAGAGCACCACCCGGACGTCGGCGTGGCTGTCGCCGGCCGACAGGAGGTCCAGGCGCGCCCGGGAGTCGCGCAGCTCGCGCGCCCACACTTCGAGCGGGGTGCCGGGGTGGTCGGCCGCCCGGGCGGCGGCGATGTTCAGCGCGAGCGGCAACCGGGCGCACAGCTCGGTCAGCTCGTCGGCCGCGTCCTGCTGCTCAGCGACGGTTGCGGCGCCCAGACGGCGGGCGAGCAGTTCGCGCGCCTCCGCGGGGGAGAGCACGTCCAGGGCCAGCGGTACGGCGCCGTCCAGGGCGACCAGCCCGGGCAGCCGGTTCCGGCTGGTGACCACGACCAGGCAGGTGTTCGAGCCGGGGAGCAGCGGGCGGACCTGTTCCGCCTCGCGGACGTTGTCCAGGACGATCAGCGTCCGGGTGCCCGCCAGCCGGCTGCGCAGCAGCGCGAGCTGCCCGTCCGGGTCGGCGGGGACGCGGAGGGCCGGGACGCCCAGCGCGTCCAGGAAGCCGCGCGCGACATCGGCGGCGTCGACCGGGGCCCGGGCCGGGTCGAACCCGCGCAGGTTGGCGAAGAGCTGGCCGTCGGGGAAGCGGTCGGCCACCCGGTGGGCGAAGTGCACGGCCAGGGTGGTCTTGCCCACGCCCGCGGTGCCGGCGATGGCCGAGATCACGACCGCGCCGCAGCCGGGGGTCACGTCGACGAGCAGCTCGTCGAGCAGCTGGAGCTCCCTGGTCCGGCCGGTGAAGTGGCGGATGGCCATGGGCAGTTGCTGCGGACCGCTCGGACCGCTCGGACCGCTCGGACCGCTCGGACCGCTCGGAAGCTTGGCGGCGACGGCCGGGCTGCCGTCGAGCGCCGCCACCGGGGCGTCCGGCCTGTCCGAGCCGTCCGAACCGCCCGGCCCGTCCGCTCCGTCCGGCTCCGCGGGCTGCCGGGCGTCCGTGTCCCGCGCCGCCGTCAGCCACTGGGCACGGGTGTCCGGGTCGACGCCGAGGGCCCCGGCGAGCCGGATCACCGAGGACATCCGCGGGCGGCGCCCGCCCGCCTCCAGGGCGCTGATCGACCGGGCCGACACCCCCGAGCGCTCCGCGAGTTCGTCCTGACTCCACCCCGCCGACAGGCGTCGTTCCCGCAACAGCGCAGCAAAAATCGCAGCCCCCACAGATCCCCCCGAGTCCCCTGTGATCCGCGTCGTCGCCCCGCCCGTCCGAGCCGGATCGCGAATGAGCGTAGCCCCACGGGGCCCAAGTGTCAGGTCAACGTCAGGTCAACGTCGTGGTCAGCGCGGCCGCACCGGGGTGAAGATGAACGCCCGACGGACCGGTCCGGGGGTGCCGGGCCCCGCCCAGACCCCCGCGACGGCCGACCGCAGCCCGGCCGTCGCGGGGTCACCGCCGCGGATTCCGTCGCAGGTCGAACGGTGCCATGCTGACGCCATGAGAGATCACATCGGTACCGCCCCGGCCCGCGACGGGGTGCAGGACGGGGGCCGGCGGCGGGAGTTGGCGGCGGCGACGGTGGGGTCGGTGGTCGAGGCCTTCGACTGGAACATCTACGCCGTGCTCGCGCCCTACTTCGCCGCCGACCTGTTCGGCCACGGCAAGGGCGGGGTCAGCGGTGTGCTCGCCGCGTACGCCACCTTCGCGGTCGGCTTCGTGGCCCGGCCGGTCGGCTCGTACCTGATCGGCCGGCTCAGCGACAACCGGGGTCGGCGCTTCGCGCTCAGCCTCGGCATGGCCGTCATCGCCGTCGCGAGCCTGGGCATAGCCGCGCTGCCGGGGCAGCGGACCATCGGTGTCTGGGCGGCGGTGCTGGCCGTCGTCGTGCGGGTGGTGCAGGGGCTCGCCTTCGGCGGGGAGGCGCCGAGCGTCGCCGCGTACGTGACCGAGACGGCCCCGCGCCGGCACCGCTTCGCGTTCAGCGCGGTCTCCTACGGCGGGATCGTCCTGGGCTCGCTGCTCTCCTTCGGGGTGCTCACCCTGCTGATCCACACCATCGGCAAGTCCGGTCTGGAGCAAGGAGGTTGGCGCTGGGGCTTCCTGGTGGCCGCGCTGCTCGGACTGTTCTCGGTGTGGGTGCGGCGGACCGCTCCGGAGAGTGCCGAGTTCCATCGCGCCCGGGCCCGGGTGCGGCCGGGCGGGCGCCCGTCCTTCCTGCGCACGATCCGCGACCACCGCTGGGCGGTGCTCACCGTCTTCCTCAACACCCTGGGCGGCACGGTCGGTTACTACTTCGCCCTGACCTACCTGCCGCAGTACGCCGCCGCGTACCACGTCATCGACAAGGAGCGGGCCGCGTCCTTCATGACGGTGGTGCTGGCGATCGTCCTGGCCACCATGCTGCTCACCGGCGCGGCCGCCGACCGCTTCGGCCTGCTGCCGGTCGCCCGGATCGGCTTCGGACTGCCGATCCCGATGGTCGGGATCCTGCTGGTCGGGCTGCGCGGGGGCTGGCTGCCGTTCCAACTGGTGGCCGTGCTGCTGGGGATGCTGGTGGCGACGCAGCTCGGCACGCTGAACGTCTTCACCGGTTCGCTGTTCCCGACCGAGGTGCGGTCGGTCGGCGTCGGCGTGGTCAACGCGGCCACCATCGCCGCGTTCGGCGGCTCCTTCCCGCTGCTGGCCGAGTGGCTGGGCCACCACAACGGCCTCGGGGTGATCCCGGTCTACGTCACGATCTGCACCGCCGGACCGGCGGTGGGCCTGCTGACGGCCATGCGGGTGCCCTCGTTCACCGCCGCCCTCCGGGAGGCGGAAGCCGACATTCAGCGGACACCGGGAACCGCCTGATGGACGTTCACGTCCTGTGGTTGAGTGGTCCGGACCAAACGCCGGACGGGGAGGGCGAGGCGACAGTGGACAGCAACGAGCCGGACAGCTGGCTGATCGAGGCGGATTTCGAGCAGCCGCCGCAGGTGGACCTGCGGACCGACCGGGCGCACTCCGCGCGGGTCTACGACTACCTGCTCGGCGGCAAGACCAACTTCCCGGCGGACCGCGAGGTCGGTGACCGGGTGCTCGCCGACCTGCCCGCCGCCCGGGCCGGGGCCACGGCCGCCCGCGCCGTGATGCACCGGATGGTCCGCCGGCTGGCGGAGCAGCACGGCATCCGGCAGTTCCTGGACGTCGGCACCGGCATCCCCACCACGCCCAACCTGCACGAGATCGTCCAGGCGGTCGACCCGGCCTGCCGGGTGGTGTACGTGGACAACGACCCGATCGTGCTGGCCCATTCGCGCGCGCTGCTGACCAGCACGCCCGAGGGCCGCACCGCCTACGTCGAGGGAGACCTGCGCGATCCGGCGAAGTTCCTGGCCGATCCGGCGGTGGCCGCCACCCTGGACCTGAGCGAGCCGATCGCGCTGACGCTGATCAACATCGTGCACTTCCTCTCCGACGAGGCCGCGCACCCGCCCGTCCGCAAGCTGCTGAACGCCCTGCCCTCCGGCAGCTTCCTGGCCCTGACCGCGGGCACCGCCGACAACGCCCCGGACCAGGTCGCGGTCGGCGCGCGCCGCTACGCCGAGGCCGGGATCGAGGTGCACGCCCGCCCGCACGCCGAGGTGGAACGTTTCTTCGGCGGGCTGGAGCTGGACGACCCGGGCGTGGTCCTGATCAACCGGTGGCACCCGGAGCTGGGCGAGCCCTCGGCCGTGGCCGACGGCGACGTCTCGGTGTACGGCGGCGTGGGCCGCAAGCCGTAGGACCGGTCTGACCACCACCCGCGGCAACAGCGGGTCCATCCGCTGCCACGCCGCGTCCGCCACCTGCAGCCACCCCGGGGCGGCCGTACCGTGCGCGAGCTGCGCGCCGGTGCGGCCGCCGCCCCGTCTTCTCGGAGCAGGGGCAGGACCTCTGGGTCACTCGCTGATCAGCGGAGGCGGAGCACGGAGTCGTCCCGAAGCGCGGCCGTGACGCCGCCTTCGCCGCACTGCTTCGCACTCTCGGAGCTGATGGGTGGTTCGCCCGATGGGCCAGGGGCGTTCACCGGCTCGACGGATCGGACGCCCCGGAACTCGTAGACCGCGGTGTAGTCGGGCTGCGAACTCGGCCAGAGGAAGGTGATCTGGTCCAGGGAGTCCAGGGGCCTGGCGTCGAACAGCGTGAAGACGGTCAGTCGGGTGCCGTCGCTCGTCTCGTCGCGGGTGGCTCGGTACCGGTTCCCGGCCGTGTCCCGCACGGTGATGGGGCCGGTGCCGGCTTCGGCGAGGACCAGGGTGACGACCAGCGTGTCACCCTTGGCGACCGGGCTCGTGATCTGCAAGGACTCGCCGGTTGTGGCAGCCGCGTCGAGCGGGGAGGCGGCCACCTTGTCGCTGATCCGGCCGAGGTAGCCGCACCGATCCGGTGTCCGGGCACCGACCGGGAAGGACGGCTGGTCGCCGGTTGTGGCAGCTCTCCCGCCGGTGACCGGGGCGGCGGTCAGGGGCGTGGTCAGAAGGGCGGCGAGCAGACCGCTGACCGACAGTACGGGCCAGATGAGGCGCCGACGAGCGGATCGGTGGCGTCCCGTCCGATCGGGTTCCCGGAGCGCCTGCGGTGCCACGTCGGGTGCCGACGGCTCGACGGCGGCCTGCGAGGCCTGTGCCGGCGGCTCGACGGCGGCCCGCGAGGCCGGCGCCGGTGGCTCGGCCGACTGCTGCCGCACTTGGATGCGCTGCCAGGCGGACTGCCAGCGCGCGAGCTCCTCGGCGGGCGCGCCGAAGGCGGTGGCGAGGGCCAGCACCCGTTCCAGGGGCGGGAGACGGCTCCGTTGAGGGCTCATGTCCCCCCAGAGGGTGCTACGCGGAAGGCCGGTGCGGCGCTCGAGTTCGCGCAGCGACGGTTCGCCGGACCACGCCTTGAACGCCCGGAGCCGGCTCACGAACTCCTGCGCCGTGGTAGCTTCGCCCGGATCGGGCATGGTCGCCGGAGTCCGTTTCGGTAACCGGTCCGGATCCCCGTCCATGTCTCGCTCGGTCATCTGACCCCCCTTGAGTGATCGGTTCGATCGGCCGATCGCGGCGTGTGTGCCGGGGACCATCCTGGCCAACACCAACTGGTCACTCCATGGCGTTTGCTTGGCGTTCTATGCTGATCTGCTGTCAGGGGCCCGTCAGGGCCGCAGACCAGGAGTCACCGACGGGGGACGCGTTTCCGGCGCCCGGCCGTTCCTGCCGTCGTCGTTCCCGTGGATGACCACCCATCGGAGGCGATCGTGCTGGGGGATTTCGGAACGCTGCTGCGACGGTACCGGTACTCGACCGGGTGGACGCAGGAGGAACTCGCGGAACGGTCAGGCATCTCGACGCATGCGATCAGCGTGCTGGAGTCAGGGCGGCGGCAGCCTCGCCTGTCGTCGGTGGCGCGGCTGGCCACGGCCCTGGGGCTGGACCCGGCCGACCGTGACCGGCTGCTCTCCGCGGCACGCGGGGATTCCGAACCGCAGCCTGGCGGGGAGCCGGTCGAACGCGTGGTGCCCCGGCTGCTGCCGTACGCCGTCCCGGACTTCACCGGACGGCGCGGCGAGGTTGACCGGTTGCTGGCCCTGACCACCGGACCGGGCGGCGCCCGGGCCCGTCCGCTGGTGATCTCGGCCATCGACGGCATGGCCGGCGTCGGCAAGACCGCCTTGGCCGTCCACGTCGGGCACATCCTCGCCGGCCGGTTCCCCGACGGGCAGCTGTTCGTGGACCTGCGCGGTTTCACTCCGGACCAGCGGCCGCTCGAACCGGGCGCGGCGCTGGCGAGTCTGCTCCGGGCGGTCGGAGTCAGCGAGACCGCACTGCCGCTGCGCACCGAGGAGCGCGCCCAGTTGTGGCGCAGCCGGGCGGCGGGCAAGCGGTACCTGATCGTGCTGGACAACGCCGTCGACGCCGAGCAGGTCCGCCCGTTGATCCCCGGCGGCCCGCGCTGCCTCGTACTGGTGACGTCCCGGCGGCGAATGCCCGCACTGGACGGGGCGGTCGGCGTGCCCTTGGACGTGCTGAGCCATGACGAGGCCGTGGAGCTGTTCGCCCGGATCGTCGGCCCGGACCGGGTCGCGGGCCATGCCGCCACCGTGGACGAGATCGTCGCACTGTGCGGAAGACTGCCGCTGGCGCTGCGGATCGCCGCCGCCAGACTGGCTCATCATCCCGCCTGGACGCCCGTCGAGTTGCTGCAGCGGATCCGGCGTCCGCAGAAGTTATTGACCGAGCTCTCCAGCCACGACCAGAGCGTCGCGGCGGCCTTCGTGGACTCCCATCACGCCCTCACCCCGGCGCAGCAGCGCGCGTTCCGGCTGGCCGCGCTGCATCCCGGCGAGGACCTTACTGCGCACGCCCTCGCCGCCCTGGTCGATGCACCGCTGGACGAGACCGAGGAGCTCCTGGAGTCGCTGCACAACCACCACCTGCTGATCGAACGAACGGCCTTCCGGTACACCTTCCACGACCTGCTGCGCACCTTCGCCGGTGAACTGCTCGCCCGGGAGGAATCCGAACACCTCCAGCGGGCTGCGCTCATACGACTGTTCGACCACTACCGTCATGCCGCCGCCTCGGCGATGGACCTACTGGTCCCGCTGGAACGGCATCACCGACCGCAGCCACCCGCGCCCGGCGGTACCCCCCTGGTGTTCGCCGACCGGGCGGACGCGGAGGACTGGCTGACCAGGGAGCAGGCCAACCTGCTGGCTCTCACCCGCCACGCCACCGACGCCGACCTACCGGAGTACGCGGCGGACCTGCCGGCGATCCTCTGGCGCCACCTCAAGCGCCACATGCCCGCCCAGGAGGCACTCGGGCTGGGTGTTCGCGCCCTGCGGGCCACTCGGCAGCTCGGCGATCCGGCCGGTGAGGCGGCCGCGCTACGGCAGCTCGGGCTGGTCCAGTACCAGCTCGGCGACTTCCCGCAGGCGCTCGATCTCCTCCACCAGGCCCTGGCGATCCGGCGGAGGACCGGCAACCGCAACGGTGAGGCCCACGTTCTGGCCAATCTGGGCCTCACCCTGACCCGGATGGGGCGCCTGGAGGAGGCCCTCGACCACCTGCGGCGGGCGCTGTGGCTCAGCCGGGAGATCCCCGAGCCGGCGGTCGAGGCGATCGCGCTGATCAATCTGGGACCCACGCTGACCAGACTCGGACGGCTGCAGGAGGCCCTGGACCACCACCGTGAGGCGCTGGACTTCCACCGGCGCAGCGGCAACCGCCTCGGCCAGGCCATAGCGCTCAACCAGTTCGGCGAGCACCAGCAGAAGCTGCGACGCCATCCGGAGGCCCTCGACCTGTACCAGGAGGCGCTGGATCTGCACCGGGACCTCGGTGACACCTTCGGCCAAGCCGAGTCGCACACCCTGCTCGGCGATGCCCTGCTGGCCATGGACGCTCCGGCGAGCGCCCTTTGGCACTACCGGGCCGCGGTCGAGTACCTACCGCACACCGGTGAGCGGTACAACCTCGGCCGCATCCACCTCGGGCTGGCGCGAACGCTCCAGCGCCTGGGAGAACCCGGCACTGCTCGGAAGCACGCCGAACAGGCCGTCGAGATCCACACCTCGCTGAACATCCCCGAGGCGGACGAAGCCCGGGCCCTGCTCGACTCGCTGACGGAGTGAGCGGATCCGCACCGTTCGCCTCCTGTCGCGATGTGGCTGAAGCTGGGCAGTGGGAGCGGACCCGCACGGGCCCGCTCCCACCTCACTCACCGCACCTTGCTCAGTTGATCGGGCCGCACGCCCAGGTGTTGTTGTTGGCCGTGTCGATCAGGCACGCCTCCAGGCTCTGGCCCGGTCCGTCGTAGTACCACGGTGACGGGTCGCTGCTGGGGGTCGCGCCGGCGGCGCCCAGCCACTTCCAGGCGTTCCGGTCGAAGACACCGAACAGGCAGTGGCCGGGGTTGGCGGTCGGGACGATGTCCATGTAGTCGTGGGAGCCAGGCCCCACCACGATGTTCTCCACCGCCGCACAGCCGCCGGTACCGAACGGGAAGCTGCCCTCCGCGGTCTCGGCGGCCTGGGCCGAGGTCGCGCTCCCGATCCCGATCACGCCCGTCGCCACCGCGGCGATCGCGGCGGCGGCGAGGCGCTTCCTGGTCCTGGTGAATCGCATGGTGCTCCTCCAAAGGGTCGATTCCGCCCCGGGGCTGGCGCCGGGAACACCCCGAACCTCAGCAACCGGCGGAACGGAGAACAACCGGTCGAGCACCGTCTCGGACAGTCCCGGACGCTCCCGGACACCGTCCGGAGAGCGCCGGACACCCCCGGACCCGGTCCGCGTGCACAAGGCAAGCGGTGGTCACGTGATCGGGCGGACGAGTCCTGGCAGCTGTGCGGTCGTCCGGGCGGTCACGACTGCTGCGGCGCCATGGCGAGCCCCGCCGAACCGGCGCCGCGGCTGAGCACCACGGAGCGGATGTGTTCCAGCGCACGGGCCCAGTCGGCGCGGCCGGGGTTGCGGCGGACGGCCTCGCGCAGGTCGAGCACCCGGTAGGGCGGGCCGAGGTCGGTGATCTGCGGGACGAACTCGGCCCGGCTCACCGCCCACCGCTGCCCGGGACCGGCCGGCGGGCTGACGGTGAAGCGGGCGATCGAGCTCCAGTTGCCGCGCGGGTCCTCGGCGCCGTCGTAGGTGAACATGTGCCCGGCGAGCTGGTCGCCGAGGCCGTACACCGTCCAGGTGTCGCCGATCTTCTCGTAGGCCTGCGGGATGTGGGCGTGGGTGCCGAGGATCAGGTCGATGTCTGGCCGGCCCGGGCCCTGGCCGGCTTCGGACAACTCGCGGGCCAGGGTGAGCTGTTGCTCGTTGGGGGTGTCCTGCCACTCGGTGCCCCAGTGGATGCTGACCACCACCAGGTCCGCGCCGTCCGCCCGGGCGGCGCGGGCGTCGGCGAGGATCCGGTCCCGGTCGATCAGGTTGACGGCCCAGGGCTCGTTCTTGGGCAGCGGGATGCCGTTGGTGCCGTAGGTGTAGGCGAGTTGGGCCACCGTGGCACCGCCCGCCCGCAGCAGCGCGGGCCGCCCGGCCTCCTCGGCGGTGCGGGCGGAGCCGGTGTGGGCGAGGCCGACGGCGTCCATCGCGTCCAGGGTGCGCCGGATGCCGGCCGGGCCGTCGTCCAGGGTGTGGTTGGAGGCGGTGTCGCAGGAGGCGTACCCGGCGTCCTTGAGCGCCTTGGCGACCTGCGGCGGGGACTTGAAGGCCGGGTACCCGGTGTACGGGCCGCCGTCGGCGCCGTAGACGGTCTCCATGTGGCAGATCGCCAGGTCGGCCGCGCCGATCAGCGGTTTGACACCGGCCAGCATGGGGCCGAAGTCGTAACCGGAGCCGCCGGCGTCCTCCTTGGCCTGCTGGATGATCTCGGTGTGCGGCAGCACGTCGCCGGTGGCGAGCAGGGTGAACGCCCGCGGCCCGGTCGGGGTGGGGGTCGGGCTCGCCGAGGGGCTGCCGGGCGCGGTCCGCCCGGACGGTTGTGGGGCGCCGCAGCCGGGGAGGGCGAGCAGCAGGGCGAGGGCCGTGACGGCGGTCCGGCGGCGGGGGAGGGGCATGGTCGGCTCGTCTCACGATCGGAAGGTGTGACCAACCCTCCGACTATGCGGGCGACCGCTTCGCACGCCGTCGGCCCCACGCCCGCAGGTCACCCGGGGAGCCGTCGACCCCGAAAATAGTGACCACGCGTGACTCCTTGTGCACGGTCCGCTCGATGTGCTGACATATCCACGTCAATTTTGACGAGGGGTCGCGCGCGGCGCGTTCGGACCGCGCCATGCCGCGCTGCCCCTGCCTCCGTGGACGATCGAAGGGGAAGCCCATGCTGCTCCGCACAATGGCCGCCGCGGCCGCCGTCTCCGCCGCGGTGGTCGGCTCGCCGACCTTCGGCGGCGACGCGCTGCCGACCCCGCCGGACCGGATCGTCATCGACGTCGCGACCGTCAACGGCTCCGGCTGCCCGGTGGGATCGGCCGCCGTGGCCGTGTCGCCGGACAACACCGCCTTCACCGTGACGTACAGCAGCTACCTGGCCCAGGTGGGAGTGGGCTCGAAGCCGACCGACTTCCGGAAGAACTGTCAGCTCGACCTGCAGGTGCACGTCCCCCAGGGCTTCACCTACGCCATCGCCTCCGCCGACTACCGCGGCTTCGCCCACCTGGAGAACGGGGCGAGCGGCGTCGAGCGGGCCAACTACTACTTCCAGGGGGACCCCGGGACCACCTACCAGAGCCACCGCTTCGACGGCCCGACGGACGACAGCTGGCAGGCGACCGACAGCGTCGACGTCGCCGCCCTGGTCTGGGCCCCCTGCGGCGAGGAGCGCAACTTCAACATCAACACCGAACTGCGCGTCGCCGCCGGCACCTCGGACCCGGCCCACACCACCAGCTTCATGACGATGGACTCGACCGACGGCAGCATCAACACCGTCTACCACCTCGCCTGGAAGCAGTGCCCCTGATCCGCGAGCGCGCCCGGTCCCGGCGGTGCCCCGGCCGCCGGGGCCGCGGCGTGCCCGGAGGTGAGCGACCGTCAGAAAAGCGATCGCCTTTGCATGTTCATGTCGCTACAGTGCTGCGGGTCCCGGACCCCCACTCGGCAGACGGAGCGCCATGACCATCGCACGCAGGTCCATCCTCAAGGGCACATCGGCGGCCGGAGCCGCCCTGGTCGCGGGCGGCGCGGCCGCCCGACCGGCCTCGGCCTCCGACGGCCCGACCGACGGAAACGCCGACGGAAACGCCGACGGGCCGGCCGATGGATCGTCAGGCGGACAGGCCGACGGGCCCGCGAGCCCGCTGCTCCAGGCCCGCCCGCACCGGATCGGCACCCCCAGCGTCAGCGGCCTGCACCTGCAGTTCGGCACCGACCCCGCCACCGAGATGACCGTCTCCTGGATCACCCCGCAGTCCGTCCGCCGCCCGCAGGTCCGGCTCGGCTCGCCCGACGGCGGCCTCGGCAAGGTCGTCGAGGCCGAAACGCGCACCTACCGCGACGCCCTCGGCAAGGACGAGGTGTACGTCCACCACGCCAAGCTCACCGGCCTGCGCCCGGACACCACGTACCTCTACACCGCCGGGCACGACGGCACGAGCCCCGAGACCGGCAGCTTCACCACCGCCCCGCACGGCCGCACCCCCTTCACCTTCACCAGCTTCGGCGACCAGGCCACCCCCAACCTCCGCCGCCACCTGGTCTTCCCCGACGGCATGCCCTCACCGCTCGGCAAGTACCCGGTGTACACCAGCAGCCAGATCGGCTCCCCGTACGCCGCCGACATCGTCGCCGCCGTCGAACGCGTCGGCCCGCTGTTCAACCTGGTCAACGGCGACCTCTGCTACGCCTCCTACAGCGGCCGGCACGGCGAGAGCCGCACCGCCACCTGGGCCGACTGGTTCATCAACAACAGCCGCTCGGCCCGGCTGCGCCCCTGGATGCCCTGCGCCGGGAACCACGAGAACGAGAGCGGCAACGGCCCGATCGGCGCCGCCGGCTACCAGACCTACTTCACCCTGCCCGACTCCACCGCCGACCGCGACCAGGAGACCCGGGGCATGTGGTACGCCTTCACGGTCGGCTCGGTGCGCTTCATCAGCCTCGCCAACGACGACGTCGCCATCCAGAACTCCGGCGAGACCTATCTGCGCGGCTACTCCGGCGGTGCCCAGCAGCGCTGGCTGGAACGGGAGTTGCGCACGGCCCGGAGCAACCGGGCGATCGACTGGATCGTGGTCTGCATGCACCACCCGATGATCTCCAGCTCCAAGCACGGCTCCGGCAGCGACCTCGGCGTCCGCGAGGCCTGGTGCCCGCTGTTCGACGCCTACGGGGTCGACCTCGTGGTCAGCGGCCACGAGCACTACTACGAGCGCTCCCACCCCGTCCGCGGCACCCTGCCCAACGACACCCGCACCCCGGTGCCCACCGGCACCGACCCCCACCTCGCCGACACCGGCCGCGGCACCGTGCACATGGTCATCGGCGCCGGCGGGAACGCCGCCACCACCCAGGACGACCTGTTCGAACGCCCCCAGGGCCGGGTGGTCATCGGCCTGGAGGACAAGCCCGCCCCAGGCGCGCCCTACCGGGAGTCGATCTGGCTCACCGAGGACGCCCCCTGGGCCGCCTACCAGGACCGCACCAACACCCACGGCTTCGCCGCCTTCGAGGTCGACCCCGGCGACCGACGCGGCGGCACCACCACGATGCGCGTCACCTACTACACCTTCGACGGCCCCCACGCCGACCTCACCCCGGTCGACACCTTCACCCTCCACCGCCGCCGCACCGACGGCCACGACTGACACCGGAGGGCGGGACCCACCCGGGGACCCCGTAGGCCGGGCAGCCCCCTTAGCACGAGGTCGGGCCCGGTGCACCCGACGCACCGGGCCCGACCCGCCGTTCGGGGGACAGCGGCCCCTTTCCGGTGTGGCTCCGGGACCGGCGTCAGGAGCGCTCATCTATGAATTGACCGGCGGGTCCGGCCGGTGCGGCAGCGGCGTGGACGCCGCCTTTCCGATGTGCGCGTGTCCGACCGAGGGAGCTCCCGTGACCGACACCCCCTGTGCCACGGACCGCGGCCGCGGCGCCGCTGCCGTCCTGACCGGCCTGGGGGCGTGGCTGCCACCGCGCCGCGTTCCCAACAGCGAGCTGTGCACCCGCATCGACAGCTCGGACCAGTGGATCCGCGAGCGCATCGGCATCGCCGAGCGTCGCGTCGCGGAACCCCACATCTCCACCGGGGACATGGCGGTGGAGGCCGGGGCGCGGGCCATGGCCTCCGCCGGGATCGGCAGTGTGGACGCGCTGGTCCTGGCCTCCAACACCCCGGACCGCCCGTGCCCGGCCACGGCGCCGTGGGTCGCCCACCGGCTGGGCCTGCCCGCCGTGGCCGCCTTCGACGTCATGGCCGGGTGCTCCGGTTTCGTGTACGCCTGCACGGTCGCCGCCGGCCTGATCGCCTCGGGCGCGGCACGCCGGGTGCTCGTGGTGGGCGCCGAGACGATGACCGCCCTGGTCAACCCGCTTGACCGGGCCACCGCCCCGATCTTCGGCGACGGGGCCGGCGCCGTCGTCCTCGAAGCCGGCTCGCCGCACACCGAGGGCGCCCTGGGGCCGGTGGTATGGGGCAGCGACGGCTCCCTCGCCGATGCCATCGCCGTTCCCGCGGGCGGTGCGCGCGAGCGCCACCGGCGGGACCGGACGGCACCCGAGGAGCACTTCGTGCACATGAGCGGCAACGAGGTCTTCCGGCACGCGGTGCGCAGGATGACGGCGGCCGCGCGGGAGGCGGCCACCGAAGCCGGCTGGGTGGTCCGCGACGTCGACCGGCTGATCGCCCACCAGGCGAACCAGCGCATCACCGCCACGGTCGCCGACATGCTGGAGATCCCCGCGGCACGCGTCCCGTCGAACATCGAGGAGGTCGGCAACACCGCGGCCGCCTCCGTGCCGCTGCTGCTGGCCCACGCCGCCGACCAGGGGGAGCTGAAACCCGGCCACAAGGTGCTGCTGGTCGCCTTCGGCAGCGGCCTGGCCTGGGCTGCCACCACGCTGGTGTGGCCGGCCGGCCTCAGCGCCCGCCTGTCCTGACCCCGCCCGTCCCCGTCCGTCGGCCGCCGCGTTCCGAGCAGGCCGTCTTCCCACCGGAGGGAATCGCGCATGACGTTCGACCAAGTCAAGGAGATCCTGACGGACAGGTGCGGCCTGCCCTCCGCGCCCGTCACCCCCGACGCCCCCCTCGCCAGCGCGGGCGTCGACTCCATGGCCCTGGTGGTGCTGTCCATCCACCTGGAGGACCGCTTCGGAGTGGAGATCAGCGAGGATCAGCTGTCCGCCGCGACCTGCGTGGACGACATGGCCAAGCTCATCAGCCGGTACGCGGTGAGCCGTTGATGACCCATCCGTCCCCCGTCGAGGAGCTCCACCACCTGCGCTGGCGGGGCATGAAGTACGTCTGCCGGATCGTGCACACGGATCCGGGCACGGGGCACTGGCGCAGACCGCACTCGGTGACCGAACCCCTCCTGCTGCTCGGCGGCGCACTTCAGGACATGTACGCCTGGCCCCGCCTGGAGCGGCGCATCGCACCGCACACCCCGGTGATCCTGGCCGACCTGCCCGGCACGGGCACCGCGGACGACCTGCCCGAGGAGGAGGGCTTCGACACCCTGGCCGCCGCGGCCCTGCACCTGCTGGACGCCCTCGGCCTGGCCCGCGTCAACGTCCTGGGCGCCTCCTACGGAGCGCCGATCGCCTACCGGCTGGCCCAGCGCCGCCCGGACCGGATCAGCCGGCTGCTGCTGTCCGGCACCGCCCACCAGGTGACCGGCACCATGCGGGCGTTCCTGAGGGAGGCCGTCAGCCACATCGAAGGAACCGCTCCCGGACCCGGCGAGTCCCTGGACGACGCATGCCCGGCAATGGGCCCGTACGCCGACCGCCTGGTGCGCTACCTCGTCAACACCGACGAGCACCAGCGCGTCCAGCAGTCGGAGGCCGTGCAGCGGCTGCTGCGCAAACAGGCCCTGCGCACCACGTGGCGGCAGGCACGGCGGCACGCGGCGTGCCACCGCCGCGTCCTGGAACCGTCCCTCCTTCCGCAGGGCGGTGTCACCGGCGTCCCCGCACTGGTGTTCACCGGGGAGTACGACAGCACCACCCTCCCGCGGCAGAACCGGGAGGTGGCCCGCACCATCGCCGGCTCCACCCTGGTCCTGCTCAAGGAAGCCGACCACATGGCCCATCTGGAACGCGACGCCGAGTACGCCCACCTCGTACTCCGGTTCCTGCGCGACGAACCGCTCGACGGCCTGGACTTCGCCTACACCGCCTGAAACCCGGACGCGAGAGGGAACCCATGCCCAGGACACCCACCCGCCCGTGGCGACAGTGGCGCGCCGCAACGGAGCTGACCACCGGCCCGTCCGACGACGTGGAGAACGCCAGTCGGCGCTTCCTCCTCTACGGCGTGCTGCCCCTGTGGTTCGCACCGGCCGTCGGCGACTGCGGCGAGGAACTGCTGCGCTGCGCCCGCGCCGGCCGCCGCCGGGCGGCGGCGTGACGGTGCCCGCGGATCGCCCGGCGGTGTCGTGATTCCGGGTGAACGGGCGCGGCGCGTCGGTACGGTGCGCCGCGAACTCCCGGGGCGAGCGGTTAGGACGGGGGAATGCGTCTTCTTCCCCTGACCGCGCTCCTGGCGGTTCCGCTCCTCCTGTTCCCCGTCTCCGTGCCCGCCCAGGCCTCCCCGGGCGCCCCTCCCGAGCCCTTCGCCGCCGCGCCGCCCGACGGTTCGGCGGAGCCACTGCCCGAGTACCGGTACACCGGGGCCGGGTTCGACGCCTGCTCGGCTCCGCCGGCGGAGGCCCTGTACGTCTGGCGCACCGCCTCGCCGTACGGTGCGGTGAACATCTACAGCAGCGGCAGTCAGCGCGGCTGCGAGCAGCGCCGGCTGACGCCGCGGTGGGTCGCCGAGGTCCGGGCGATGGGGTGGAGGCTGGTGCCCACGCACGTCGGGCTCCAGGCGCCCTGCGCCGAGCGGCCGGACAAACCGCTGCGGATCGACCCGGACCGGGCCGAGGAGCAGGGCGCACAGGAGGCGGGCGAGGCCGCGGCGGCGCTGGGGGAGCTGGGCCTGGGGCCGGGCAGCCCGGTGTACCTCGACATGGAGGCCTACCCGGTGGGCGACGCGGTCTGCAGCCGGGCGGTGGTCGACTTCACCGTCGGCTGGACCAGGGCCCTGCGGGCGGCCGGCTACCGGTCGGGCTTCTACTCCAGCATGGATTCCGGCATCGCGGACCTCGTCGCCGCCGCCCGGGCCGGCCGTGCCCCGCTGCCCGACGCCATCTGGTACGCCCGCTGGGACGGCCGCCCCGCGACCAGCGGGCAGCCCGGGCTGCCCGACGAGCTGTGGGCCGGCCGCCGCATCCATCAGCACCGGGGCAGCGCCGACGAGACGTACGCAGGGGTGACCCTCAGCGTCGACCCCGATGCGCTGGACGGACCGGTGGCCGGCCCCTGAGCCACGACGCGCCGGGCGCCGTCCATCGGCGCGGCCCTAGGTGTTCTGTCCCGGGGCGTCGTCCTCGGGGGCGGGCGGCGTCGCGGGCTCCTCGGCGTCGCGGCACGCCCCACAGGCGTTCCAGTACGGCAAGAGCCGGCCGTCGATGGTGGTCCGGAGGGGTGCGAGTGTCATGTCGGAGGTGTCCAGGCCGCACAGGGTGAGCGGGCCGCAGACTCCGGAGGAGTCCGTAGGGGCGGTGTGCGCGAGGCGCACGGGGTTATCCGGGTCGGCCGGCTCCTGGCCGGTACCGAGGAGCCGGACATTGGTCGGAGTGTCGGGTTCGAGCACGGTGACGGTGTCCATCTCATCAACCTTGCCGCAGAAGCCGTACGTTGCACGCGCAGGGTGGCATCCGGACCAGTCGGCGGTGGACGTCGGGGTCAGCGCTCGGGCCGTTCCTCCAACGCGTGCAGGACCTTGTCCAGGGTGATCGGCAGGTCCCGTACCCGCACGCCGCAGGCGTGCCACACCGCGTTCGACACCGCGGCGGCCGTGCCGACGATGCCGATCTCCCCGATGCCCTTGGACCCCATGGCGTTGACGTGGGGGTCGTGCTCGGGGAGCCAGTACGCCTCGATCGCGCCGACGTCCGCGTTGGCCGCGATGTGGTACTCGGCGAAGTCGTGGTTGACGACGTGACCGGTGCGGGGGTCGAGCACGCTGCTCTCGTGCAGGGCCATGGACAGCCCCATCGTCATCCCGCCGACGAACTGAGAGCGTGCCGTGCGCGGGTTGATGATCCGGCCCGCGGCGAACACGCCCAGCAGGCGCGGGACGCGCACCTCGCCGGTGTCCAGATGGACGTGCGCCTCGGCGAACTGCGCCCCGAAGGCGTGCATCGCGAGGCGGTCGTCGGCCGGCCCCACGGTGCCGGACGCCTCGGCCCCGTCCGGCGGCTCGCTCCCGTACTTGGTGCGGAAGGCGCCCGCCGCCTCGACCACGGCCGAGCCCCACGTCGTCATGCCCGAGGAGCCCCCGGCCACCGAGGCCATCGGGTAGTCGGTGTCGCCGATGCGCACGTCCACGAGAGCCACCGGTACACCGAGTGCGTCCGCGGTGATCTGCGCCAGGGTGGTCCAGGTGCCGGTGCCGAGATCGGCCGCGCCGATCTCGGCGACGTAGCGCTCGCCCTCCCGCCGGATCACCGCCGTCGACCTCGGCATGCGGTAGGCCGGGTAGGTGGAGGCGGCGACGCCCGTGCCGACGAGCCAGTCGCCGCGGCGGCGCACGCCGGGCCGCGGATCGCGCTCCGACCAGCCGAACCGCACGGCGCCCTCCCGCAGGCAGCCGACCAGGTCACGGCTGGAGAAGGGCTTGCCCGAGCCGGGTTCGACGGCGGGCTCGTTGCGGATCCGCAATTCGACCGGGTCCATGCCCAGGCGCTCGGCCAGCTCGTCCATGGCCACCTCGGGGCCGAACATGCCCGGGCACTCGCCGGGGGCGCGCATCCAGGACGGCACCGGGACGTCGAGGGCGGCCAGGCGGTGCGTGGTCCACCGGTTCGGCGAGGCGTACATCATACGCGCGGGGACACCGCTCTGCTCGGCGAACTCCTTGATGCGCGAAGTGAGTTCGACGACGTCGATGGCGAGAGCGGTGATCGTGCCGTCCCGGTCCGCACTGAGGCGACAGCGCTGGATGGTCGGCGTGCGGTAGCCGGCCAGGGAGAACATCTGCTGCCGGGTCAGGGCCAGCCGCACGGGCCGGCCGGGGACCGCGCGTGCGGCCATGGCGGCCAGGACGACGTTGACGTGCGGCTGCCCCTTGGACCCGAACCCTCCGCCGACGTACGGGCAGACGACCCGCACCCGCGCCTCGTCGAGGCCGAACACCGACGCCAGGACCGCCCGCGTCGAATGGACGCCCTGGGTGGAGTCCCACAGGGTGAGGAAGCCCTCACCCGCCGGGTCCCACAGGGCGGCCGTGGCGTGCGGCTCCATCGGGTTGTTGTGGTACATCGCGGTCGTGTACGTCTCCTCGACGCTCACCTCCGCAGCCGCCATCGCGGCGTCGACGTCGCCCTCGGCGGTGTCGGTGGGAAAGTCCGGGTTCACCCTCTCGGGCGCGTACAGGTCCTCGCGGTCGGCCCGCAGCTCGGCGTCGTGCGCCTCCTGCGCGTACTCGACCCGCACGAGAGCGGCCGCGTGCCGCGCCACCTCGGAGCTGTCGGCGACGACCAGCGCGACGACCTGGCCGCGAAAGGCGACCTCCTCGCCCTGCAGGACCGCCAGCTCCCTGTCCTCGGTGGATGCCAGGCGCTCCGCCGTGCCGGGGGTGAGCACCGTGACCACACCGTCGAGTCCTTCGGCGGCGGCGGTGTCCAGCCCCGTGACGCGCCCCCGGGCGACCGTGGCCTGGACGGCGTGCAGGTAGGCGGCGTTCGCCAACGGCGTCTCGTAGGCGTAGGTGGCGGTGCCCAGGACCTTGACGGCTCCGTCCCGGCGGGGCAGGTCGCGGCCGACGGCTTCGGGTTCGCTCGGGAACGTCATCGGGAGTCCTCTCCTGCCAGGTCGCGCAGGGTCGCGGTCAGGGTGCGGCGCAGCAGGGGGATCTTGAAGGCGTTGCCGCCGTCCAGTCCCTCGGCCGGCCGAGCGTCGGCGAGTTCCGCGTCCGCCGCGCTCCGGTAGCTCCGGTCCGACGCCGGGGAGCCCCGCAGCGCCTCCTCGGCTCGGTACGCGCGCCACGGCGCGTGCGCGACGCCGCCGAACGCGACGCGCGCGTCCACGATCACGCCGTCCTCGACGTCGATCGCCGCGGCCACGCTGACCAGGGCGAACGCGTACGAGGCTCGGTCGCGCACCTTGCGGTAGGCCGACCGGCGGGCGATGGGCCGCGCCGGCAGGTCGATCGCGGTGATCAGCTCACCGTGTTCGAGCACCGTGTCGCGCTCGGGAGCGTCGCCGGGCAGCCGGTGCAGGTCCACGAAGGGGATCGTGCGCTCCCCGGCCGGGCCCAGCGTCCGCACCCGGGCGTCGAGCGCGGCCATCGCCACGGCCATGTCGGACGGGTGGGTCGCGATGCAGTGCTCGGACGCGCCGAGGACCGCGTGGTGACGGGTCCACCCCCCGGTCGCCGAACAGCCCGAGCCCGGCTCCCGCTTGTTGCACGGTGTCGTGACGTCCTGGAAGTAGACGCAGCGGGTCCGTTGCAGCGGATTGCCCCCGACGGTGGCCATGTTGCGCAACTGCCCGGACGCGCCGGACAACAGCGCCTGCGACAGCACCGGGAACCGCTCGCGCACCCGGGGGTCGGCGGCGAGTTCGCTGTTGCTGACACCCGCGCCGATCCTGAGGGCGCCGTCGCCGAGCTCCTCGATCCCGGCGGGCAGCAGACCGGCGAGGCCGACGACCAGACCGGGTTCGACGACGCCGAGCTTGAGGTGGTCCACCAGGTTCGTGCCGCCGCCGAGGAACACCGCGCCCGGATTCCCGGCGACGCTGCGCACGGCGTCCGCGGCGTCCGCGGGGCTGAGGTAGTCGAAGGGCTTCATCCGGCCACCTCCGGACCGGCCGTCCGCCCGGCGGGGGACGACCCGGCCGCCTGCAGCACCGCGGTCACGATGTTGACGTAGGCCGCGCAGCGGCACAGGTTGCCGCTCATCCGCTCGGCCACCTCGGCGCGGTCCAGTCGCGGCGCCCCCGAGCCCTCGGTGACGGCGCTCGGCCAGCCCATCGCGAACTCGTCGAGCGCCCCGACCGCCGAGACCACCTGCCCCGGAGTGCAGTAGCCGCACTGGAGCGCGTCGCAGTCGATGAAGGCCCGCTGCACCGGATGGAGGCCGCCCTCGGCGTGCTGTCCGTCGGCGGCGGCCACCCCGGTGGCGAGACCTTCGGCGGTGATGACCTCGGCGCCGTCCTGGGTGACGGCGAGCGTGAGGCAGCCCAGCACGCGCCGCCCGCCGGACAGCACCGTGCACGCGCCGCACTGGCCGTGGTCGCAACCCTTCTTGGGGCTCGTGATCCCGAGCCGTTCCCGCAGGGCGTCAAGCAGTGTCGTGCGCGCGTCGACGGTCAGCCGACGCGCGATCCCGTCGACCCGAACGGTGATTTCCCTCTGCATCGCACGAGAGTCCCCGGCCCCGGCCATGTCCACACGGCGCACGGCGCCGCGTCACACCGGCGGCGGCAGGACGCCGGGGCCCGCCTGTACGCCGGAGCGAAGGGCGGGCGGGGACCGACCGGCCCCGCCCGCCCTGGAGCGGGTGTCAGCGGCGGAACAGGCCGGTCAGCACGTCCCACCAGCTGCGGCGCTGCGCCGGAATGGTCGCGGCGGCCGGGGTGCCGGCGGCCGCCGCTCGCTGGGTGGCCTCCAGCGCCCGGGTGGCGAGCTCGCGCTCCTCGGCGGCCCGGGCCGCCGCCGCGCGCTCGGCCTCCGCGACCGACTCCGGGTCGGGCTCGATCTCGTGGGGGGTGAACTCCACCGGCAGCGCGGTGAGGTGGCGGGAGATCCAGGCCGAGCTCCAGGTCAACTCCTCCTCGGGGACGGCGAGTCGGAGGTCCGGCAGCAGGGTGAGCAGGATGTCGATCCCGGCTTCGGCGACGTGTCGGCCGATGTCCTGTCCGGGGCACTCGTGCGGTCCGGCGCCGAAGGACAGGTGCGAGCGGTTGCCGTACAGCGGGGTGGCCAGGTCGGGCCGGATCACCGGGTCGACGTTGCCCGCCGCGAGGCCGAGCAGCAGGAGGTCCCCGGCCTGGATCTGCTGGCCGCCGAGCTCGGTGTCGGCGGTGGCCCAGCGCCCGGCGACCAGGGACATCGGCGGGGAGTCCCAGAGCACCTGGTCCAGCGCCTCTCCCAGGGTCATCTGGCCGCCGGACAGGTGGGCGCGGAAGCGCGGGTCGGTGAGCACCATCTTCAGCGAGTCGGCGATCAGGTTGACGGTCGTCTCGTTGGCGGCCAGCAGCACGACCCGCAGGTGCTCCATCACCTCGTCGTCGGTCAGCCCGGCCGGGTGGGCGAGCAGCCGGCTGGTCAGGTCGTCGCCGGGGCTTTCGTGCTTGATCGCGATGGTGCGGCGCAGGCTCGCCACCACGTACTCGTTGCTGGCGATCGCCGTCTCGGTGCCCTTCATCAGGTCCCGTGCGGCGTCGACGAGTTGGGGCCCGTACTCGTCCGGCATGCCGAGCAGCTTGGTCATCACCAGCATCGGCAGGTGCTCGGCGAACTGGGTGATCAGCTCGGCCCGGCCGGTCGGCCCGACCACCTGGACCAGGTCGGTGGTGAAGCGGCGGACGTGGCGGCGGATGCCGCGGCGGTCGAAGCCGTTCAGGCCGTCCAGCAGGGCGGTGCGCAGCCGGCGGTGCTCCTCGCCGTCGGCGAACACGCAGATCGGCTGCCAGGCGACCACCGGCAGCAGCGGGGAGTCGGCCGGGATCTCGTCGTTGCGGAAGGCGTTCCACAGCCGCGAGTCGCGGGAGAACAGCGAGGGGGTGCGCATCGCGGTGATGTTGGCGCCGTGGCCGAGGATCAGCCAGGCCCGGTGGTCGCCGTGCAGCAGCACCGGGGCGACGTCGCCGTACTCGGCGCGCAGCTTCTCGTACAGGCCCGCCGGGTCGGCCTCGGCCTCCGGGCCGTACAGCCGGCGCAGGCCGCCGGGGCCGATCGGTTCGACGGCGCGCCCGTGGGCGGGGCAGCCGGGCGGCGGGACGGGGGCGGCGTCGTCGTCGGGGAACGGGGTGGTCACTAGGTCTCCGGTCGCGAGGTTCGGACAGGTACGGCAGGGGTTCAGCCGGCGGGGGGCGCGGCCAGTTCGTACAGGTAGTGCATGAGCGTCATCAGGGTGTCCCGGCTGGATTCGCGGCTGCGCGCGTCGCAGGCGACGATCGGCACCTCGGGCGGCAGGTCGAGTGCCTGGCGCAGCTCGTCGAGCGGGTAACTCGGCGCCTCGGGGAAGCCGTTGACGGCGACCACGAAGGGCACGCCGCGGTCCTCCAGCCGTCCGATCACCTCGAAGCTGACCTCCAGCCGGCGGGTGTCCACCAGCACGACCGCGCCGAGCGCGCCCTCGAACAGGCCGTTCCAGAGGAACCAGAACCGCTCCTGGCCGGGGGTGCCGAAGACGTACAGCACGAGCTTGTCGCTGATGCTGATCCGGCCGAAGTCCATGGCCACCGTGGTGGAGGTCTTGCGCTCGACCCCGGTCGGGTCGTCCACGCCGACCCCGGCCTGGGTCATGGTCTCCTCGGTGGTCAGCGGGCGGATCTCGCTGACGGCGCCGACCAGGGTGGTCTTGCCGACGCCGAAGCCGCCGACGATCACCACCTTGACCGCCGTGGTGACGGTGTCGGGCAGCAGGTCCGCGCTCGCCGGTCCGACGGCCGTGTCAGAGCCGCTGAAGTCCATGGATCACCGCCTCCAACAGGGCACGGTCGGGGAGTTCCGCCGCGGGCACGGCGGAGCGGGCCTCGATCCGCCCGTCGTCGAGCAGGTCCGCCAGCAGGACGGTGACCACGCTCGTGGGCAGTTCGAGGTAGGCGGAGACCTCCGCCACCGAGAGCGGCGAGCGGCACAGCCGCAGGATCGCCGCGTGCTCGGGCTGCATGGCGGGGGTCGGTTCCGCGAGGGAGACGATCAGGGTGACCAGGTCGAAGACGCCCGGCCCGGAGGGGCCGCTGCGGCCGCGGGTGATCACGTACAGGCGATCGGGCTCGGGTCCGTCCCAGCCGCCCTGGTCGGCGGTCATGTGACTGCCTCACTGTGCTCGTTCATGTGCCCGCCCGGGCGCCGGCGGTCGTGGCCGGACGGTTCACGCGACCACCTCCGGATTGCGCGGCGGGGCGGACAGGTGCTCGCCGATCCGGTCCACCAGGTCGCGCATCTGGTGGCTGACCAGCCCGGCGTCCACGCCCTCGTCGGCGAGGACCGCGAGGTAGGCGCGGTCACCGGCCGACATCAGGTAGAAGTAGCCGCCGTCCACCTCGATGACGACCAGTTTCATCGCGCCGTTGCCGTGCGGGAACTCGTGCCCGACGGCGGCGGCCAGGCTCTGCAGGCCGGCGCAGGCGGCGGCCAGCCGGTCGGCGGTGTCCGGGTCGGCGCCGTACTGGGCGATCCGCAGGCCGTCGGCGGAGAGCACGATGACGTGGCGCACGTACGGGACGCTGTGCGCGAGGTCGTTGAGGATCCAGTCCATGTTGCTGCGGTGCGGAATCACTGCTCGCCTTTCCCTGCCGTCTCTTCACTGGTGTGTCCGGCGCTGTTCGGTGCGGTGCTGTTGTTTCCGGTGGTGGCGGTGTCGCCCGTGCCTTCGCTGCTGCTGCCGGTGCCCTTGTAGCCCTCCATGAACGCCTCCAGCCACAGGCCGGGCTGCTTCTTGGGCCGGGGGGCCGGGGCGGCCGGTCCCGCCGCGGGGCCGGCGGTCGGGCCGCTGGGCTGGGCGGTGCCGCGGGCGGGCGCGGAGAAGACGGCCCGGCCGGTCGGACGGCTGCGGCGGCGCTGCGGCAGGCCGTTGGCGGTGCGCTCGGTGATGATCACCTCGTCGTCCCCGGCCCCCGAGCCGGACGGCCCCCACGGGTTGGTCGAGCCGAAGGAGGGCCCGACGCCGGCGGACTGCCCCAGCCCCGCGGTCTGGCCGAGGCCGCCGGACTGGCCGAAGCCGCCGGACGGCCCGGTGCCGGACGGGGCGGTCCGGGCGCCCCAGGGCCGGGCGGGGGCCGCGTGCCGGGGCGGGTTGGCCGGGAGCGGCCGCGGGCCGGAGAAGGCGCCGATGCCGTGCGCCCGCCCGGTCGGGGGAGCGGTGGTGAGCAGTTCCTGGGGCACCACCAGCACCGCGCGTACGCCGCCGTACGCGGAGCGGCGCAGCGACACCTGGAAGCCATACGCCTGGCAGAGCCGGCCGAGGATGGCGAAGCCCAGCCGGGGGGACTCGGTGAGGTCGTCGAAGTCCTTGGAGACCATGGCCTCGCGCATCGAGCGCTCGGCCCGGGAACGGGCCTCGTCGGTGAGTCCGAGGCCGCCGTCCTCGACCTCGATCGCTATCCCGCTCTGCACCTCGGAGGCACTCAGGTGGACGTGGGTGTGCGGCGGGGAGTAGCGGGTGGCGTTGTCGAGCAGCTCGGCCACGGCGTGGATCAGGGGTTCGACGGCCGGGCCGGTGACCGAGATCTGCGCCACCGGGTGCAGGTCGACCCGCTGGTACTCGAGGATCCGGGACATCCCGCCGCGCAGCACGCTGTAGAGGGCGATCGGGCGGGTCCACTGGCGGCCGGGCCGGGCACCCGAGAGGACGGCGATGGAGTCGGCGAGGCGGCCGACCAGGGCGTTGCCGTGGTCCAGGCGCAGCAGGTCGTCGAAGACCGCCGGGTCGTTGCCGTGCCGGTCCTCCATCTCCCGAAGGTCCTTGGCCTGGCGGTGGATGATCGCCTGGACCCGGCGGGCCAGGTTGACGAAGGCGCGCTCGGCGGTGTCGCGCCGACTGACCTCGTCGTCGACGGCCTGGGCGATGCCGCGGACCACCAGCTCCAGCGAGTGGCGGAACTTCCTTGACAGCAGCGGGTTCGGGCGCTGGAACGGCTGGAGCAGTACGTCGATGGACGAGCCGTACCGGGCGCCGCCGACCAGCCGGCGCAGCTCGCCGGTGGCCATCCGCTCGATCTCGTCCTCCTGCCCGGCCAGTTTGCGCTGCAACTCGTCGACCCGCCGGGTGTGTTCGTCGCGCAGTTCGGCGAGGGCCCGGCCGCGGCGGGCGGATTCGGCGGCGACCACGGCGACCAGAACGGTGGCCGTCGCCCCGCACCACAGCAGTTGGGCCCGGGCTCCGGCCGACACCACCACCGCGGCGACCCCCACCGCAGCCGCCATCACGGCTGTGGGCAGCAGCCAGCCGAGCAGGGGCGCGCGGCGCCGTCTGGCGGGTGACGATCCAGCTCGAAGCATTCGGCATCCTCAAACGATCGGTACAGAACGGGGACGGGCGACGACCGGCTCCGGAGGCGTGGTGCTGCAGCATAGCCAAGTTCAGGACAATCCTGACCAAAGCTCAAAAATACTGTCCGTCAACCGACTTGTGGCAACTTGCCGGATATGCCAGACATCTCGCACACCTGTCGCAGTCCGGGTCGGTGCCGCCCGGCCACCAAGGCTTCTCGCCCGGCCGCCCCCGCACCGGGAACCCGGCCCGGATTCGCTCATGTGAAGGGTTTCCGGCCCAAGTCGCCGCGAGCGGAGGTGAGTTCGTGCTAGGCGCGTCGTGTGGGGCTCGCCCGTCACTCCTGTGGGGGACGGCGCGGTGCGGCGCAACAGATGTTGCTCAACAGGGCAATGGTTGTTGACGGCTCGTGCGCGCGGTCCCTACAGTGCGGGGCCATGGACATGAACGATCTCGGTCGGCGGGTGGCGGCGGACGTCGCCGGTGGGGGCGGGCTGGACGGCCTGCACCGGCTCTCGGGGGTGATCGAGGCGCTGGAGGATCGGCGCACCGACCTGGTGGAGGAACTGCGGCGCGGCCGCGAGGCGACCTGGGAGGAGATCGGCCGGGCCTGCGGGATGACCAGACAGGGCGCGACCCGGCGCTGGTCCGGCCGGCTGCGGGCCCGCTCCTTCGGCCTCGCGGCCGGCTCCTACCAGCACGGCCGGCCCGGCTACCCGCAGGCGCTGATCGGCTCGGCGGTGCCCCGTGAGGCCCGCCGGGTGCTCGATCTGGGCGCCGGTACGGGCAAGTTGACCAGTCTGCTGGTCGACGCCGGACTGGACGTGGTCGCGGTGGAGCCCGACGAGGGCATGCGCGACCGGCTCGCCGCCGCCGTACCGAAGGCGGCGGTACGGGCCGGCTCGGCCGAGCACATCCCGCTGCCCGACGCCTGCGTGGACGCGGTGGTGGTCGCCCAGGCCTGGCACTGGTTCGACCAGGCGACGGCCGTACCGGAGATCGCCCGGGTGCTCGCCCCCGGCGGGACCCTCGCCCTGGTGTGGAACGTCCGGGACGAGACCGAGCCCTGGGCCGCCGCCCTCGGCGCGCTGATGCACCGGTCGGCCCGTCAGCAGATCGACACCGCACCCGTTCTGCCCGCCCCGTTCGGCCCGCCCGAGCGGCTGGAGATCCGCTGGGAGCACTCCACCACCCCGGCCGGAATCATCGATCTGGTCGCCTCCCGCAGCTACGTCATCGCCCTGCCCGAGGCCGAACGCGCCCGGCTGCTGGCCGACGTCGAGCACCTGCTCGCCACCCACCCCGGCCTGGCCGGGCGGGAGGAGATCGCCATGCCCTACGTGACCAGGTGCACCCGTGTCCGCCTCGGCTGAGCCCGCCGCCGTCATCCGCCGCCTCGGGGTCGCGGACGCCGAACCGTACCGGGCCTTCCGGCTCACCGCCCTGCGCGAGACGCCGAGCGCCTTCACCTCCGGCTACGCCGAGGAGCGCGCCAAGCCGATGGCCGACACGCTCGCCCGCCTCGCCGGGATCGAACACGGGCCGGGCGCCCTGCTCGGCGCCTTCGACCCGGACGGCGCCCTGGTCGGCACCGCCGGGCTGCGGGTGAAGCAGCGCGGCCAGGAACGGCACAAGGCCACCCTGTGGGGCATGGCGGTGGCCCGCCCGGCCGGCGGCCGGGGAATCGGCGGCGCGCTGGTCGACCGGGTGCTCGCGGTCGCCGCCGAGGACGGGCAGCTGCGGCAGGTGCTGCTGACCGTCTCCGAGGGCAACGAACCGGCCCTGCGGCTCTACACCTCCCGCGGCTTCGAGGTCTGGGGCCGCGAGCCCCGGGCCGTCCTGGTGGACGGGCAGGCCGTCGCGAAGCTGCACATGGTGCGGCTGCTGCCCGAGCCGACGGGCTGACAATTGTCATGGTGCGGGGGTGTGGCAGCACACTGCCGCCCGCCCCCGGCCGACGGCCACGATGAGGGCATGACCTCCACCGACCCGCACCACCCCGACATCCGCCGGGCCTTCCGCACCGTACGGCGACTCGTGCTCGTCTACCTCGGCCTCAGCGCCCTCACCCTGGTGGCCGCCTTCGCCCTGCGCGACCACACCGACCTGATCACCCCGGCGGTGTGGGTCCGCGGCACCATCGTCCTGGCCGGCGCCGCCGTCGCCCTGCTGCTCACCGTCCGAGCGGCCCGCGGCTCCCGCGGCGCCTTCCGAAGGCTGCGGATCGTCTCCGGCGCCATGCTGGTCGCGATTGCTGCGATCATCGCCGTGCCGGGGGTCTTCCCGGTCTGGATGAAGATCGAACAGGGTCTGTGCGGCCTCGCCCTGCTGGGGGTCGCCGTGGTGCTCAACGGACGGCAGCTGCGCACGCTGTTCGCCCGGCCCTGAGGAGGGGACGCAAGAGTGACCGACCTCGACCGTGAGGACGCGCCGGCCCCCGCCCACCGCTGGGCGGGCGGCTGGCGGCGGATCATGCTGGGCACCGGGATGCTGGTCTTCCCGACGCTCACCGCGGTGGCCGTGAGCGGCGACGTCGGCGGGTCCGCAGCGGTCGCCGGGCTCGCCGTGGTCATCGCGTTCTGCCTCTGCTACGTGCTCCTCGCGCTCGCCCTCGGGCGCGAGCGGCGGAGCTTCATCAGACCGCTGCTGGCGGTGATGACCGCCCTGTTCCTGGCCTCGCTGCCGTTCGCCCACGCGGACGCCTTCTACCTCGCCACCGTGATCGTGTCGGTGGTCGCGGTGCTGTGGCGGCAGCACACCCTCCGGGCGGTGACCGCCGGCACGCTCGCGGCCCTGCTGGTGCCCTGGGCGGTGCCCGCCTGGCACACCGGGCCCGGCGGATTCCAGGCACTGGCCTTGCTGTTCACCTCGCTCACCTGCGGGGCCTTCGCCGAGATCGCCGCCACCAACCAGGCCCTGGTCGCCGCCCGCGCCGAGGTCGCGCGCCTCGCCTCCGAGGCCGAGCGCAACCGGATCGCCCGCGACCTGCACGACCTGCTCGGCCACTCGCTCACCGCGATCACCGTCAAGTCCCGCCTCGCCCAACGGCTGGCCGCCAAGGACCTGGACCAGGCGGTGGCGGAGATGACGGCCGTGGAGTCGCTCTCCCGCCAGGCCCTCGCCGACGTGCGCGCCGCCGTCACCGGCTACCGGGAGGTCACCATCGCCGGCGAACTCGCCCGCGGCCGCGAACTGCTGCGCGCCGCCGGGGTGGTGGCCGACCTGCCCAAGGCGGCCGACGCGGTCGGGCCGGAGCAGCGCGAACTGTTCGGCTGGGTGGTGCGCGAGGGCATCACCAACGTCGTCCGGCACGCCCGGGCCGGACGCTGCTCGGTGCTGCTGACCGCCACTTCGGTGGAGATCCGCGACGACGGCCCGGGCGGTGCCGGCCCCGGCCTCATCGGTGCCGGCAAGGGCCTGACCGGGCTGCGGGAACGGGTCGCGGCGGCGGGCGGTACGGTCGAGGCCGGCCCGCTCGACCCGCGCGGGTGGCGACTACTGGTCACCGTCCGGCAGACCGACTCGCGCTCCGAAGGGACGACATGACGATCCGCCTGCTGCTCGCGGAGGACCAGGAACTGGTCCGCACCGCGCTGCGCGCCCTGCTCGACCTCGAGGACGACTTCGAGGTGGTCGCCGCCGTGGGACGCGGCGACCAGGTGGTGGAGGCCGCCCGCGAGCACCGGCCGGACGTCGCCCTGCTGGACATCGAGATGCCCGGACTGGACGGCCTGGCGGCCGCCGCCGTCCTCGCCCAACAGGTCCCCGACTGCCAGGTGGTCATCCTCACCACCTTCGGCCGCGCCGGCTACCTGCGCCGCGCCATGGAGGCGGGAGCGCTCGGCTTCGTGGTCAAGGACGCCCCGGCCGAGGTCCTCGCCGACGCCATCCGCCGGGTCGCGGCGGGGGAGCGGGTGGTCGACCCCGAACTCGCCGCCGCCACCCTCGCCGCCGGCGCCTCCCCGCTCACCGCCCGCGAACGCGACGTCCTCGACGCCTCCCGCTCCGGCGCCGGAGTCGCCGACATCGCCGTGAAGCTCTACCTCTCCGAGGGCACCGTCCGCAACTACTTCTCCTCCGCCATCGCCAAGACCGGCACCCGCAACCGCACCGAGGCCCTGCGAGCGGCCGACGAGCGCGGCTGGCTGTAGGCCGGAGCACATGGCCCTGGACGGAACCATCGCCCAGCGGGTCGGCGAACTCGGCAGCGGCGGGAACCCGAACGCGTTTCGGGGCTGGTGAGCCGGTTAGACGCACGGAGCCGAGGGAGCGGGAGCGGCCGGAGAGCCGCCGTGCCGCGGAAGGACGCGGAGGAGAAGAGCATGACCGGCTCGCACAGCGAGGAGGACCGGGGCGAGTCGACGGTCCAGCGCTTCGCGGCGGGTTCCTTCGTCGGGGTGTTCGCGGTGACGGCGGTGGTGCTGGCGGTTCTGGCGGCCGTCCTCCCCGTCGACGGGGCGACGACGGGCTACTGTGCACTCGCGGCTCTCCTGTTCGCGCTGCTCGCGGTGGGCACGGCCGTCGAGCGGGTGGCCGTCCGCCGGCGGGCGGATCGCTCGCGTCACGGGGGAGGGCCACCGGTGCGAGACTCGTAGGGGGACGGAGCAAAGGACGGAACCATGACTGGGGACATCGGGATCGAAGCGCTGGGTGACCACGAGTACCTGGTGAGCTTCCCCACCGCCGGCGAGGCGGTCCTCTCCCGCTTCCAGGCCACCGAGGCGACCCTGAGGCAGCTGAGCCCGGCCCGCGCCGACGAGCAGCGGATCGTCGCGGAGACCGCCGTCTACCTGTCCGAACGCCAGCAGACGGCCGACCTCCCGCCGATGATCGACCTCGACGATGTCGCCGCCGCGTACGGCGACGACTACCTCGAGGAACTCGGACGCCGTCTCACCACCCTGTGATCAGGCCTCGGCCGGGCGGCGGGAGTTCCCCATGGCTGACCGGACGGGCGACGGCGCGGCCCGGGGGCCGGTGGTGTGGGCGATGGCCGTGCGGGAGGCGGTACAGGGCCCGCCGGTCGCGGAGCTGATCGTGGAGGTCGGGGCGAACCTGCACGCCGACCTGGTGGAGGCCGCCGTCGACAGTGGCTTCACGGTCGCCGCCGGTGAGCCTCCGGCGACGACCGGCGTGATCGAGGTCGGCGACGGCCGGGTGGAACGGCTGCTGCTGGTCGGCGGCCGCCAGGGGTGGGAACCGGGCTCACGGGTCGAGGTGTCGCCCCGCTGGCTGGCGGCGGCCGAGGGGCGGGGTGAGGCGGTGGTGGTCGTCGTACCGCCGCAGGACTGGCCGATCGTGCCGGTCGATGAGGATCTCGCGGCGCGGATCGACGCGTTCACCCGGTGGGTCGAGGAGCAGCGGGTGGCCGGCCGGGTGCTGCACGGTGCGGTGTCGGTGCGCGGCTGGGCGTGACCGGGCTCAGCCGGTGTGCAGGATCCGGAAGCGCTCGGGTGCCGCCGGATCGCGATCGACGACCTGGACCGGTGGCCAGCCCCACTGCCACACGCTGATGCCGGGCGAGCGGACGAAGCACGGCGGCGGTTCCTGGCCAGGGCCGAGCCCGGGCCGTCGCGTTACCCGTCCGGCGCAGCGTGGCGCGCGGAGCGGGCGGGGTGCTGCGATCTTCGGAAGGCACCCGGCCGTGCGAGATCGCCGTGCCCGACCGCCGGGTCCCCTCGTCCCGAGACCGTGGAGGCCCGGATGTGGCAGGCTCCCCCCGCTCCCGTCAGCGGTGAGTGGCTTCCGGTGCTGGACATGCCGGCGCCCGGCCCGCAGAGCCGGTGGACGGTGCTGCTGCGGTTCCTGCTGCTGATCCCGCAGTTCGTGGTGGTGTGGGTGCTGTCGGTGGCGGCGTTCTTCGTCACCGTCATCGGCTGGTTCGGCGCGCTGGTGCTCGGCCGGCTGCCCGGCTTCGTGGCGGACTACCTCACCGCGTACCTCCCGTACGAAACCCGGGTCACCGCGTACCTGATGCTCACCGTGGACCGCTACCCGCCGTTCCGGTTCCGGGCCCCCGAGTACCCGGTGCAGGTCGGGCTGCGCCCGGGCGAGCTGAACCGGCTCGCCGTCCTGTTCCGCATCATCCTGGTCATCCCGGCGTCGATCGTGCAGGGCCTGGCGTACGCGGGGTGGTGGCTGGTGTCGTTCATCATCTGGCTGGTGGTGCTGGTCCTCGGCCGGATGCCGCAGCCGCTGTACGAGGCGACCACGGCGATCGTGCGCTACCGGATGCGCTTCACCGCCTACCTGGTGATGCTCACCTCGGCCTACCCCAAGCGGTTGTTCGGCGAGGAGCCGGGCAGCGAGCCCGAGCCGGTGTCGGCCACCCGCCCGCTGGTGCTGAGCGGCGCCGGGCGCGGCCTGCTCGTGCTCTTCCTGATCCTCGGCCTGGCCTCCTGGGCGACGAGCTCCGTCACCGCCTCGGTTAACTCCGACGAGGACGACAACGACGACAACAACGGCATCAATCCGACCCAGCACGTCATGGCACCGCTCGTGCCGGGCCCTGCTGACCAGGGCTAACGCCGTTCTCCCGCACGGTACTTGACGGAATCGTCGGCAGAGGGAGATGCTGTGCGCCAGTCGGCCAAGCTGATGTGAATGAGATCGCAGCCTCATTCACATCAGCTGGCCGGTGTCATTCCAGGGCATCAGGGCCGCTGGGAGGCCTCCCGGGCGGCCTTTGATGATCCTCGGCTTGGCGGCGACCACGCCGGAAAGGGTCTCCATGGCCTGCTGGAAGTGCGCCGACTCGACGTGGGCCCGGCCGGCCCGGCGTCGCGGAAGCCCTCCACGAGGACGTACTCGTCCGGGTCGTCACGGCTGCGGGACCTGATGAAGATCATGGAGGTCCTTCGGGGCGGGGAGGATGGTCGGGTCCTCACCGTGCCCGAGCGACGCCCGGTGCGGGAAACGTACGGCGCCGCGATTCCACCCATGCCGGAAAGCGTCCTCCACCGGGCGTCTGCGCCGCCGTCATGCGGCATCGCCCGCCGCGATGAGCTTCTCGCAGTCGGCGATGTGCTGCTTGACGCGTTGCGCGAACTTCGCGAGGTCGTCCGCGTGTGCGGCGATGTACTGCTGGTCGTAGGCGGTCTGGACGGCCACCGCGATCCCCATCAAGTTGGTGGACCGCTTGCAGGCGTCGTCGGCGGTCGCGGTGGCGATCTCGGCCGGGCTGTGGGTGACGGCGGCTCCGGCGCCCGGGTTCTGGTCGCGCCAGCGCGGATCCATGTAGGCGTCCGCCGGGTTGGCGTAGGTGAACCCGTGGGTCTTCATGCAGCCGCTCCACTGGTGGTCGGCGGCCACGATGCGGGGGTCGGTCAGCGGTACCTTTGGCCCGCCGCCGGGGAGGGCGGACGGGTCGGGGGTCATGGCCATCGATCCGCCGACGGCGTCGAGGGCCTCCTTCAGACAGCCGCCCTTGGGTACGGCCTTGCCCTGGTACTGGGTGAGCGGGGCACCGGTGCTGTCCCGCCCGGCCAGGACCTGCTGGGTGGTGGCCGAAGCCGGCGTCCGGGTGTCTGTGGCGGTGATGGCGTCGTAACCGGTGGTCGCGACCCGGTCGGGGGCGAAGTATCCGTAGAGCTGGGATCGGACGTCCTGGTCAGTGGCCTCGGTCTGCGCCGGGGCCGCCCAGGGCGCCTCCGAGATGCCCAATCGCCGCAGGCAGCGCGCACTCGTCAGGTAGACGGCTCGTTGCGCGATCAGGCCCTGTGACGCGGTGGGGAGGTAGGCGTCGATCGGACGCACGACCTGGCGGACACTGGTGATGGTGGAGATCTCGCCCAGCTGTGGGGGGTCCGGGTGGGTGCCTCCGGCGCCGCAACCCGCGAGGGCCGCGAATAGGGCGATCGTCACGGCTGACGTCGTCGAGCGCTTCATTTCCGTCCTTCGGGAGCGGGCGCGGCGGGGTGGCACCCGCCACGCGTGACCGTGGTCGGTGGCGGGTGCCGGTTTCACGGGCCGGTTTGGCCTGGGATCACGTGAAGTTCGGGTTGTCGATCTCCAGCGCGTAGGTCATGACGTTCCCGAGGTAGCCGCTCTTCCCACCGGGCTGCAGCTTGAGGGGGCCGGTCGAGTTGTAGAAGACGGCCCAGTTCCAGTTCGTCTGCTCGTAGATGACGCCGCCGACCTGGCCCTGGTAGCCGCCGGTCAGGTCGCTGATGGTCTTGTAGCCGATGGAGCCTGCGGCGCAGAAGTTGCCGTTGCCGCTGGTGATGACCGTGAGCCCATTGGTCGGGCAGCCCACCTGGTCGATGGCGTTCGCCGGTGCCGCCACGGCCACGCCGGCCAGGGCGAGGCCGGCGGTGGCGGTGAGGGTGAGGAGCTTCCTGCCGATTTGCATGAGAATCCCTTCCATGGGGGGTGTCGGGGCTTCTGTCCCGGCCCACAGAGATGGTGGGTGTCGGGGGCGCGGGGGCGCGAGCTGTTCAGGCAGACCCGAATAGTCGCGAAACTGCTCCAAAGTTGTACGGAACACGTCATGATTGCCGCCGTCGGCTGCACGCCAACGGGGGAGAGATGCTCGACCTTCATTTCACTGTTCCGGCGTTGGCCCGGACCAGATTCGCCATCTCGCCGCTGGACCAGATCCTCGGCGGAAGCGCTGGAGCGGAACACCCCTGCGTCGGTCCTTCGGTGACGCGAGACCGCTGGTGGCGACGGGTGCGGCAGCACGTGCCGTACCAGGCCGCCCCGTTCCTGGAACTCATCAACGCCAGCCTCACGGCCGTTCCGGACTTCCTCGCGGTCAACGTCGATTCCGGCCATCGCAAGCTCGCCGACGAGCTCGACGCCGTTCTCGCCGTCACCGAAGGCGACCTGCGCCAAGACCTCGCCTTTTACGGTGCCGGGCGGGATCTGCCACCCATCGTCAGGGACTTGCGAGAGGGGGGATCGCGCCAGTTGCGACGGGTCACCGACGGGATCTGGGCATTGTTCCAGTCCTGTTTCGCGCCGGACTGGTCTGATATCCAAAGGGTCCTGAAGGCGGACATCGCTCACCATTCGCGTTCCGCGGCCGAGGCCGGATTCGGTGCGATGCTGGATGCCGTTCACCCGCTGACGGTTTGGCGGTCCGACGGCGTCCTGCGGATCCCCGTACATGCCACGGACGACGAATTCGACCTGGACGGAAGAGGGTTGGAACTGCGCCCCAACTTCTTCCTGACCGGGATCGCGGCTGTTCTGGGCGGACAGCGACCGGCGACGCTGATGTACCCGCTCCCCGCTCGGCCGCCCGAGTCGACCACGGCCCGGCGGGCCGACGGACTGGCCCTGCTCATCGGGGTCACCCGTGCGAAAGCCCTGCGGTCGATCGGGCGGGGCCCGTGCACCACGACCCTGCTCAGCCAGCGGATCGGCCTCAGCACGGCGACCGCGTCCGCCCACGCCACCGCCCTGCGGGCCGCCGGGGCGATCACCACGGAACGCACCGGGACCCAGGTCCGCCACACCCTCACCCCGCTCGGCGAGGACCTCCTGCTGAACAATCCCGAGCCACCGGCAAGGCCGCTCCGGCGGGCGGTCGCCGCCCCTACGGCAGCAGGCGGTCGGGGGACGGGAGGCGGGTGATCGGCGGGTCGTCCCAGGAGTAGACCTCCAAGTTGGACAGCCGGCCCTCGAAGGCGAACACCATGGCCCCGCCGATCGGTTGGCCGCCGGCGTCGAGCACGGTGGCCTCGGCGACGATCCGGCTGCCGACGGGTGCGGCGGGCACGGCCTCCGGGGCGTCCATGCCGAAGTCGAGGCTGGGGCAGGGGCACGGGCAGCCGCCGGTGACCCGCAGGTGGGGGATCTGCGCGCGCAGGGCGCGGCAGGCGGGCGTGTCGGCGTCGAGGAGTGCCTCCAGGAGCGCGACCGCCTCGGCGGGCAGACGGTCACCGGTCGTGCTGTCGTTCATGCCGGAAGCCGATCATCCGCCCGGACGGTGCGTCAATCGGGTTCGACGGGCGTCGGTAGGCGGCGAGGGCCAGGGCCAGGGGGCGGAGGCGATGACGCCGGCCGCGCCGCCGGGGCGCCTGCCGGAGGAGTCATGGCCCCATGGTCGGAGAGGTGCGGCGGGTGCGGGCGGCGGCTGCGACGTCCGGCTGCGGTAGCGTCGACGGCCGGTGGGGCGGTGATCGAGGGGCGGACCGCTAGGCTGCCGCCATGATCGAGGACGGCGCCACGGACAAGGGCAGCGTGACCACGGTCCGGCGGATCGGCGAAACGATCCGCCGACCGGTCGGCGAGTGGACGCCCGCGGTACACGCCCTGTTGGCCCACCTGGAAGCGGTGGGCTTCACCCGGGCCCCGCGGCTGCTCGGCGTCGACGGCACCGACGAGGTGCTGTCGCTGCTGTACGGCGAACCCGCCTTCGGACCCTGGCCGTCGATGCTGCGGTCGACCGCCGGAATCGCCGAACTGGGGCGCTGGCTGCGGGACTACCACGACGCCGTCCGGGACTTCCGGCCGCCGGCCGACGCCCGGTGGCGGGGCCAGGAGGAGGAGTGGCGGCCCGGCATGGTCATCCGGCACGGCGACCTCGGCCCGTGGAACTCCATCTGGAACGGCGACGAACTGGTCGGGTTCATCGACTGGGACTTCGCCGCGCCCGGCCACCCCCTCGACGACCTCGCGCAACTCGCCTGGTACGCCGTTCCCTTGCGCTCCGCCGAGAAGCAGCGGCGAGCAGCAGTCGCCGGCGACCACGTCCTGCGGAGCCGCCTCGACGCCCTGTGCGCCGCCTACGGGGCCGAGCCGGCAGCGGTGCTCGACGCACTGGAGGCACTCCAGTCCCGCGAGGCCGAGCGCATCGAACGGCTCGGCGGGCTGGGCCAGGAGCCGTGGGCGAGCTTCCTCGCCCGCGGGGACGTGGCCGAGATGGCGGCCGAGCGGTCCTGGCTCCGATCGGAGCGCACGGCTCTGCTCGACGGTTCGGATGCCTGAGCGCCGTCAGCCGGGGCTCTGACGCCGCTGTCGGAGGCAGCTGCGAAGATCACGCCCATGGATCTCTGAAGCCCTCGCCGGCCTCGACACCCACCCCTGGGCCTCCCGACCGTCGGGTGGCCGCCGAGGTGCTCGGCGGCCACCCTTCGGCTCGGCTCACACCAGGCGCAGCACCAGCTTGCCGGTGTTCTCGCCGCGGAACAGCATCCCGAGGGTCTCCGGGAAGTCGGCCACGGTGCCCTCGACCACATGCTCCTTGACCTTGATCCGGCCCTCGCCGATCCAGCCCGCGATCTCGGCCGCCGCCTGCGCGTAGCGGCGGGCGTAGTCGAAGACCACGAAGCCCTCCATCCGAGCCCTCCGCACCAGCAGCGACAGGTAGTTGGACGGGCCCTGCACGGCCTCCTCGTTGTTGTACTGGCTGATCGCGCCGCAGACGACGACCCGGGCGTGCATCGCCAGCCTGGTCAGCGCGGCGTCCAGGATCGGGCCGCCGACGTTGTCGAAGTAGACGTCGATGCCGTCCGGGGCGTGGGTGCGCAGCGCCTTGCGGACGTCCTCGGAGCGGTAGTCGATCGCCGCGTCGAAGCCGAGCTCCTCGGTGAGCAGCGCGCACTTCTCCGGCCCGCCGGCGATCCCGACCACCCGGCAGCCCTTCACCTTGGCGATCTGCCCGACCATCGTGCCGACCGCCCCGGCGGCGCCGGAGACCACCACGGTCTCGCCCTCCTTGAGCGCGCCGACCTCCAGCAGCCCGAAGTAGGCCGTCATCCCGGGCATCCCGAGCGCCCCGACGTAGGTGGACAGCGGCGCGAGCGCGGGGTCCACCTTGAGTGCTCCCTTGCCGTCCGACACCGCGTAGTCCTGGACCCCGAAGGACCCCACCACGTGGTCGCCGACCTGGAACTTCGGGTGGTTCGACGCCACCACCTCGACCACCGACCCGGCTCGCATCACCTCGCCCAGCCCCACCGGCGGCAGGTACGACGGGCGGTCGTCCAGCCACCCGCGCATCGCCGGGTCCAGCGACACGTAGTGCGTCCGCCCCAGGAACTCCCCGTCCCCGGGTGCACCCACGGGCTCCTCCGTGTACGCCCAGTCCTCCGGCCGCACCTCACCGACCGGTCGACGGGCGAGGCGGATCTGGCGGTTGACATCGGTCATGGCATCTCCTGGGGCGTACTCGGTACTCGGTCTCCGCATGGACAGGTGTCCGATTCTAAGCAAGCGCTTACTCAGAAGACCAGAGGACGGGCAGCCCGGTCAGGACGAAGCAGGCTCCGCCACCGTTCTGCGGCCCGGTCTCCCGGGCGACCAGGTCGGCGCCGTGGGCCCGGGCGATCTGGCGGGCCATGGCGAGCCCGAGACCGGAGCCGGGAAGGCTGCGGGCGGTGTCGGAGCGGTAGAAGCGGTCGAAGACGTACGGCAGGTCCTCGGCGGCGATTCCCGGGCCGTGGTCGCGGACCGACACCTCCAGTGTTCCGTCGCGGTCGCCCGCGCGGGTCACCCGGACCTCCACGGGCCCGTTCCCCGCGCCGAACTTGGCGGCGTTGTCGAGCAGGTTGCCCAGCAACCGCACCAGCCGGGCGGGGACGCCCGGCACGACCGCCTCCTCGGCGCCGGGGCCCACATCGAGCGTGAACTCCTGCCCCGGCCAGTGCCCGCGCGCCGACGTGACGGCGTGTTCGACCAGTGGCAGCAACCGGAACCGCTCGACCAGGGCCTGGGGCTCCTCGTCGCGCGCGAGTTCGACCAGGTCGTTGACCATGCCGGTCACCTCGCGCAGTTGCCGCCCCAGGGCGTTGGCGGCGCGCTCCCGCTGGGCGTCGGTGAGACGGCCGCCGCGGGCCAGCAGCTCGGCGTTGGTGCGCAGCGCCGTCAGCGGGGTGCGCAGCTCGTGCGAGGCGTCGGAGACCAGGCGGCGCTGGGCGGTGACCGACCGCTCCAGTGCGTCGAGCATGGTG
Source organism: Kitasatospora sp. NPDC053057 (assembly GCF_044546945.1). Classification (NCBI taxonomy): domain Bacteria; kingdom Bacillati; phylum Actinomycetota; class Actinomycetes; order Kitasatosporales; family Streptomycetaceae; genus Kitasatospora; species Kitasatospora sp. NPDC053057. Next base: position 146,307 of record NZ_JBITZP010000007.1, on the reverse strand, counting down.
TTGAAGCTGTCGCCGAGGCGGGTGACCTCGTCGCGGCGGCGGCCGGTGGCGGCGTGGGAGGTGATGCGGTGATGGGGGTCACCGGTGGCGGTGATCCGTTCGACCGTGGCGGTGAGCCTGGTCACCGGGCGGAGGCCGGTCCGGGAAACCCACCAGCCGAGGAGCCCGGCCAGCAGAACCGCGCCGGCGCCGAATCCGGCGAACAGGGCCGCGGACTGCCGTACGGCGCGGTCGACCCCGTCCGAGCGCAGCACGACCTGGAGGGCCGTGCCGGTGCGGAAGGGCGTGACGAGCATGCGGGCGGGGTACCCGGCGATGGTCGTCGTGCTGAAGTAGGCCGCGTGCCGTCCGGCGGCGACCTCGCGCACGGCGGGGGTGACCGGAAACAGGTACGGCGTGACGGCCGACCCGGGGTCGCGTGCCGGGTCGGCCGGGACGACCTGCGTGCAGGCCGGGGCGGCCAGGTAGCGGCACTGCCCGGAGAGCACACCCGGCGGCTCGCTGCCCTGTTGCTGGACGGCGACCGTGGCGGCCTGGGTGAGCTCCAGGTCCAGCTGGTGGGTCAGCTCGTAGCGGATCACGGCGAAGGCGGCCCAGCTGAGGCCGAGCGCGACGGTGGCGACGGCCACGGCGGCCACCAGCGCGAGCCGGACGCGGAGGGTCACGAGTCCGCGGCCAGACGGTACCCGACGCCGTGGACGGTCTGCACCAGGCGCGGCTCTCCGCCCGCCTCCAGCTTGCGGCGCAGGTAACCGATGTAGACGGCGAGGGAGTTGGACTCGGGGCCGAAGTCCTGCCCCCAGACGCGCTCCAGCAGGGTTTCGCGGGTGAGCACCTGTCCGGAGTGGCGCAGGAGCAGCTCCAGCAGCGCCGCCTCGGTGCGGCTGAACTCCACCCGGCGGGAGCCGCGGTACCCGGTGCGGGTCTGCGGATCCAGGGCCAGGTCCGCGTAGCGCAGCTCCGCGTCGGTTTCTCCACCGGGTGCGTCGAACGCGGCGCGGCGCAGCAGCGCGCGCAGGCGGGCGGTCAGCTCCGCCAGCGCGAAGGGTTTGACGAGGTAGTCGTCGGCGCCGGCGTCCAGCCCGTCGACGCGATCGCTGACGTTGTCCCGCGCGGTCAGGACCAGCACCGGGGTGCGGTCGTGGAGTGCTCGCAGCTGTCGGCAGACGGCGAGCCCGTCGAGGACCGGCATCATCACGTCGAGGATGACCGCGTCCGGCTCGTGGGCGGCGATCTTGGCGAGGGCATCGTGCCCGTCGACCGCGGTGACCACCTCGTAGCCCTCGACGGTCAGTCCGTCGGCCAGGGCCTCCCGAACCTCTCGGTCATCGTCCGCCACCAGAATCCGCACCGCCGGCCCTCCGCTCCTCGTGCCCCGCTGACCTGCTGCCCCGCTGACCTGCTCCGATCTCGCAGGCCGTTCCAGGCATACCGAAAGATAGCGGGCGAAGGCCCGCAATCTCTTAAAGCTCTCTTAGGCCGGGACGCCACGGTGGTGAGCCATGCACACACCTCTCTCGGTCGTCATCGGTGCCGGCGGCACCGGCGGCCACATCTACCCGGGCCTGGCCTTGGCGGAGGCCCTGCGGAAGACCGACCCCGATGCCGTGATCTCCTTCGTCGGCACCACGCGGGGCCTGGAGACCCGGCTGATTCCCGAGGCGGGATACCGGCTGCACACGGTCGACATGATCCCCTTCGACCCCTCGCTCGGCGCCCGGCGGTACCTGCTGCCGGCCGACCTGGTCCGCGCCGCCAAGCAGGCGCAGCGCGCGCTCGCCGACCAGCGGGCGCAGGTCGTCGTGGGGATGGGCGGGTACGCCTCCGCTCCGGCCGTGCTGGCCGCGCGGATGGCCGGTCTGCCCAGCCTGATCCACGAGTCGAACGCGGTGCCGGGCCGGGCCAACGCCTTCGCCGCGCGGCTCACGGCGCACATCGCGCTCGCCTTCGACGAGACCAGGGCGCACCTGCCGAAGTCGCGCCGGAGCGGGGCGGTCACCGTCGGGATGCCGCTGACCGGCGCGGTGGCCCACCTGGACCGGCGGGCGAAGAGCGCCGAAGCCCGACGCCGGCTCGGCGTTCCAGAGGCGGCGCGGCTCGTGCTGTTCAACGGGGGGAGCCTCGGCGCCCAACGGTTGACGGAGGCCGCGATCGGCCTCGCCGAGCAGTGGCGTGACCGGGCGGACGTCCGGCTGCTGATCAAGACCGGCCCGCAGTCCCTCGACAGCACGCGGCACCGTCTCGCGCGCAGCGGCGGGGACGCCGTCGCCGAGGCGGTGCCGTACCTGGACCGGATGGACCTCGCCTACGCCGCCAGCGACGTCGTGGTCTGCCGCGCCGGGGCCGCGACCGTGGCCGAACTCGCCACGGTCCGGGTACCCGCCGTGCTGGTGCCGTACCCGCATGCCCCCGGCGACCACCAGTTCCACAACGCGAAGGTGCTCGCCGACGCGGGAGCGGCCCGGATCCTGCGTGATGCGGACACGGACGCGAACTCCCTCGCCGCCGTGCTCGATCCGCTGCTGGCGGAGCCGTCCAGGCTGGCCGCCATGAGCCTCGCCGCCGCCGGGGGAACCCACGCGCAGGCCGCCGACCTGCTGGCCGACCGGGTGCGGCGGCTGGCCGGCCGCTCGCTCGACCCGAACCCCACCATCACTGAAATGGAGCTCGCAGAATGACCGACACCGCTACCCCCAGCCCCTGGACGGACCGTACCGTCCTGGTCACCGGCGCGGAGGGCTTCATCGGCTCGACCCTGGTCGATCTCCTGGTCGCGCAGGGGGCCAGGGTCCGCGCCCTGGTCCACTACAAGCCCTACGCCGAGCGCGGCCACCTGGCGGGCCACCTCGGGCACGACCGGGTCGAGATGCTCGCCGGCGACGTCCGCGACGCCGGCCGGGTCTCGGACGCGGTGGCGGGCTGCGACACGGTCTTCCACCTCGCGGCACTGATCGGGATCCCCTACAGCTACGACTCCCCGGGCGCGTACGTGCACACCAACGTCGTCGGCACCGAGAACGTGCTGGAGGCGGCGCGGCGCCACGGTGTGCGCCGGGTCCTGCACACCTCCACCAGCGAGGTCTACGGAACCGCGCTCAGCGCACCGATCGGCGAGGACCATCCGCTGCAGCCCCAATCCCCCTACTCCGCCTCGAAGATCGGGGCCGACATGATGGCGCTCAGCTTCCACCACGCCTTCGAACTGCCGGTCACCGTGGTACGGCCGTTCAACACCTACGGCCCGCGCCAGTCCGCCCGCGCGGTGATCCCCTCGATACTCGCCCAACTCCACTCCGGAGCAAGGGAACTGCGCATGGGCTCGCTGACGCCGACCCGGGACTTCAGCTACGTCACCGACACCGCCGCCGGCTTCCTGGCCCTGGCCGACTGCGACCGCGCCGTAGGCGAGGCGGTCAACCTCGGGACCGGTCAGGAGGTCTCCATCGGCGACCTGGCCGAGGCGCTGATCGCCGCTTCGGGTCGTACGGACGTCGAGATCACGGTCGATCCGGCCCGGCTGCGCCCGGCCGGGAGCGAGGTGCACCGGCTCCTGTCCGACAACTCCCGGGCCCGGACGTGGTCGGGGTGGCGGCCGGAGGTCCCGTTGGAGGAGGGGCTGGCCAAGACCTCGGCCTGGGTGGCCGAGCACCTCCACTTGTTCGACCCGAACCGCTACGCGGTCTGAGAACCGACGGGCGGCGCGCCCCGGGAAGGGGACGCGCCGCCCGTCCGTTCGTGCAGTCGGCCGGTCAGTACTGGGTGCTGACGGTCACGCCGCTGAAGTCGGTGGTGGCGTAGAGGCTGATGTAGCGGTAGCCGGCCGTGGGGTTGGTGACGGTGAGGGTCTGGGCGGTGCCGGGGTTGGTGGAGGCGGCGGTGTGGGCGGTGGGGGAGGCCCAGGTGTCGGGGTTGTAGTAGAGGGCTGCGTTGCCGGTGCCGCCGGAGGTGGAGACCTTCAGGGTGGTGGTGCCGGCCGGCAGGTAGAGGTAGAAGTAGTCGAGGTTGCCGGCGGTGCGGGCCTGGTTCGGGCGGGAGCAGTTCTGGCCGAGCGCGTCGGTGCGCGGGTCGGTGCAGGTCGGCAGGCTGGTGCCGCCGCCGGTGGTGATGGTGACCGAGGACGGGGTGGCGGCGGTCCCGCCGTCGCTGTCGGTGACGGTCAGGGCGACGGTGTAGGTGCCGGGGGCGGCGTAGGTGTGGACCGGGTTCCGTTCGTCGGAGCTGCTGCCGTCACCGAAGGTCCAGTGCCAGGAGGCCAGCGACGCCTGCGAGTTGGTCTCGACGGACTTGTCGGTCAGGGTCACGGTGGCGCCGTCGACGGACTGGCCGAAGAGGGCGGTGGGGCCGTCGGCGTAGCAGGCGCCGGCGGCGCAGGTGTTCAGCCAGCTGTCGAAGTCGGCGTCGTAGGACGTGCCGAGGCCGTTGTAGACCGCGTAGCCGCCCTGGTAGTCGCCGGTGCGGAAGTGGCCGAGCATGTTCTGGATGTCGGCGGGGTGCTTCTCGAACATGTAGCGCACGGCGAGGTAGCCCCACGGGTAGGTGCGCACCGTGTCCGAGTTGGCGTAGGTGTTCTGGAAGATCGTGCTGAGCTTGTACCGGTGTGTGGCGGCCTCGGCCATCGCCTGGGTGTCGGTGGTGCCGCGGTAGGCGTAGGACTCGTACTCGGCGACGCCCTCGATCCACCAGATGTCCGGGACGGAGATCTCGGTGGAGAAGTTGCCCTTCATGTCGTAGATGTTGTCGAGGTAGTGGGTGTACTCGTGGTTGAGGTTCCACACGTTGGCGGGGAAGCCGTCGTCGTACGACTTCTGGTACATCACCGACACGGGCTTGTTGTTGGGGTCGGTGACGTCCATGACGGTCTCGCCGCCGTTGTCGGTGGAGTTGCCGTAGATCGCCCAGGAGTAGGTCTGGTAGTCGTCCCGGTTGGAGAAGACGGCGAGGGTGATGGTCTTGCCGTACTGGCCGGGGACGGGCCCGTCGTCCTTGACGAGGTCGTGGAAGAACGTGTCCTCGCCGCGCAGGCTCTCGCAGACGGTCGACAGCTCCTCGGGGGAGAGGCCCTCGGTGCGTATGGTGCGGTTGTCGCAGACCAGGCTGTTCGGCAGGACGGCGGCGGTGAGCTTGCCGGGCAGGTCGCAGGTGCCGTAGTAGGAGCACTGTGCGTTGTCGTACTGGTTGGCGTTGTACGCGGTGTAGACGTACAGCTTGCCGACGGCGCCGGAGATCGGGGTGGTGTCGAGCACCTTCTTGACCAGCGGCTTGGCGAAGGCCTCGATGCTGCCGCCGTTGCCGGCGGTGCGGGCGAGGTCGTTGCCGGCGTTGACGTCGAGGAAGGCGTTGGGGGTGGTGAGCTGGTCCTTGTGGTTCTGCGCGAAGTTCGCCAGCGTGGTGATCACGCTCGGGTCGGCGGTGACGGCGCCGACGTAGTCGGGGTTCCAGTTCGCCCGCCACAGCGGCGCCCAGAGCACGGAGTTGACGGCGTTGACCATCTTCGGGAACGCGTTGTAGCCGTTGTCGTAGCCGTTCAGGACCTGCTGGTAGACCTTCAGGTAGTGCGCCTGGATGTTCGCGCTGTCGGTGAGGATCAGCACCTCGCTGAGCACGGCGCCGTTGGCGTCGCTGACGTCCGTCCGGTGCGCGCTCGCGAAGAAGGCGTCGAGGCCGCCCTGGACGGCGGAGGTGAGCGTGGCGTCGTAGGGGCCGACGGCGCTCGCGTTGTTGGACTGGATGTAGTAGCCGGCCCGCAGGAAGAGCACGAGCTGCAGGAGGTTCGCGGAGTTGTCGCCGGTGTAGTTCGCCGCCTGGGCCCGGAAGGCGTTGGCGACGGTCAGCATCTGCGACTGCTTGAAGACCTTGCCCGCGTCGGTGCCGGTGACGTTGAACAGCGTCTTGACGCAGTCAGTGGTCGCGCCCTGGACGAAGGAGACCAGGGCCGCGCCGCTGCGGCTGCCGAAGTCGGCGGGCGTGCAGTTGGGCACGGCCGGGGCCTGCGCGGTCAGTGCGCGCTCGGCCGGCGCCGTGGTGTGGGGATGCGGGGCGGTCTGGACGGCCGTCCCGGTCGGCTGGAGCGCCTGGCCGAGCAGCTCCGGCGGGAGCGGCGCGGCCGTGCGGCCCAGGTCCTCGGAGGAGTCGGCGGCGATCTCGGCGCCGAACGGCTTCGGTGCGGCCGTGCTGGCCGGGGCTTCCGCCTGGGCCTGGGCTTGTGCCTGGGCCGTCGGGTTCGAGGCCGCGACGGTCGTCGCGGACGCGGCGAGGGCGGGGGTCGGTAGCAGGGTGGCGGGGCCGGCGAGGGCGGCGGCCACCAGGAGCGGAAGGGATTGGCGCAGACGCACTGCGGTGTCCTTGTCCTGAGGTGGGGGGTGACGCGGCGTCGGCCACGAGGTGAAGGGGAGTTGACGTGTGACCTGTCACCGGAATCAGGGTCAGAACAATGTCACAGGTTATATGTCATCGCAAGGGTGTGCGCAGGGGCGGCTCTCGAAGGCCGACGGCCTCCTGCGGAGTCCTCAAGTCGTCTGCGGGAGAACGGAATGCGGCCGGCCCGGCTCCCCCCGTGGGTTGGGGGGAGCCGGGCCGACCGGTGGGCTTGAGAGGACCGCGACGCGGCTTACGGTTCGCCGCGGTCCAGGAGCTGCTGGAGGTTCTGGGGCGTCTTCTTGCCGCATCGGGCCACGGAAGGGCCGACCGTCGGGTCAGACTTCGTCCGGGAGCTTGCTGATCAGCCAGCGCACGCTGTTGTCGCCGCCGAGTTGGGGGAAGTGGACCATGGCGGCGTCGCACAGCTTCATGAGGTGCTGCTTGTTCTTTCCGGAGCCGGGCAGTTTGTGGAACTCGAAGGTGGGGCCGGCGTGGACCACCATGGCCTGCGGGACCATGACTTGCGTGGCGGCCATCATCTCGGCAATCGAGACGAGGATGCCCTGCATGGTCGCCATGAAGGTCCGCTCGTAGTGGTAGCGGGGGCTCTGCTTGCCGGGCTGGATGTCGTTCCGCGGGGTCTGGTAGATGACGTCGATCATGTGCAGCACGTAGCAGTACACCGCGTTGAAGAGGGTGTTGAGGCTGGTGACGGCGTGATCGTCGGCGTAGAGCCCCGCCTCGGGGTCGGTGGGGAGCGGCCAGACCGGGCCGATCGGCTCGACGCCGTCCGCGATGCGCTTGAACTTGATGTAGTGGGGCATCTCGTCCAGGCCGGGGACGGGCTTGAGCGGGTCGATGGGGACGGAGAGCTTGTTGTCCTTGGTCCCCTCGCCCTGGTCGACGATGATCTTGAGGGCGTCCTGGGCGGTCTTCAGGTCCTTGATCTGGACGGGTTCGCCGCCGCCGTCCTTGTTCCAGTAGGCCGCGACGTACTGGAGGTGCGGCTTGTTGGACTTCCAGAGGTCCGCGATCTGGGAGTCGAGCAACTTGAGCCCCTTGCCGACGGCTTCGTAGAACTTGCCGATGCTGGGGTACCACCCCTCTGGCACGGGCTGGGGGCGCCCCTTCGGTGCCGGCTTCTCGAACTCCATGAAGACGTCCCGGACCAGCTCCCTGGAGCACGGCCCCATGTGCAGTTCGAGCGGGGGCCAGCGGTGCGGCATGTACATGGGGAAGCTCGGCATGAACTTCTCGTCGTAGAACTTGATCCGGTCACCCTCCCCGAGGGCCACCAACAGGTTTCGCACCAGGCAGAGGTGCAGCATCTCCTCCACCACGATGCTGCGGATCAGTCGGAACGCGCCCATCCCGGGATCCCACTGGGAGTACCCGCGCGAGGCGATGGAGAAGGACGGGTAGAGGTACATCGGGATGGTGATCGTCTCCAGGCGGGCGGCCTGCTTGAGGTGTTTGATCAGCTCCTCCCGTGTGGTGATCGGCTCGCCGGCGTTGACCCTGGTGGCCTCGTCGGTGAGGAAGGTGGGGATGAGGGTCTCGTCGATGGCGGAGGTGGTGGCGGTCACGATGTCTGACTCCTGAGGGTGAGGGGTGGGGGAGGGGAACCGGCCAGCAGCCAGCCGTCCGCCGTCCAGCGGTGGAGGAGGTGTGTGGTGGCGGCCTCGTCCAGGTCCGCCGCGGCGGCTGCCGTCCGGACTGTCCTGCCGTCGACCAGGTCGGAGAGGAACTGGTGGGCGGACGCGCTGAGTTCGGTGGCCGTGACGACGTAGTCGCGGCGGGAGAGCACGAGCGGCATCCGCCGTGGTACCGGGTCCTCGGCGGGCCGGCCCCGGCGGACGGCCGCCGCGTAGGTGTGCACCGGTGCGCTCAGGACGAGCAGCCGCAGCGACGGGGCAGGCCGCACGGAGTCGTGCGGCCCCGGCAGGACGGAGCGGGTGTCCGGCAGGCCCTCGGTGCCGGGGCCGTCGTACACCTCGGCGAACGCCCGCTCGTAGCGGGCCAGATCGATGACCACGTCGATCCAGGCCTCGCGCCCGGCCGCCGGTCGGTCCCGGTCGGGCCGGTGCTCGGCGAGGAACTCGGCGAAGTGCGCGTCGAGTTGGAACAGGGTGTAGGAGCGGGACGGGCGGGAGTCCAGGTACTCCAGCGCGAAGTCGTCGAAGAGCTCGTCCCCCAACAGGGCCCGCAGGGCCGGGTGGAGGCCGCGCATCGCCTCCAGCAGGCGCAGGCGGTAGCCGCGACGGTAGACCTCCAGGCACTGGCCGGGGGAGAGCCTGGCGGCGGCCGACAGGACCGTCTCGGCGGCCCGGTCCTGGGCCTGAGCGTACGAACCCGGCCCGTACGGGGCGAGGATCGCGTCCTGGAACCAGCGTTGGGCGGCGGCGGTCGCCTCGGGCGGGCTAGCCACGGCCTGCCGCGACTGTCTCGGGCAGGTGGCGGCGGGCCTTGTGGAGCTCGGCGAGCAGTTCGGGGAACGGCGGGATGCGGTCGTCCCACTCCAGCAGGGTGGGTACGGGCCCGGTCAGCGAGAGGGCCAACTCGTAGAGCTCCCAGACCGGTTCGGCCACCGGCTGGTCGTGGGTGTCGATGATGTGCGTCCCGAGGTCGGTGTGGCCGGCGAGGTGGATCTGCACCACCCGCTCGGCCGGGAGCGCCCGCAGGTACTGCTCCGGGTCGAACCCGTGGTTGACGGCGGAGACGTGGACGTTGTTGACGTCCAGCAGCAGGCCGCAGCCGGACTCCTCGGCCAGGCGGGCGACGAACTCCCACTCCGGCATGCTCGCGCCCGCGAACGCCGCGTACGTGCTGGGGTTCTCCAGCACCAACGGCCGATCCAGGACGTCCTGGACGAGGCGCACGCGACGCACCAGGTGGGCGAGCGACTCCTCGGTGAACGGCACCGGCAGCAGATCGTGGGTGTTGAGCCCTGCCGTGCCCGTCCAGCAGATGTGGTCGGACACCCAGCGCGCCCCGGTGGCCTGGGCCAGGCGGCGCAGCCGGTCGAGGTAGTCGCGGTCCACGGGGTCGGTGCTGCCGATCGACAGCGAGACGCCGTGCATGACGATCGGGTAGCGCTCGGCGATCCGGTCGAGGGCGTGGCGCGGGTAGCCGCCGGAGTCCATGAAGTTCTCGGAGATGACCTCGAACCAGCCCACCTCGGGCCAGCTCTCCAGCACATGCTTGAGGTGCGGGAAGCGCAGGCCCAGGCCGAGGCCCAGGCCGGAGGATCCGGGGATGTCCATCGTCGTGTCGCGGCCGGTCACGCGCCGGCGGCGCGCTTGACGCCGTGCGGTTTCTCGTAGCTGGGCACCAGGTCGTCGGGGTAGCCCTCGCCCGGCGAGGGGCCGAAGGGGATGCCGGCCTCGAACATCCGGTGCTCGAAGATCTTGCGGGCCCGCTTCCAGACGCTGGTTCCGCGGTACGGGCCCGCCGCGTGCACCCGGCTGACGTTGATCGGACTGGCGCAGCTGCCGTTCCAGCGGCACTCCTGGGCGCCCGGCTTCGCCTGCTCGGCGTCGGACCCGGTGTAGCCGCAACCGCCCTGCCCGCGGCACTCGTTGGCGCCGTGGCAGACATGGAAGACGGTGGCGCACTCGCCCATGCCCGCCATCTCCCCGGACCCGCCGAATCCGTGCCCCTTGCAGGCGTTCAACCCCATGCACACGTGCAGGTCGATCGCGGACTGTAGCTTGGCGGGTTCCGTGCGGGCCGTCGGACCTGCCTCGGTGGCCTCCAGATGCTTCTGTTTCCCCTCCAGGCCGCCGACGAGGAGCGACTCGATGTCCTCCATGTTGGTCAGCTGACCGTCGACCTGTCCGTGTCCGTTGTGTTCCGCTTTCATACCGGCCTCCTCGTGACTCCCCCAGCGGATGGTGCGTTGGCGATCTAAGTCGCGATCACTCACTGCGTCCGCCTCAACGGCTATCAGGGAGCAGGGGCTGGCGCACCTCGATGGCTACGGGACGTAACGGCTGCGGCGGCGAACGGGAACGTTGCAGGCCAATGCGGTCATGTGGCGTCCGGGCGGGGGCCGTTGTGGGGGTGTGGGAAGTCGACGTGTCCGGGCGCGCGGGCGCGCCCTGCTCGCGGCGTGGCGCCGGGCAAGGCGCAGGTCGGGGCGTCGGACCGCTTCAATCCGTCACGTTGCGTGATGGACTCGCCGCCTCGTGGCGCCGGACGGGCAAGAGGACCCGGAAGCAGGAGTGCGTCATTCGAGCAGCGCAAAACGGTCGATGACCGCCTCTGCCCGCGGCATGCGAATTCGGGTGTCGCTCAGCCCCGTCCCGGCGCGGAGGGGGACCAGCCGAGGGCCGGGCCGAGCCGGGTGGCGAGGTCGGTGAGGATCTGTACGTAGTCCTCGGGTTCGAAGGTGAACGGCAGGGCGAAGGCGACCTCGTCGACCTCCCGGTAGCCGGCGTGGGCGTGCAGCCGTTCGGCGAGCTCCTCGGAGGTGCCGACCAGGTCGGGGGAGAAGAGCAGTCGGGCCGGGCCCTGCGGGGTGAGGGTGCGCGGGGTGCGGGCGAGGGCGTACGCCTGGTACTTGGCGCGCTGCTCGGGGGTGGCGCTGTCGGTGGGGATGACCACCAGCCCTTGGGAGACCCGGGCGCGCTCGCCCTCGGGGTGGACGGCACGGAAGGCGTGGATCTGCTCGGCCTGGAGCTCGGCGAAGTCCGGTGCGGAGTCGGCCGGTTCGGGCTTGACCACGCTGCTGGTCAGCAGGTTGAGCCCCTGCTCGCCCGCCCAGCGGGCCGAGCGCAGGCTGCCGGCGCCGTACCAGAGCCGCCCGGCCAGGCCGGGGGAGTGCGGCTGGACGCGGCGCGAGTACACCTCGATGCCCTCGGTGCCGGCGAAGTCGGAGGCGTCCTCGCCGCGGACCAGGGCGAGCAGCCGTTCGGCGCGGCGGTGGCCGAAGTCCTCGTGGTCGCCGGTGTCCGGGTAGAGGGCCCCGCGCACGTGCTCGTAGTGGGTGGGCGGGCCGACGCTGAAGCCGGGGTTGAGCCGGCCGCCGGAGAGCAGGTCGACGGTGGCGAGGTCCTCGGCGAGCCGCAGCGGGTTCTCCCAGCCGAGCGGGGTGACGGCGGTGCCGAGCTGGATGCGGCTGGTGCGCTGGGTGGCGGCGGCGAGGACGGCGACGGGGGAGGAGATCCCGTACTGGAGGTGGCGGTGGCGCAGCCAGGCGCTGTCGAAGCCGAGCTGCTCGCCGAGGGCGATCAGTTCGAGGGTGGACTCGTGGCCCCGGCGCGGGTCGGCCTCGTCGAAGAGCCCGATGGTGAGGAAGCCGAGTTTGCGCAGCGGGCGGGGGGAGGGTGGCATGGTGGCGGCTCCGCGTGGGTTCCTGCGGCCCCGGGGAGGACCGGACGGGTGGTGCCCGTGCCCGTCGACCGTACGCAGGGCGTCCGCGGTGCCACAAGATCGGCGTGCGATCCGGACAGCGGATCGCAACGGGCCGCAACGCGGCGCAACACCGGGGCGCGTACGGCAAAGCGCGCGCGGCGGGCGCCCGCCCGCTCCGGGGTGGGCGCCCGCCGCGGCCGTGCCGTCGGTCAGCAGCTGCGCAGCTCCGGGCTCTGGTTGCGGATCTGGTTGTGCAGCGAGGTGAACTCGCGGTACGCCTCGCTGTCCTCGGAGCCGGGGCGGAAGGCGCCGACGCGGTGGCAGTTGACGAAGGCGAGCTTCACACCGAAGTGGTCCTCCAGGCTGCCGCGGATGGCGTTGCTGGCCAGCGCGCGCAGCAGCTGGGCGCGCTGCTCGTCGCTGGGCGTGGTGTTGTCGGTGGTGAACTCGGCGTCGGTGGCGGCGAGTTCGGTGCTGAGTCCGGCGACGACCTGGTAGGCGTACGGCAGCGAGCCGCGCACGGTGTCGAGGAAGTCGGCCTCGTCCACGCGGCCGTTGCGGGCCTGGTCGAGCAGGGCGGGGGAGACGTCGAGCGACATGGGGGTCCTCTTTCGCGGGGCGCGCGCAGGCGCGGGCGGGGATGGTTAGCGAAGATGAAAACCATTTGCGTAAAGGACTCTCCTGGACGCCCGGACGGTCTGTCAAGTACCGCCCCGCGAAGGGCTGACGCCCGGCCCGTCCCTCCAAGCGTCGACGTCCGGTGCGTGCGGCACCCGCCGCACCTTGATGACGAACACCGCGATCAGCACCGCGAGCGAGGCGAACACCAGGCCCATCTGGAAGGCGGTCGCGATGCCGTGCACCAGCACTTCCGAGGAGTACGGCGCCGGCAGTTTCCCGCTCGCCCTGAACTGGGCGGCCTGCTGCGGGGTGGCCTGCCGCAGGAACTTCCCGACCTGCTGCCCGGCCTCGTTGCGACTGGCCGTGCCGTACACCGTGACCAGGATCGACAGGCCGAGCGAACCGCCCACCTGCTGGGTGGTGTTGAGCATCCCGGTGGCCGCGCCGGTCTCGTGCGGGGCGACCTGAGAGACGGCGGTGAGCATCACCGGGACGAAGATCGAGCCCATCCCGAAGCCGAACAGCAGCGTCGGCCCGAGGATGCCGCCCGTGAAGGTGCTGTGGATGTCGATCCTGGTCGCCCAGAACACCCCGCTGAGCACCAGGACCGAGCCGGTGACCAGGAACGGCTTCGGGCCCCACCGCAGCTGGTTGCGCGCGGCGAACTGGGCGGCCGTGACGATCGCCGCGCTGATCGGCAGGAAGGCGAAGCCGGCCCGCAGCGGGCTGTAGTCGAGGATCTCCTGCACGAACAGGGTGATGAAGAAGAAGATGCTGAACATCGTCGCCGCCATGCACAGCATCAGCCCGTACGCGCCGGAGCGGTTGCGTTCGCGGAACAGGTGCAGCGGGGTGATCGGCTGCGGCACGTGCCGCTCGTTCACCAGGAAGGCCGCCAGCAGCGCGACGGCCAGGCTGAACGCGGTGAGCGTGACGGCGTCCGTCCAGCCGTGGTCGGAGGCCCGGATGAAGCCGTACACCAGCGACACCATGCCCACCGTCGCGGTGAACGCACCGGTCAGGTCGAAGCGCCCGGGGTGCCGCTCGGACTCGTTGATGTACAGCGGCGCCAGCACGGCGATCGCGACGCCGATCGGTACGTTGACGAACAGCACCCACCGCCAGGACAGCCAGGAGGTCAGCATGCCGCCGAGCAGCAGGCCGACCGCGCCACCCGCGCCGGCGACGGCGGAGTAGACGCCGAAGGCCCGGTTGCGCTCCGGGCCCTCCTTGAAGTTGGTGGCGATCAGTGCCAGCGCGGTCGGCGAGGCGATCGCCCCGCCCAGGCCCTGCAGGGCCCGGGCCGCCAGCAGCCAGGCCGAGGACTGGGCGACGCCGCCGAGCAGCGAGGCGAAGCTGAACACCAGTACGCCGACGATGAACACCCGCCGGCGCCCGAGGATGTCGCCGGCGCGGCCGCCGAGCAGCAGCAGCCCGCCGAAGGTGAGGGTGTAGGCGTTGATGACCCAGGACAGGTCGGTGGTGGAGAACTTCAGCGCCTGCTGGATGTGCGGCAGGGCGATGTTCACGATCGTGATGTCGAGAACCACCATCAGCTGGGTGGCCGCGATGACGGTGAGCGCTATCCCCGGGTGCTGGCCTCGACGTGCGGTCGCGGGCGGAGCCGGGGCCAGGGCGCGGGAGGTGGCCATGGCAGGTTCCCCAATGGCTCGGGGGCGGCGAACGGCGGGCAGGGGACGGATTCGTTCGCCACGACCGACAGTAGCCCCGGCAGATAGGGAACACAACCGTTCATTACGGACAAGCGGCGATTTCCGGACAATCGCTGATCGGAGGTGTGAAAGCGGCTCGATGCCGGGGACCGCTACGTCCGGGTCGCGGCCTGCTTGACGGTGCGGATCACCGGCGCCGTCTCCACCTGGAGCACGGCCGGGAGCGCGGCGACCCGGGTGGTCAGATAGCGGTACAGCGCCCGCTGGTCCGCGCACACCACGGTGGCGTACAGGTTCGTCGGGCCGGTCGTGGCGGCCGCGAAGGCGACTTCGGGGTGGCCCGCCAGTGCCCGGCCGGCTTCTTCGAGGTGCGGGGGAGCGACCGAGAGCCACAGCAGGGTCCGGGTGCCGAAGCCGAGCAGGCGCTTGTCGCAGTCGACGTCCAGATAGAGCACCCCGCGTTCGCGCAGCTCCGTCATCCGGCGCCGGACCGTCGTGGGCGACCAGCCGGTGAGCTCGGCCAGCTGCTCGAAGCCGGCGCGGCCGTCGGCGGCGAGCGCGGCGAGCAGCCTGCGGTCGCCGTCGTCGAGCCGCACCGGTCCGGGCCGATCCGGCAGTAGGCGGTCCGGCAGCGGCCGCTGCGGCAGCGGGGGCGGGCGCAGCGCCTCGACGGCCGCCGCGTCCAGTGGGCCCAGCTTGGCGATGAGGCTGTCCGGGCCGCCGTAGAAGGTGTGCAGCACGGAGTGGGCGCTCACCCCCTCCACCCGCGGGGTGCGGGGCAGGCGGGCCAGCAGCAGCGCCTCGCTGTCGGCCTCGCTCTCGGCGCGGACCGTGCAGGTGATCTCGGTGCCGCCGGAGGAGAGGCTCACCCAGGAGGTCTCGGGGCGCCGCGCCAGCGCCTCGGCGACCGCGACCGAGGCGGACGGCGCGCAGCGCACCCGCAGGAGCCACAGCACCGCGCCCAGCGCCATCGGGTCGACCCCGCCGAGCACCCGCACCGCGCCGGTCGAGCGCAACCTGGCGTACCGGCGGGCGACGGTACGGTCCGACACCCCGAGGGCGGCGGCGATCGTGCTGAACGGGGCCCGGCCGTCGACCTGCAGGGCGTGGACGAGGCGGCGGTCCAGGTCGTCGTAGTCGGATTCCACCGCGCCGAGCGTAGCCGGTGTCGGATACCGCCGCCATCGCACCGGTCACTCGTCCAACAGCCCCCGGCGGAGCGAGCGTTGTTCCCGTCCCGAGAACCACTGTTCGACGAGAACCAGGGAGAGAACCATGGACACCGACGTCCTCATCGTCGGCGCCGGCCCGACCGGCCTGACGGCGGCCAACGAACTGCTGCTGGCGGGCGCATCGACCGTACTGGCCGACCGGCTGCCACAGCGCAGCGCCCTGTCCCGGGCCGGCGGCATGCAGTCCCGCACGGTGGAAGCGCTCGACCAGCGCGGCCTGCTGGAACCGATGCTGGCCGCCGGGGACCACCCGGTCGGCACCAGCCACTTCGTCGGCATCCCGCTGCCCGCCGACGGCGCCTCCCGCCCCCGACTGCCGTGGCGCTCCGTCCCGCAGGTCGTGCTGGAGGGCTTCTTCGAAGACCATCTCGCCGCGCAGGGCCTGCACGTCCGGCGCGACCACGAACTGGTCGCCCTCACCCAGGATGGGGACGCCGTCACCGCGACCTTCGCCAACGGCCGTACCGCGCGGGCCCGTTACCTGATCGCCGCGGACGGCGGCCACAGCACGGTGCGCTCGCTGCTGAAGGCCGAGTTCCCCGGCCGGGCGGGCACCGCGACCACGGTCGCCGCCGACGTCCGGCTCAGCGGCACCGAGGACCTGGGGACGCACCACCGCGCCGAGGACGGCACCTGGGCGGCGGTGTTCCCGCTCGGCACCGACGACCGGGGCAGGCCGCTGCGCCGCCTCGCCCTGGGCGGGCCGGGCCGGTCGGTGCCCAGGGACGTCCCGATCACCGAGGAGGAGATCCGCACCGGGCTGCGGGCCGTGTTCGGCGAGCGGGTGCAGCTGCTCGAACTGTGCCACGCCCGCCGGATCACCAACGCGGCCCGGCAGGTCGCCCAGTACCGGCACGGGCGGGTGTTCCTGGCCGGCGACGCCGCCCACGTCCACCTCCCGCTCGGTGCCCAGGGCATGAACACGGGCATGCAGGACGCCTTCAACCTCGGCTGGAAGCTCGGCGCCGCCGTGCGCGGCTGGGCATCGGAGGGGCTGCTCGACAGCTACCACACCGAACGCCACCTGGCCGGCGCCCTGGTGCTGCGTAACGTCCAGGCGCAGAGCCTGCTGATGGACTGGGCGGGCACCGGCGACCCGGAGGTGACGGCCGCCCGGCAGCTCTTCGCCGAGCTGGCCGAACTGCCGGAGGTGCGGCGCCGTCTCGGCGAAGTGATGGCGGGGATGGCCACTCGCTACCCGATGCCGGACGCCGGCCCCCACCCGCTCCTCGGCGGCCCCGCACCGGACCTCGACCTCGGCCCGGCCCGGCTGCACGAACTGCTGCGGTCCGGGCGCGGGGTCCTGCTCGATCCGCAGGGCACCCTGGCGGAAGCCGTCGCCCCCTGGTCGGACCGGGTCGACCGCACCACCGGCCGGGGCGCTGCGACCGAGCCGATGCTGGTGCGCCCGGACGGCTACGTCTGCTGGGTCGGCACCCCGGAAGCCCTGCGGCCGTCCCTCGCCCGCTGGTTCGGCGCCCCGACGTCCGGCTGATCCTTCCCCGTGCCGGGCTGCGGGCGGCCGCCCGGTCCGCCCGCACCACGGCCTGGTATCGGGGTCACCGGCATGGCCTCACCCTCCGCGGCCTCCCAGGGGTCCCGGGCCTGTGAGCCGCGCGCTCAGGAGGCCGTCGGGTAGCCGCGGGTGCGGACGAGGGCGTGGGTGAGCTCGGTGAAGGCGCGGGTGGCGGCGCTGCGGTAGGCGTCGGCGCGCCGCAGCAGGGTGACGGTGCGGGTGGGGAGCGGAGGGTCGAGGGGGATCCGGGCGAGGCGGGGGTGGTCGTGGGTGACGGCCTCGGGCAGGACGGTGGCGAGCGGGGTGCGCTGGACGACCTCGGTCAGGGCCTGGACGGAGTTGGCCTCGACGGCGATGCGCGGGCTGACGCGGTGCTGGGCGAAGTAGCCGTCGATGTGCCCGCGGGTGGCGAAGTCACCGCTGAGCAGGGCCAGTTGCCGTTCGGCGAGGTCCCGTACGGGGAGCGGTCCTGGCTGGTCGGCGGTGGGGTGGCCGGTGCCGGTGACCAGGGTGAGGGTCTCGGTGAACAGCTCGGTGGCGGTGACGCCGGGCAGATGGGGGCCCTGGAAGGCGATGCCGAGGTCGAAGTCGTCGGTCAGCAGGCCGGCTTCGATGCGGTCCTGGCTGGTCTCCCGCACGGTCAGGGTGACGCCGGGGTGCCGGGCGTGGAGCTCGGCGGTGAGCGGGCCGACGAGGTAGGCCGTGAAGGTGGGAGTGACGGCCAGGCGCAGCTGCCCGCGCGAGAGGTCCTGGACGTCGTGGACGGCGCGTTCGGCGGCGGCGAGGTCCCGCAGTGCGCCGCGGGCGTGGTGGGCGTACGCCTGGCCGGCGTCGGTGAGGCGCACGGTGCGGCCGGTGCGGTCCAGCAGCTGGGTGCCCAGGGTCCGTTCGAGCTGCTTGATCTGCTGGGACAGCGTGGGCTGGGAGATGTGCAGCTCCTCGGCGGCGCGGGTGAAGTTGCCGTGGTCGGCCACGGCGAGCAGATAGCGCAGGTGGCGCAGTTCCAGAGCCATGGGAGCAACTATAGATGGCATCAATGGAATCCATGGGCACCACGTCTTGGACACTATAGAAGCAGGTCATGCACAGTGGATCTCGCCAGGCCGCACCGGCCCGGCCGCCACGAAAGGAAGTGACCCCATGCGTGACTTCGCCCAGGGCATCGCACGCTTCCAGCAGGACGTCTTCCCCGTGAAGGAAGAGCTCTTCACCCGCCTGGCCGCCCACCACGCCCCGCACACGCTGTTCATCGGCTGCTCGGACGCCCGCGTCGTACCGGAGCTGATCACCGGGTCGGAGCCGGGCGAGCTGTTCGTCATCCGCACCGCCGGCAACCTGGTGCCCGCCTACACCCCGGGGGCCGACGGGGTCACGGCGAGCATCGAGTACGCCGTCGCCGCCCTGGGCGTGCGGGACATCGTCGTCTGCGGGCACTCCGCGTGCGGCGCGATGACCGCCCTCGCCCACGGCCACGACCTCAGCGGCGCCCCGGCCGTCGCCGACTGGCTGCGGCTCGCCGACGCCTCGGTCGCCCGGACCGCCACCGCGGGGGACGTACCGGCCCTGGTGCGGCACAACGTACTCGCCCAACTGGCCAACCTGGCGACCCACCCGTCCGTCGCCCGCGCGCTCGCCGAGCGGACGGTCACCCTGCGCGGCTGGGTCTTCGACATCGCCACCGGCCGCGTCGAGGACCTCACCGCCGACGGCCGCGCAGCCGTGCTCGCGGCCTGACGCGGAAACACCACCCCTGAACCCGGCGGCTCCGCACACGATCCGCGCAGCCGCGAAGCCGAAAGGAACTCCCCATGGTGCACGCCCAGTTCGACCCCGCCGCCCGCCAGGCCCTCGCCGTCGCCGCCGTCGACGCCAAGACCCGCAAGGACCTCAGCTGGCAGCGGATCGCCGACGCCTCCGGCCTGTCGGTCGCCTTCACCACCGCCGCCGTCCTCGGCCAGCACGCCCTGCCGGAGGACTCCGCCAAGGCCGTCGCCGAACTGCTGGGCCTGGACGACGACGCGGCGCTGCTGCTCCAGACCATCCCCACCCGCGGCTCGATCCCCGGCGGCATCCCCACCGACCCGACCATCTACCGCTTCTACGAGATGCTCCAGGTCTACGGCACCACCCTCAAGGCCCTGGTCCACGAGCAGTTCGGCGACGGCATCATCTCCGCGATCAACTTCAAGCTCGACGTGAAGAAGGTCGCCGACCCCGAGGGCGGCGAGCGCGCCGTCATCACCCTGGACGGCAAGTACCTGCCGACCAAGCCCTTCTGATCCGGTCCTCCGGCGGGGCGGGCCGCCGCCCGCCCCGCCGCCACCGGCCGGCTCCTGCGCTTGTAGCCCCTTTCCTCAGGGCGCGATGAGCCCGGGTAAGGGGCCGTACTCGGCGCAGAAGTCACAGTCGCAGCTGGTCATGGAGTTGGCCTGGCAGTGGGCGGTCTCCCAGTACAGCGAAGCGCAGGGCCCGGGGTCGACGGGGGAGCCGTCGTCGGGCAGCGTGCGCCGGCACCAGTCGCACCCGACGGCGGCCGCCACACCCGCGCGACGCAGGACCTGTGCCGCGTGGGAAGCGACCTCGAACGGGACATCCGACACGAGGGCCGCGGACCCGGCGTCCAATACCTGGCCGCTGCGCCACAAACTGAGCCCGGTCACCGTACGGACCGCCTTGAGCGCCGCCGGACCGCGGGGCGAGGCACCGGCCAACCGCACCGTGAATTGCGGGTCCTCCACAGTTCTCCTCCAGTCGTCACCGCTCGCGCCGAGCGCCGATCCACCCCGAGCACGGGCATAGTGGGCCTCATTCCCTCGTAGAACTGACTGGACGTCAATGGGATTTGGCGCCTCAGGACTTTGGTTCCCTGCAGTCTGTCGACCCGGGCGGTTCGGGGGCGCTGCGCGACCGCACGGGTGCGGCTGGCAAGCTGGGGCGGTCGGGGTGCCGCCGGGTGCCCCGCGGCGAGGGGGTCTGTGGTGGGTGGGTCGGTGGTTCGGCGGGTGCCTCCGTTGGATCCGCAGGTGGGGGCAGCCGTGGCGGCCGCCGGTGGGCGGGCCCGCGAGGTGCTCACCCCGGAGGGCCTGACGGCCTGGCAGGAGCGCGACGCGGCCGCCCGGCCCCGTCCGGCGCTCGACCAGTTGCGCGACGGCGGCCGGTTCGAGGTGGCGGAGCTGCGGGTGCCGCGGGCCGACGGCGAGGGAGAGGTCACGCTCGTCAGCGGGCGTCCCACCGGAGTCGGCGGCTCGCTGCCGGTGCTGTACTACCTGCACGGCGGCGGGATGGTGACGGGCAACGCGTGGTCCGTCCTGCCGCGACTGCTGCGCTCGTGGGCGCTGCCGCTGGGGCTGGCGGTGGTGTCCGTCGAGTACGGGCTCGCGCCGCGCACCCGCTTCCCGGGGGCCGTCGAGGACTGCTACGCCGGGCTCGCCTGGGTGGCCGAACACGCCGACGCGATGGGCGTGGACGTGCGGCGCCTGGTGATCGGCGGCAAGAGCGCCGGTGGCGGGCTCGCCGCGGCCCTCGCCCTGCTGGTCCGCGACCGCGGCGGTCCGGCGCCGGTCGGTCAGCTGCTGCTGAGCCCGATGCTCGACGACCGCGGCGAGACCTTCTCCAGCCACCAGATGGCCGGCCACGACACCTGGGACCGCGCCTCCAACGCCACCGCCTGGCAGGCCGTGCTCGGCGACCGGTACGGCGCCGCCGACCTCTCGCCGTACGCCGCCCCGGCCCGTGCCACCGATCTGTCCGGGCTGCCCGCCGCGTACGTCGAGGTGGGGTCCGCCGAGACCTTCCGGGACGAGGCCGTCGCCTACGCCGACGCGATATGGCGGGCGGGCGGTGAGGCCGAGCTGCACGTGTGGCCCGGCGCCTGCCACGGCTTCGACACCCTCGCCCCGCACGCGGCCGTCTCCCAGGACGCCCACGACGCCCGCACCCGCTGGCTGCGTCGCATCCTGCCGTCGGCGTGAGGAGTCGCGACGGGACGCCGCCCCCGGCGTGAACCGCCCGCCGCGGACGACTCGCCCCGGGCGACTCGCCGCATTGACCGTGCATGTTCACCAATTCCAATGGGATAGCCGCGAGTTGGTGAGAACCAGGTAAAACCGAACATCTCTCCGCGCGGTGGCCCAGTGCTGTTCACGTCCTGGCCGCCGCCGGTACACCGAGGACTCCCAGCCTGGGGGCCGCACCGCCGCAGCCACCTGCCCTCACCCTCCACAGGAGCCCTCCGTGACCCGTCGTTATGTCCGGCTGGCCGCCACCCTCGGCGCCGCCGGTGTGCTGGCCGGATCCACCGTCGCCCAGGCCGCCGCCGCCGAGGAGGGCCGGGGTGCCCACGCCAAGCACGTGCTGCTGGTCTCGGTCGACGGCCTGCACCAGTCGGATCTGGCCCGGTTCGTGGCCGCGCACCCGCAGTCGGCCCTGGCCCGGCTGGTCCGCGGCGGCGTCGAGTACACCCACGCCGGCACCACCAACCCCTCGGACTCCTTCCCCGGCATGGTCGCGCAGCTGACCGGCGGCGGCCCCGGCACCACCGGCGTCTACTACGACGACACCTACAACGCCGCGCTGCTCCCGGCCGGCACCACCGACTGCAAGAGCGCCAAGCCCGGTGTCGAGGTCGACCTCACCGAGGACCTGGACAAGAACCAGAACTCGATCGACGCCGGCCAGGGCCTGTCCGGCCTGCCCGGTTCCATCCTGCGGATGACCGGCCGGCCGCAGACCCTGATCGACCCGGCCAAGCTGCCGGTCGACCCGCAGACCTGCAAGCCGGTCTACCCGCACTCCTACCTCCAGGTGAACACCGTCTTCGAGGTGGCTCGCCAGGCCGGTCTGCGCACCGCGTGGTCGGACAAGCACGCCGCCTACGACATCCTCAACGGCCCCTCCGGCGAGGGCGTCCAGGACCTCTTCACCCCGGAGATCAACAGCAAGGCGACCGGCTACGACGGCGACTGGACCAAGGACAACCAGGCCACCGAGCAGTACGACTCGTACAAGGTGCAGGCCGTCCTCAACGAGATCGACGGCTACGACCACAGCCGCTCGCAGCAGGTCGGCACCCCGGCGGTCTTCGGCCTGAACTTCCAGTCCGTCTCCACCGCGCAGAAGCTCAAGAGCTCCGAGGGCCTCCAGGGCGGCTACGTCAGCAAGGGCGTGCCCGGCCCGCTGGTCGAGAAGAACCTGGAGTTCGTCGACCAGCAGATCGGCGCGCTGACCGACGAGCTGCGCAAGCAGCACCTGGACGGCTCCACCACCGTCATCCTCTCGGCCAAGCACGGCCAGTCCCCGATCGACCCGACCGCCCTCAACCGGATCGACGACGGCCCGCTGCTGGACGGCCTCAACGCCGCCTGGAAGGCCGCCCACCCCGGCGCCGGCGACCTGGTCGCCCACGCGGTCGACGACGACGGCGTGCTGCTCTGGCTGAACGACCGCTCCGCGGCCGCCACCGAGTTCGCCAAGAACTACCTGCTGGCGCAGAACGGCAACGGCGTCGACATCAACGGCAAGGCCCGCCCCTTCACCGAGAGCGGCGTCCAGAAGGTCTACGCCGGAGAGGATGCCGCCGACTACTTCCACGTCAAGCCGGGCGACCCCCGGGTGCCGGACGTCTTCGGCGTCGCCCAGTACGGCGTCGTCTACACCGGCGGCAGCAAGATCGCCGAGCACGGTGGTGACCACGCCGACGACCTGAACGTGCCGCTGGTCGTCTCCGGCGCCGCCACCCCGGACGGCGTCCGCCACGACGAGAAGGTCGAGACCAAGCAGATCGCGCCGACCATCCTGAAGCTGCTCGGCCTCAAGCCGAACGCCCTGCAGGCCGTCCGCGAGGAGCACACCCGGGTGCTGCCGGTCCGCTGACGACCGGATCGTCGGTCGATCGGAACGCCGGAAGCCCGGATGTCCGGATGAGCGACCCTAGCGGCCGTACGCCGACTGCGTACGGCCGCTCAGCTGGGCCGTGGAGCTCCCACACACCGTGGGCGCAGCCTCGCCGAGCGGCGATCGCCGGGTTCAGTCCGGGCCGGTCACGGTGGTAGCAGAGGAACTCCATGCCGGCAGTCTCTCTTCGAGTGGGTGACCGGGTCGAGCGGTTTGATCCCCGGTGCAAGTGTCGGGCGAACGTCGGGCCAACGTCGTGGCCGCAGGCGTGCCGGGGCCGCGAGGATGGGTCGCGTCAGCCGGTCAGCTGACACGGCAAGCGCCACGGAGCACGGCGCCGGATCGGCCCGGTGGTGGTTCGGCAGGGTCGGCGCCGCTTCCGGATCGTGCACGTGCTCCGTCCGCTCACTCATCCTGCGAGGAGAGTTCATGCGCAAGCAGATCTGCACCGGCCTCGGAATCCTGGCCCTGGTGACGGCCGCCCTCGGTGCGGGCGTCGGGTCGGCTTCGGCCGCCGACAGTCGCGCGAACGTCGGTACGGTTCGCGCCGCAGCGGGGCTGAACTACGTGGGCCAGTACCGGATCCACAACAGCTACAACGGCAAGTGCCTGGACGCGGACCTCAACACGATCGGCGCCAACGGCACCAAGGTCCAGCTGTGGGACTGCAACGGCTGGACCAACCAGAACTGGACCCTGTGGACCGACGGCACGGTCGACTACATCCAGAACAACTACAGCGGCCGGTACCTGGACGCGGACCTGAACACGATCGGCGCCAACGGCACCACCGTCCAGCTCTGGGACTACGACGGCTGGTCCAACCAGCGGTGGAACTTCGCCAGTTACGGGGTGGTGAACGGCTACAACGGCCGAGTGCTGGACGCGGACCTGAACACGATCAGTGCCAACGGCACCAAGGTCCAGCTCTGGGACAGCAACGGCTGGTCCAACCAGACCTGGACGCTTGAGGCGATCTGACCCTCCTCGGGTCCTTCCCGGCAGCCTGCCCCACCAGAGCTGCCGTGACGGACGGTGGCGCCGACTCACTCCGAGTCGGCGCCATCGTCATCGGCGGTGTCTCCGCCATCGAGCCGATCGCGGAACCGGGGGTGCCTGCGGCCGGCGCGCTCCCGAATCGCGGTCGTCGACTGGAGAGCCGCCAATCCGTGCAATGCCCGGCCCTCGGCTCTTGCCAGGTCAAGCCCCGGGGCGAAGGCGGCCGACGCGCCAGGGTCAGTGGCCGAGATCACCTGACTGGGGATCAGCCGACGAGGCCGGTTCGCGTCGAGGGGCGGGCGAGGGCGGGAAGAGTGGCGGGGTGGCGTTCACCGGGCGCTCCGGGTCTCGGGCGACCGGCTGGTCAGCCAGTCGTGCCGGACTTCCCAGGTACGGCCGTCCGCCGTGGCGCCGCGCAGGCCGTGCAGGGTGTCGGGGCCGGCGAGGGCGATGACCCGCGGCTCGGCGAGGGAGGCGAAGCCGAAGGTCCGCTCGGGGGCCCAGGTGGTGCTGTGCCGCAGCCGTCGGGCCATCTGGACCCAGCCGGGCGGGGCCGCGGCGACCACCCAGGCGTCCGGGGCCTGGGCGGTGAACCGCTGGGCCGGGCGGAGCCAGGAGGCGGCCTGCTCGGGCCAGTCGGTGACGGCGAGGACGGATCCGCCGCGGGCCCGCCAGGCGTCGGCGAAGGCCTGGGCGCTCGCCCGGGAGGCGTCGTCCCGGCTGTGGCCGACGGCAACCGTGTGCACCCGGGGGCGGGCGGCGCTCAACAAGCCGAGCAGGGCGGCGAGTTCGGCTTCGGTGTGCCCGGCGGGGGAGGGCAGTGGCCCGTAGCCGCCGAGCGCGCCGGGGCGGACCAGCGGGGACGGGCCGGGGGAAGTGGAAGGGGAAGGGGTCATGTCTGCTGCTCCTGCTGCTGGGCTTTCCACCGCAGGTACTTCGCGGGCAGGCAGACCGCGCAGGGCCGGTAGCCGGCCGCGAGCGCCGTCGGCTCGTCCGCGAAGAACACCCGGTGGGGTACGTAGCCGCCGGCGGCGATGGCGCGCCGGGCGGACGGGCAGTCGAGCCGCCCGTAGATGCGGCCGCGCCGGTAGCCGCCGAGGGTGCCTGGATGGGGACCGGTGCGGGTGCGGCCGTCCGGGCCGAGCAGCCGGTAAGTCCGCTCAGGGGCTGGTTCGTCGGCGTCGGCCATGGCGTCTCAGGCGTCGTGGAAGACGAGCCCGAGGGCGTGCCGGCGGCCCGAGCGCACGGTGCTCACGCCGTGCCGCACCGGGCCCGCGGAGAAGCCCCGGGTCGAGCGGATGGGCCGGTCGCGGGTGGTGAACACCAGGCCGTGGCCCTGCGGAAGGACGGTGCTGGTGCCCCGGGACTGCGCGCGGGGGCGCTGTTCGACGAGGAGGAACTCGCCGCCGGTGTAGTCGGTGCCCTGTTCGTCGAGGCCGATGACCACCTGGAGCGGGAAGACGAGGTCGCCGAAGACGTCGCGGTGCAGTGCGTTCCAGTCGCCGGCCTGGTAGCGGAGCAGGATCTGCGAGGACTTGGCCTGCCCGGCGGCGTGGCACCGCTCCAGCCACTCGTCCAGGCTGTCGGGCCAGGGCGCGGGCCGGCCGAGCTTCTCCGCCCAGCCGCGGGCGATGGTGAGCAGGTGCGGATACAGGGCCTGGCGCAGCGCGTGGACCGGCTCGGGCAGGTCGTGGGTGAAGTAGCGGTACCGGCCGGAGCCGAAGCGGTGGCGGGCCATGTCGACGGTGGTGCGGAACAGCTCGTCGCGGTCGTAGAGCGCGGCCAGGTCGCGGCATTCCCGGCGGGTGAGGAGCTGCGGGGTGAGCGCGCAGCCGTGGGCGTCGAGCTCCTCGGTGAGGGCCGGCCAGTCGGCCGAGTCGACGCGCTCCTGGGCCGGGGAGGGCGCAGGGGCGGGGGCGGTTCGGGTGGTCACGGTGTCCAGTCTCCGGCTCGCCGGCGGTCGTCGCTGGCGGTTTTCGGACCGGATGTTCGACGGGCTCGCAGGCCGGGGGGGGGCCCCCCCCCGGGGGGGGGGGCCCCCCGCGGGGGGGGGCCCCCGCGGAGGGGGCGGGGGGGGGGGGGGGGGGGGGGGGGGGGGTGTTTTTAGCGACCCCCCGG
>NZ_JBITZP010000007.1:0-120534 GCF_044546945.1 Kitasatospora sp. NPDC053057 | reverse complement strand
GGGGGGTGTTGGGGTGTTCTGGGTGCCGTTTCGCGGGGGCGCGGGGGTTGGGGGGGGGGTTTTTGGGTACGGTTTTTTGGCGGGGGGGGGGGGGGGGCCCCCCCCCCCGCCGGGGGGGGGGCCACCCGGCGCCGGATCAGCCGACGTTGACGGCGGTGTCGTCGAGGACGAAGGAGGTCTGCTTGGTGTAGTCCTCGACGCCGGTGAACTTGAGGGTCACGGTCTGACCGGCGTAGCCGGACAGGCTGAGGCTGTGCTGCTGGTAGCCGGCGGCCGCGTTCATGTTGGAGTAGGTCGCCAGGGTGGTGCCGTTCGCGGTCACCGTCAGCTTGTCGTACGCGCTGGTGGTGGGCTCGGCGGTGTCGACGTGCAGCCAGAAGCTGAGGGTGTAGGTGCTGCAGCCGGTCGGCAGGGTCACCGTCTGGGCGAGCGTGTCGGTGTTGGCGCTGCCGTAGCCGTCCAGCCAGACGTCGTAGGTGCCGGAGTGCGGCGGCTCGCTGGAACTGCTGTTGATGGTGCTGGAGCCGCCGGTGTTGGTCTCCGTCCAGCCGGCCGTCGTACCGGCCTCGAAGCCGGGGTTGGTGAGCAGCTGGGCCGCGGTGCAGCCGCCGCCGCTGCCGGTGGACTGGACGGTCCAGGTGAAGGTGACGGAGGAGGACGGGCCGGTGGAGTCGGTCGCGGTGGCCGTCACGGAGTACGTCCCGGCGGTGGTGGGGGTGCCGCTGACCAGACCGGTCGAGGCGTTGACGCTCAGGCCGGCGGGCAGGCCGGAGGCGCCGTAGCTCAGGGTTCCGCCGGCCGTGTCGGTGGCGGAGAGCTGGAGGCTGGTGGCGGTGCCGGCGGTGGCGGTGCGGGCGCCGGGGTTGGTGAGGGTGACGCTGCCGGTGGTGCCGCCGCCGCTGCCGGCGGCGAGCCAGGCGGTGGCGTTGAGGCCGAGGGCGGCGTCGGTGCCGGCCGGGTCGTTCCAGCCGTTGTAGAGGGTCTTGCCGGATTCGCCGGTGCCGTCGTCGATGGCCGAGCTGTCGCCCCAGAGGGCGACCCGGCCCTTGCCGAAGCTGCTGGTGGCGAAGAAGGCGCCGGTGGTGCCGGAGTAGCCGGTGCGGTAGACGATGCCCTTGACGCTGGGGTTGTCGGCGGGCTTGAGGGTGAAGGTGGTGCCGTTGCGGATGATGCTGCCGGTGACGGTGCCGAAGGGGCCGTGCAGGACGGGGTCGGTGGCGTCGTTGACGGCGGTCGGGTTGTCGGTCTGGATGTTGAGCAGGTCGACCGAGAGCCCGAACGGGTCGTTGCTGTTGACCGAGTTGGTGGTCATCAGGTCGTTGATGATGGCGGGGGAGTCCCAGCCGTCGTTGTTGCGGTCGCTGCCGGTGTGGTCCGAGATCAGGAACAGCCCGCCGCCGTTCTGGACGAACGTCATGACGGCGGTCTTCTCGGCGTCGCTGAGCCGGATGTTGGGCTCGGGCAGGACGAACTCGTCGAAGTTGGCGAGGTCGAGGGCTCCGCCGGTGCCGTAGGTGATGGCGGAGCCGCTCGGCAGGGTCTTGAGGCTGTACTGGCCGGTCTTCTGGAGGGCGACGCCCCAGCTGGAGATGGCGCCGGTCCAGTCGGTCTCGGACTGCGGGCTGGCGTTCTCGGCGAGCGGGTCCGGCTGGCTGGTGCTGATGATCCAGTCGGCGTTGCCGGCGGTCTCCGCCTTAGTGTCGTCGAACAGCACGCGGTGCTGGGTGGTGGTGGCGGCGGGGGCCGCGGCGGTCACGGCGGTCGCGGTCGCCGCAGCGGCCCGGTGGGGGACGGCGCCGGCGGCGGTGAGCACGGCCAGGGCGACGGCGCCCAGGGCGAGCGGGCGGGTGGCTGCTATGCGTCTGAGCATCGGTCAGACTCCTTGTGTCGTGGGGGTGCAGGGAGTGCTACGCGCGTAGGCGCGGTGCCACCGTCCCATGATGGGGTAAGCGGCGCTTGAACGGAACGCGACGAAACGGGGCATCGCCACGCCACTCGCCCCCATCCGTGGGCGCCTGCACGGCTGCCACACCGTCAGCTCACGGGATCTCCTCGTCGTTCACCGCGCATCCCCTATCCCCGGGCCAGCCGCCCCAGGGCCAGGCCGGCCAGGAGCGCGGCGCCGTCGGCGAGGACGTTGTCGTCGAACTCGGCCTCGGGGGAGTGGTTGTAGGCCGCGGTGAACGGGTCGCGGCCGTCGGTCGGGGCGGCGCCGAGCATCAGGAACGCCGACGGGACCAGGGCGGCCAGCACGCCGAAGTCCTCGGAGCCCGCGATCGGTTGGGGCATCGGGAGGTACCGCTCCGGCCCGAGGAGCCGGGCCGCCAGGCCCGCCGCGAAGTCCGCCTCCACGGGGTCGTTGACGGTCACCGGGTAGCCGGGCTCCACCTCGGCCACCGCCTCCAGCCCGTGGGCCGCCGCGATCCCGTGCACCACCCGCAGCGCCTCGCCGCGCACCAACTCCCGTGAGTGCGGGGAGAATGAGCGGATGGTCGCCTCGAACCGGGCCTCGTCGGGGATCACATTGGCCGCGGTGCCGGCGCTGAGCATGCCGACGGTGAGCACCACCGGATCGAAGACGTCGATCCGCCGGGTCACCATCGACTGGAGGGCCAGCACCGCCTCGCACGCGGCCGGCACCGGGTCGAGCGCCGAATGCGGGCTGGACCCGTGCCCGCCACGCCCGCGCAGCGTGACCCGCAGCAGGTCGGAGGCGGCCAGCACCGGCCCCGGGCGGGTGGTGACCAGCCCGTTGGGCAACAGGGCGGCCGCCACGTGCAGGGCGTACGCGGCCACCACCCGCTCACCGGCCGCGTCCAGCACGCCCGCGTCCACCATCAACTGGGCGCCGCCCGCCCCCTCCTCGCCGGGCTGGAACATCAGGACCACGTCACCCGCCAGCTCGGCGCGCCGCTCGACCAGCAGACGGGTGGCGCCGACCAGTGCGGCCATGTGCAGATCGTGCCCGCAGGCGTGCATCGCGCCGGGGATCTTCGAGGCGTACGGCAGTTGGAGGTTCTCCTGCACCGGGAGGGCGTCCATGTCGGCGCGCAGCAGCACCTTCGGCCCGGGGCGGCCGCCGCGCAGCACCGCCGTGATCGAGCTCAGCCCCTTGCCCAGGGTGAGTTCCAGCGGCAGCCCGTCGAGCGCGGCGAGCAGCCGGGCCTGGGTCCTGGGAAGTTCCAGCGCGATCTCCGGTTCCTGATGCAACTCCCGCCTCAGGGCGGCCAGTTCGGGCTGCAGCAGGGCGGCCGAGCGGGTCAGTTCGGGCAGTGCCAGTCGGTCGAGCAGGGCGGCGGACGCGGGAAGGTCGGACACGGTGCCTCCAGGTGGTGGTCGGGTCTGGCTGGCTCCATGATCTGCGCTGGCCGGCCCGTTCCGGCCGGATTCGCGGAACCATGACGCGCCGCGCCCGGGGCGCAGCCGGCCCGCGGCTTCGTTGAGATGGTCCGACGGAGTGACTGTCTTCATGGGGCCGCCGCTCCGGACGGGTATCGGGACGACCCTGATCCGTCCCTGAGCCTCCCCTGATCCGCCGGGGTCGTCCCTGAGGGCGAGGAGCCGACCGGCGCCCGGACAGCTCGTGCCGTGATCGCGCAGAATGGGCGGTCGTGGAGGAGAGGGAGTCGGTCGTGGGTATCGAGAGCCGTCCGGTGACGCTGAGGGTGATCGCCGACCAGCTGGGGCTGGACGTGTCCACCGTTTCCAGGGTCCTGAACGGATCCGACGGGGACGGACGGCGGGCCGCCTCGGGGTCGACGGCCCGTCGTGTCCGGGATCTGGCCGAGGAGTTGGGCTACCGCCGCAACCCGGCCGCCGTGAGCCTGCGCACCCGGCGCAGCAACCTGATCGGGGTGGTGTTCGCCCGGCTGTCCGAGATCGTCGTCGCGACCATCTACGAGGGCATCGAGGAGGAGGCCGCCCGGCACGGGCTCGCCGCCTTCGTCACCAACACCCAGGACGATCCGGTCCGCCAGCGCGCGCGGATCGCGATGGTCCTCGGCCGGCGGGTGGACGGCCTCATCATCGGCGACGCGCACCTGGACGGCGCCGCCCTGACGGACCCGGCGCTCCGGGGCACGCCCCACGTCCTGGTCAACCGCCGCACCGAGGGCGACCTTCCGGCCGTCACCTGCGACGACTACCAGGGGGGCCGCCTGGTCGCCGAGCACTTCCTGCGGCTGGGGCACACCCGGGTCGGCTGCGTCGCGGGCGAGCCCTTCGCCAGCACCGGCACCGACCGCACCGCCGGCTTCGTCGAGCGCTACGCCGAGGCCGGACTGCCGGTGCCGGCCGAACTGGTGCGGCACTGCGCCTTCGACACCACGGGCGGCCGCGCGGCGGCGACCGCTCTGCTCAGTGCCGCCGCCCGCCGCCCCACGGCGCTGTTCGCCGTCAACGACCTGGCGGCCATCGGGGTCCTGGGCGCGGCCCGTGACCTGGGTCTCCACCCGGGGCAGGACCTCGCACTGGCCGGCTTCAACGACACCCCGGTCGCCGCCGAGCTGCCGGTCGCGCTCACCACGGTCCGCTCGCCGATGGCTGAGCAGGGCCGGGTCGCGGTGCGGGAGCTGCTGCGCCGGATCGACGGCCGGCAGGCCCGGTCCCGACGGCTCGCGCCCGAGCTGGTGGAGCGGGCCTCCAGCGGCCGGCCCGTCGGCCCGTCACTTCTCTGATCCCGCCCGGGTTTCCGGCCTCTGGCGCCCCGGCCGGTCCGTGCCTATCATCCAACCCAAACGATTGGGCCAAACGTTTGGGTTGGGGGAGTCGATGGCAGCAGCAGTACCGGGCGGCGGGGTTGTGAGCGTGCACCGCGTCCACCGCTACGTCCCGATGGTGGTGTGGAAGTGGGCCTTCGGCGCCCTGGTGCTGCTCTTCTGGGCGCTGATGTACAACGGCATCTGGTGGCAGGGGCTGGTGGTGGACGCCGTGGTGATCGGCGGCCTCCTGGTCGCCGGACGACTCCCGCCGAGCGCGGGCCTGCGGGCCGTCGAGGTGCGCCCGGACGGCCTGCGGCTGCGCGCCGCGAACGAGTCGGAGTCGGTGCTGCTCGGCTGGGGCGACATCCTGGACGTCAGCTACGTCCCCGGTCGCGCCGAGGAACACCGGATCGGCGGCGGCAGAGAGCAGGTGACGCTCCATCACACCGCAGTGGCCCTGCTGATCCGCGACCAGCCGGAGCCACTGCTCCTCGTCCACGTACGTCGGCCGCAGCGGCTGGCGGTCTCGATCGCGACCCACGTCGCCACGACCCGCGCCCGGGCGGCCGGCCTGGAACGCCGCGACACCGAGGGCGCCTGATCACTGCTCGCGTGGAAGGGGGCTGAATCGGAGCGGCCGGGCCCCGCACTGCGGAGCCCGGCCCGTACGCTGCCCTCGGCGGCCCGGCCCCACCGACGCAACTCCCACGTCCGCGAACGGTCCGCGTCGTGAGAACAGAAGGGGGTACGGACGCCTCGGGCGAGGTGTCACTGGTCCGAGTAGCTGAGGTCTCCCACCGTCCAGCTGCTGACGTCGGCGATGGCGATGCGGTACATGCCCCCGGTGTGGGGCAGACCGAAACTGCCCTGAAGGATGCGGGCGACGTGCAGGTGCAGGTGGGTGGGCCGGGTGGCGGGCGGAGCCGTGTCGCCGGTGGCAGACGTCGCGAAGAGTGCGGCGAATGGCTTCAAGTGGTCTGAGGCGGCGAGGACTTCGGCCACCCGTTCGTGCCAGAGGCGTTCCGGTGCCAGACGGCCGGTGATGACCGCCCCCGGGACGACCACGGTCAGGGGCATCTGGTTGCTGCGCTCGGACTCCACCATTGCGGCGATGTCGACGAGCAGCGCATCAGGGTTCGACATGGACCTGAGAATAGTGCCCCAGGAGGACGTCCGGTCCATGCGGCGGCGCCCGGCTCCCGGGGCGGGCGCGGCACCGTCCGGCGGGTCCTGCCGCTGCGGGCCGCAGCCTGCTACAGTCGACCTAGTTGCAGTAGTGGTTCCCATGAACTTTGTGTGCGCCTGCTGATGTATTGCAGGCGCATTTTTTTGGTTCCCCGGCTCTTTACCGGCGGGCGCTCCATGCGGCGACTCGAAGCCCGCACCGTGCGTGCTTCGGACGGTCCCTTGAAGGAGATTTGTTAAATGGCTAATGGCACTGTGAAGTGGTTCAACGCGGAAAAGGGCTTCGGCTTCATCGAGCAGGACGGCGGCGGCCCGGACGTCTTCGCCCACTACTCGAACATCAACGCCAGCGGCTTCCGCGAGCTGCTCGAGGGCCAGAAGGTCGAGTTCGACGTCACGCAGGGCCAGAAGGGCCCGCAGGCCGAGAACATCCGCCCGCTGTAGTTCCTCTGCCACGGCACCTGCCCGGCAGCGAGGGGCCCGCACTGCGCACATGCGCGGTGCGGGCCCCTCGGCGTTACGCCACGATGTCGGCGGCCCCGGTCGAACCGGAGAGCCCCGACCGGCGCCCGATCGCCTCTCCAGGCTCACTCGTGCGCTCGTACGCCCTCCCGGATGGCGCCCTGGGTGGCGCCCCAGGAGGCGAGCAGGCGCAGGCCCTCCTCGCTGGGGGAGCCGGGCTCGGCGGTGTAGATCGTGAGGGTCAGGCCGGGTTCGGCGGCCAGCTCCAGGCCCTCGTAGGCGAGGGTGAGGTCGCCGACCGCCTGGTGGTGGAAGCGTTTGGTGCCGGTGCCGTGGTGGCGGACGTTGTGGGCGCCCCAGCGGGTGCGGAATTCGTCGCTGCGGGTGGAGAGCTCGCCGACGAGGTCGTGGAGGTCCTTGTCGTGGGGCGTGCGGCCGGCCTCCGTGCGCAGGATGGCGACGGTGATGTCGGCGGCCTGCTCCCAGTCGGGGAAGAAGCGGCGGGAGGCCGGGTCGAGGAAGTGGTGGCGGGCCAGGTTCGCCTGGTTGCCGGGGGTGGCGTAGACCTCGGCGTAGAAGGCGCGGGCGAGCGGGTTGGCGGCGAGCAGGTCCAGCCGGCCGTTGCGGACGAAGGCGGGGCCGGCCGTGATCGCGTCCAGGGTCCACTGCAGGCTGCGGTGCGGTGTCCAGGCCCGGGCGCGGCGCCGGGGCCGGACGAGGGCGTCGGAGCCGTCCGCGGCCTGCGCCAGGTTCAGCAGATGGGCGCGTTCGGCCTCGTCGAGACAGAGCGCCCGGGCGACGGCTTCCAGGACGGCGGGGGAGCGCCCGCCAGGTTGCCGCGCTCCAGCTTGGCGTAGTACTCCACGCTCACGTCCGCGAGCGCCGCGACCTCGCTCCTGCGCAGGCCCGGGACCCGCCTGCGGCTGCCGGCGGGCAGCCCCACCCGTTCGGGGGTGATCTTCGCTCGTCGCGAGGTGAGGAACTCGCGGACCTCCTGGCTGTTGTCCACCCTTCGACCGTACGGCCTGCAGGGACCGGGAGGGATGTACTGCCGGTACACCCCTCGCTGGTGACTCGCTGCGCGCGCCGGGAGCGGGTTCCCTGGATGTCAGGGAGAGCAGCACGCACCCGACCCCAGCCCCCGTATTGCGAAGGAACCCCCTCATGCGCGGAACAGTGATCCACGCCCCCGGCGACATCCGCCTGGAGAACCTGGACGACCCGAAGATCATCCACCCCACCGACGCGATCATCCGCACTGCCGCCACCTGCGTGTGCGGCTCCGACCTGTGGCCGTACCGCGGCCTGGACCCGGTCGGCGAACCGCGACCGATGGGCCACGAGTACGTCGGCTTCGTGGAGGAGGTCGGCAGCGAGGTCACCGGCCTGCGCCCCGGCCAGTTCGTCGTCGGTTCCTTCGCCACCTCGGACAACACCTGCCCGAACTGCCGGAACGGGTTCACGTCGAACTGCGTGCACCGCGAGTTCATGAGCACCTGCCAGGCCGATCAGGTGCGCATCCCCAACGCCCAGGGCACCCTGGTCGCCACCGACGAGGTGCCCGGAGAGGAGTTCTGGCCGGGCCTGCTGGCCGTCTCCGACGTGAT
The DNA here is from genome assembly GCF_044546945.1 of Kitasatospora sp. NPDC053057. Lineage (NCBI taxonomy): Bacteria > Bacillati > Actinomycetota > Actinomycetes > Kitasatosporales > Streptomycetaceae > Kitasatospora > Kitasatospora sp. NPDC053057. The sequence continues at coordinate 112,580 of NZ_JBITZP010000007.1, read as the reverse complement.
GGGCACCGGCTGGTGGGCTGCCGACGCCGCCGAGGTGAAGCCCGGGTCGACCGCCGTGGTGGTCGGCGACGGCGCGGTGGGCCTGTGCGGGGTGATCGCCGCCAAGGCGATGGGAACGGAGCGGATCATCGCGATGAGCCGCCACGAATCCCGGCAGAAGCTGGCGCGGGAGTTCGGTGCGACCGACCTCGTCACCGAGCGTGGCGAGGAGGGAGTGGCCCGGATCAAGGAACTGACCGGCGGCATCGGCGCGGACAGCGTGCTGGAGTGTGTGGGCACCGCCGAATCCATGCAGCAGGCGCTGCGCTCCGCCCGGCCCGGCGGCAACGTCGGCTTCGTCGGCGTCCCGCACGGGGTCTCCGTCGACGGGCAGGAGCTGTTCTTCTCCCACGTCGGCCTGCGCGGCGGCCCGGCTCCCGTCCGCCGCTACCTGCCCGATCTGATCGACCACGTGCTGACCGGCCGGATCGACCCGGGCAAGGTCTTCGACCTCACCCTCCCCCTGGAGCGGGTCGCCGAGGGATACCGGGCGATGGACGAGCGCCGCGCCATCAAGGCGCTGCTCAAGCCGTGACCCGGGTTTCACCGAAGGGGAGTCCCATGGAATTCGTCAAGACCGCCTGGGCCGAACCGGGACCGGACCAGCAGTACAACGGGCGCCGGACGCGCGGCCGGTAACCGTCCGGGCCCGTAGAGAACCGTGCTGTACGCGCCTGCCCACGCATATGCGCCGCTGGCCCGTACCGTTCGGCGCGGTGTGAGCCAGTACGCCAACGGCCCGCCGCCCGGGAGGCGGTGGGCCGTTGAGGGTCGGGTCAGACCTCGGCGGTGGCGGCGAACGTCACGAACGCCTTCCACGCGGTCGGCTCGAAGGTCAGCTGGGGGCCGCTCTTGTCCTTGGAGTCACGGACGTGGACGACATTGGGCGTCTCGGCGACCTCGATACATTGGCCGCCTTCGTTGCTGCTGTAGCTGCTTTTGATCCACGCGATCTTCGCGTTCATCGTTCTCCCAGCATCTTCTCGATCAAGGCCAAGGACTCCCTCACGTCGAGCGATTGCCCTCTGAGAGCTCCGTATCGTGCGTTCATGATACGGACTTCCTCCTGATCCGTGATCAGCCGGCTGCTCTGCTGCGCCTCGATGTATCCGTTCTGCGGACGCCCCTTGGGAGTGATGAGCGTGAAGGGCCCACCCAGGGCCGGGTGGTCAACACTGGCGGTGGGCATGATGTGAATCGCCATGCCTCGCAGCCCTCCGACCTCCAGCAGGCGCCGCAGCTGCTCCTCGTGAACGTCCCAGCCGCCCAGCGGCCGTTGGAGGACGCTCTCCTCGATGACCCAGCTGAAGATCGCCCGTGGCCAGCGAGTCAAGATCTCCTGTCGTTCCATTCGCGCGGCTACACGTTCCTCGATCACCTCTTCGGTGAGGAGCGGTTGGCGCATTCCGAAGAGCGCTCGTGCGTGCGCCTCGGTCTGGAGCAAGCCGGGGATGAGCAAGGTGCTGAACTCGTGGATCTCCACGGCCACGGGCTCCATTCCCGCATAGCCCCTGAACCACGCCGGATGCCGCACGCGAGCCTTGGCTCGCGCCTTTATTACGTCATCCCTCTGGATGGCCAGCAAGCCGCCGGCATTCAGCTCCTTGTCCACTGCGACGAGCAGTTCCGGCTGCGGCGTGCGCACGCCCCGCTCGACTGAGCGAATCAACTGCTCTCCGTAGCCGATGCGTTGGGCGAGCTCCCGCTGCGTCATCCCGGCCCGCTCCCGAAGGAGCTTGATCTGCTTTCCGATCGCCCGGAAGAAGTCCGAGGTCTCCGTGAGGTCCTCCGGAAGTTCCGTCCGGACCTCGTCGCCTGTCTCGTTGTTGCGCGCCGCACCCATGGCGACCACCCCACCTGTGATTGAGCCGCACAAAACAAAAGCTGTCCGCACCTGTACAAGCACTCTCTGTGCTCGCCAGAGTCATGGTCAGCGTACGTCCGTCCCGTCACGCTTTTGCCCATGACGACCGAAATCCCCCTCGACAGACCCCGCCCCCACACCACCACGCTCCCCGCCACCCCCAAGGGCGCCGCCATCTGTCGCCGCATCGCCAGGCGTCAACTCACCACCTGGGGGCTGAACTCGACGCACACCGAGCCGTTCCACTCCGCGCTCCTCATCGTCGCGGAGCTCGCCGCGAACGCGATCTCGCACGGACGTGTTCCGGGGCGCGGGTTCGAGCTGCACCTCGCCCTCACCACCACCGCGCGCCGGGGCACCACCCTTCGCATCGAGATCAGCGACCTCAGGGGTGACAAGCTCCCCGTCCTCCCCACCGTCCACACACCCAACGCCCAGTCCGGGCGCGGCCTCACCCTCATCGACGCGCTCTGCGACCGCTGGGGCACCATCCCCCGCCACCCCAACGCCAAGACCGTCTGGGCCGAACTCGACCTCACCGATGTCACCTGAACCCCGGCATAGCGAAGCCCAGGCCGCGTTCTGCACCCTCCTCCCCTTCGCGCTCCTCCTCGCCCTGCTCGCCTGGGCCTACCCCCTCAGCACCCACCATCACAACCCCCAACGGCGGCAGGCAACTTCAACCACAACAACCAGCCCGTAGAACAGACGGAGTGGGAAGTCGGACAGGCCGACTTCCCACTCCCGTCATGGCTCGAACTCCCCGGGCTGCGAGGTCAGTTCTGGAGGAAGCCGAGGAGGTCCTGGTTGAACCGGTCCTTCTCGCCGGGGACGGCGGCGATGCCGTGGCCGGCGCCCTCGTAGACCTTGAGGACGGCGCCGGGGATGAGCTGCGCGGCCTTGCGGCCGGTGGCGTCGATCGGCACGATCTGGTCGTCGTCGCCGTGGACGACGAGGGTGGGGATGTCGAACTTCTTGAGGTCCTCGGTGAAGTCGGTCTGCGCGAACGCGGTCACGCAGTCCACGCCCGCCTTGATGCTCTGCTGCATGGCCAGGAGCCAGTAGGCGTCCAGGTTGCCCTGGGTGACGTTGTTTCCGGGGCGGTTGGCACCGAAGAACGCGGGCGCGAAGTCCTTCCAGAACTGCGAGCGTTCGTTGAGGATGCCGCCCCGGATGCTGTCGAAGACCTCGGCCGGTACGCCTTCGGGATTGGTGTCGGTCTTGAGCATCAGGGGCGGGATCGCCGACAGCAGTAGCGCCTTGCTGATCCGGTCGGTGCCGTGGCGTCCGATGTAGCGGGCGAGTTCGCCGCCGCCCATGGAGTGGCCCACCAGGGTGACGTCGCGCAGATCGAGCGCGGTGATCAGGTCGTTCAGGTCGTCGGCGAAGGTGTCGAAGTCGTAGCCGGTCCAGGGCTGGGCGGAGCGTCCGTGGCCGCGGCGGTCGTGGGCGATGCCGCGGAAGCCGTGGTCGGCGACGAGCTTCATCTGGTCCTCCCAGGCGTCCGCGTTCAGCGGCCAGCCGTGGATGAAGACGACCGGGCGTCCGCTGCCCCAGTCCTTGTAGAAGATCTCGACACCGTCGCGCGTCGTCACAGTGGGCATGGGGTGCTTCCTTGTCGGGGCGAGAGGCCGGTCATCCGGGAGAGCGCTCTCCCGGGCGCGGCCCACGGGCAACGGGGACAGCCTGACGCCGCCACCCGGGGCCTCCGGGGAGGTTCCACCGAACGCGGTGTGTCGTTCACCCGGACCCGGATGATGGAGACCGAGGCGTACCGGCCGGTAACCAACCCGCCCCACCGGGCCCCACCGAATGGCCGGTACACCGCTCACAGGCCCGTCGTGTGCGCTCGCGACGGGCCTGTCCTGCCGCCGCCCGGGCCAGGACGGCGGGACGACGGGACGCACGGGGCCGTCAGGGCGAGTATGGAGGGAAGGCTGCAGCTGCGCCCGTCGGCCCGAACGAGGTTTTGTGATGACTGTGCCATGGAAGTCGCCGTCGAGGCCCGGCAAAGAAGCCGCCGGGGCGATGGCCGGGCGCGGCATCGAGGCGCTGGCACGGATCATGCGGTCGGTGCCGGACCGGCTCGACGCGCACATGGGCGGCCTCTACCTCCTCTCGGAGGACCGGCAGGTGCTCGAACTGGCGGTGACGCTGGGGGCCGCCCGGCAGTTCACCAGGCCGTGGCGGCACATCGGCCTGACCGCGCCGATCCCGGTGGCCGAAGCCGTGCGCAGCGGCCAGGTCGTCTGGGTGGGCGGCGGGGACGACATGGCGAGGCTGTACCCGAGGGTCGCGGTCGCCATGCCGTACGCGTTCTGCCTCGCGGCCGTTCCGCTGGTCGCGCGGGGGACGACGTACGGCGCGCTCTTCATCCTCTGGCCCGCCGCGCATTCCCCCGAGCTGTCGGCCCTCGAACGTGAGGGGCTCGGTGCGCTGGCGGCGCGCCTGGCCGAGGTGGCGGCGGAGGCGGCCGACGCGGGCCGTCCGATCCGGGCCGGCCCACGCTCTGCGGCGGCGGAGGAACGTGTCGCGGATCCCCTCGGGTCGGCGATAGCGCGGCTGCCGGAGGGCCTCTGCGACATCGATCTGGACGGCCGGCTGGCCGCGGTCACACCCGCCGCCGAGGTACTGCTAGGCGAACCGGCGGAACGGCTGCTCGGCGCACGGCCGTGGGCGGTGCTGCCCTGGCTGCGGGACCCGGTGTACGAGTACCACTACCGGGGTGCGGTGATCAGCGGGCAGTCCACCTCCTTCGTCGCACTGCGGCCGCCGGACCGGTGGCTGTCGTTCCAGCTCTTCCCGGACGCCTCCGGACTCACCGCGCGGGTCGCCACCGCAGATCCCGGCACCGCCGCCGAAGCCGCCGTGGACCCCTCCCGGCACCACCGGCACTCCGGATTCTCGACCGAGCGGGCCGTGCACACGCGGCCCGGGGCGCTCTACCACGTCCTCCACCTCGCGAGCGCGCTGACCGAGGCCATCGGCGTGCAGGACGTGGTGCGCATGGTGTCCGAACAGATCGTGCCGGCCTTCGGCGGCCAGGCCGTCGCGGTCCTGATGGCCGAGGGGGGCCGGCTGCGCATCGTCGGGCACCGTGGCTATCCTCCCGGCCAGGTCGACCAGTTCGACGGCACCCCGTTGACGGAGTCCACCCCCGGCGTCCAGGCGGCGACCAACGCCGTGCCGGCGTTCTTCGAGTCCCGTGCGGAGCTGGAACTCCTCTACCCGAACCGCCGCGAGACGCAGGACGGGATGGCCGCCTGGGCCTACCTGCCGCTGGTGACCTCGCGGAGGCTGATCGGCACCTGCGTGCTGGCCTTCGCCGAACCGCACCACTTCGACCTGGAGGAGCGTGCCGTCCTCACCTCGCTCGGTGGTCTGATCGCCCAGGCCCTGGACCGCGCCCGGCTGTACGACACCAAGCTCGGCCTCGCCCAGGGCCTCCAGGAGAGCCTGCTGCCGCATGTGCTGCCCGCGGTCCCGGGCCTGGAGGTCAGCGCCCGCTACCTGCCGTGCACCGAGGGCATGGACGTCGGGGGCGACTTCTACGACCTCATGCGGGTGGGGCCCGACAGCGTGGCCATCGTCATCGGCGATGTCCAGGGCCACAACGTCAACGCCGCCGCGCTGATGGGCCAGGTGCGCACCGCCGTCCGGGCCTTCGCCGCCGCCGATGCCGATCCGAGCACGGTACTGGCGCGCACCAATCGCCTGCTGGTCGACCTGGACACGCCGCTCCTGGCCAGCTGCACCTACCTCTGCGTCGATCTCGCCGCCCGCGAGGCAAAGCTGGCCAACGCGGGCCATCCCGTACCCCTGCTCTACCGCCGCGACGGCCGGGCGGGGGTCGTGGAGCCGCCCATCGGCCTGGTCCTGAACGTCGACCCCGCCGCGGAGTACCCGCAGCTCCGCGTCGACCTGCCGATCGGCACCACCCTGGCCCTGTACACCGACGGCCTCGTCGACACGCCGGGCGCCGACCCCGACCAGGCGCTGGCCGACCTCACGGCCACCCTCGCCCGCCACGGCGGCCAACCGCTGGCCCGGCTGGCCGACGCCCTCATCGGCCGGGCCGGACACGCGGAGCACCGCACCGACGACATCGCGTTGCTGCTGGTCCGATCGGTCCCACGCTGAGACGCGTACGCCCTCTGATCCCCGCGGTCGAGCCTCGCGGGTGGGTCTGATTCAGGCCAGGGAATGACATGTTCACGACAGTAGAGTGATCTCCCCGTTACTGTACGTGCCAGAACCGTCATGCTGTTCCTGCGGAGACGATCCGGCCGTCGAGGTGCACCGGCCGCCTCTCGTCGCCTCCGGTGTCGACGCCACCCGATCGGGTGGTCGTCGTCCCATCCTGCGAGCAAGGGCCCTGCCGTCCGTCATGGCCAAGACGGACCGCAAGCCATTGCAGGTCCCAACTTCCTTACCAGCAAAGGTGATTGACTGATGCTGCCTGCCATGTCACAGCGCGACCGGGAGAGCTTCCTCGCCGACCGGCGGGTCGGGGTCCTGAGCGTCGCGGATCCCAGAGAAGGCGACCGCGCGCCGCTGAGCGTGCCGGTCTGGTACGGCTACGAGCCCGGGGGAGAGGTCCTCGTCCAGACGGGGCGCGAGACGGTGAAGGGCCGACTGCTGCGCGCCGCGGGCCGGTTCAGCCTCTGCGTGCAGGACGAGCGGCGGCCCTACCGGTACGTGAGCGTCGAGGGGCCCGTCGTCGCGGTCGAGGACCCGGTGCCGCCGGCCGTCCGGGACGCGCTGGCCCACCGCTACCTGGAGCCGGACGAGGCCCGCGGCTACCTCGACGCCACCGCCGACCAGCTCAAGGACGACATCCTGTTCCGGCTGCGCCCCCAGCGCTGGCGCACCGCAGACTTCGCGGCCTTCGCGGCCGACTTCACCGAGCCCGCCGATCCGCTCGCCGACAGCGCGGGCTGAACCGGCCCGCCGTCGGCACCGGCACGGCACGGCACGCGCGGCACCCCATCGCAACCGCCATAGCCGCCGCAGGCCGCCGTCGCGGCCGACGAAGCCGACCCTCTTGAGAAGGACCAATGACCTCTACCGACGTTTCGTCACGCCTGATCCACATCCCGGCCGCCCGCCCCGCCGCAGGCGCCCCCGGCCCCGACTACCCGCAGGACCTCACCCTCCCGGAGCTCTTCGCCCGGCAGGCGGCCGCACACCCGCACGCACCGGCCGCCCGGTACCGCGACCGCACCCTCAGCTACGGCCGGCTCGACGCCGACTCGACCGCCCTGGCCGCCCGACTGCTCGCCGCCGGCATCGCACCGGGCGAACCGGTGGGCGTGTGCGGCAGCCGCTCCCCGGAGGCGCTGGTCGCGCTGCTGGGCATCCTCAAGGCCGGCTGCGCGTACGTGCCGCTCGACGACGACCTGCCCCCGGCCCGCCTGCGGGCCATGGCCGAGGACGCCGGACTGCGCGCCGCCGTCACCCTGCCCGGCGCCGAACGCCGGGTCCGCGGACTGCGGGTGAGCATCCCGGTCGTCGCCGACGAGGGCGCCGTACCGAAGCCCGTCCGGACCACCGGCGCCTTGTCCGCGGCCACCGACTGCTCCTACGTCGCCTTCACCTCCGGCACCACCGGCCGCCCCAAGCCCGTGGCGATCCCGCACCGGGGCGTCGTCCGCCTCGTCCTGTCCGACCGCGAACTGCCCCCGCCCGGGCCCGGCGACCGGATCCTGCACGGCTACGGCCTGTCCTCGGACGCCTCGACGATCGAGATCTGGGGCGCCCTGCTCACCGGCGCCTGCCTCGTCATCGCCGACCGCGAGGAACTCCTCTCGCCGACCGCCCTGGAAGACCTCCTCCGCGCCCGGGGCGTCACCGTCGCCTACCTGACCACGAGCGTCTTCCACCTCCTCGCCCGGACCCGCCCGCAGGCGATGGCCGGCCTGCGGTTCGTCTCGGCCGGCGGCGAGGCGATGGACCCGCGGCTGGCCAACGCCGTCCTCGCGGCCTGCCCCGCCACCACGGTCGTCAACTTCTACGGCCCGACGGAGAATTCGGTCGTCTCCACCGCCCACCGGGTGCGCCCGCTGCCCGAGGACGCCACGCACGTCCCCATCGGCCGCCCGTTCGGCGCCACCACCTGCCACGTCCTGCGCGCCGACGGCACACCCGCGGCGCCCGGCGAGGAAGGCGAGCTGTACGTCGGCGGGGACGGCGTGGCCCTCGGCTACCCGGGCGACGAGCAGTTGACCGCGGAGCGCTTCGTCCACCTGCCGCGGGTCGAACCCGGCGGACGGCTCTACCGCACCGGCGACCGGGCCGTCCGGAGCGCCGACGGCCTGCTGGAGTACCGCGGCCGGGCGGACCGCCAGGTGAAGCTGCGCGGCGCGCGGATCGAGCTCGACGAGGTGGAGTCGCGTCTGCGCACCCACCCGTCCGTCGGTGAGGCCGTCGTCGAGGCCGAGGACGGCGCGCTCACCGCGTACATCACCCCCGCAGCCCCCGGCGCCGACCTGCCGCTGCCCGAGCTGCGCGGCTACTGCGCCCAGTGGCTGCCCCCGCAGGCCGTCCCCTCGCTCGTCGCCCTCGACCACTTCCCGGTGACCAGCGGCGGCAAGGTCGACCGCAAGCGGCTGCGCGCCACCGCCGTCGGCCCCGCCGACGAGGAGCCGCACGAGGCCCCGGCCGAAGGACTGACCGTCCTCCTCGCCGGGATCTGGCAGCAGGTGCTGCGCACCAGGCCCGCCCCCGAGGACGACTTCTTCCACCTGGGCGGCGACTCCCTGCTCGCCTCCGAGGCCGTCACCCGCACCCTCGCCGCGCTCGGCCTCGACGCCGGGCTCAGCTCCGCCCTCATCCGGGCCCTGCTCACCGCGCCCACCCTCCGGAGCTTCACCGAGGCCGTCCGCGCCGCCCGCGAAGGCTCCCCGACGGCCGCCGGCGAGACCACCGTCGACTTCACCCGCGAGACCGAACTCGGCTTCCGGCTCCCGCCCGTCCAGGGCCCCGCGCCCTGCCCCCAGGACCCGAAGGACGTCCTGCTCACCGGCGCCTCCGGCTTCGTCGGCGCCTTCCTCCTCGCGGCCCTGCTGCGCCGCACCGCCGCCCGCGTCCACTGCCCCGTCCGCGCCGCGAGCCCCGCCCACGCCGAACAGCGCGTGCGCACCGCCCTCGCCCGCTACGGCCTGCACCTCGACGAGGCCGACTGGCAGCGCGTGACGTGCTTCCCCGCCGACCTCTCCGAGCCCGCCCTCGGACTGCCGGACGACCACCGCGCCGAACTCGCCGACCGCCTCGACCTGATCGTGCACAACGGCGCCCAGGTCAACTTCCTCTACCCGTACGAACAACTGCGCGCCCCCAACGTGGACGGCACCCGCGAGATCGTCCGGCTCGCCGCGCCCCGCCGCGTCCCGGTCCACTTCCTGTCGACGGTCGCCGTCGTCGCGGGCTCCGGCGCCGCCGGGGTGCGCGAGGTCGCCGAGGACGCCCCGCTGGCCCACGCCGACGGGCTCACCATGGGCTACGCCGAGAGCAAGTGGGTGGGGGAGAGGGTGCTGCGCCAGGCGGCGGCCCAGGGGCTGCCGGTGGCCGTCCACCGCCCCTACGAGGTGACGGGCGACCAGGTGAGCGGCGTGAGCAACACCGAGACCGCCATCTGCTCCCTCTTCAAGACGATCGCCGAGACCGGGCTCGCCCCCGACATCGCCCTGCCGATGGACTTCGTCCCCGTCGACCACCTCGCCGAGGCCGTGGTCCACATCGCCACCCGCCAGGACGCCGACGGCCGCACCTACCACCTCACCAACCCCCGCCCTGCGATGCTCTCGGACGTCATCGAGCGGATGCGCGCGGCCGGCTACGCGGTCCGCACCCTGCCCTACCCGCAGTGGGTCGGCGAACTGGTCCGGCACGTCGCCGCCAACCCCACCAGCGCCACCGCGCCGTTCGTGTCGCTGTGCGTGGACCGCAGCCGCACCGCCGACATGTCCGTCAAGGAGCTGTACTTCGAGGGCACCTTCCCGGTGCTCGGCCGGCACAACGCCGAAGCCGCCCTGGCGGGCAGCGGACTGCACTGCCCGCCGGTCGACGCCGCGCTGCTGGACCGCTACCTGGAGTACTTCCTCGCCTCCGGCTACCTGCCGCGCCCCGCCACCGTCACCACCCAGGAGGGCACCCGATGACCGACACCGCCGTCCCGGCCCCCGTACCAGCCGCCGTACCAGCCGCCGTCCCGGCCCCGATCCCCGTTCCCGAGGTGACGCCGGGCACCGCCGGACCGCCCTGCGCCTACGCCCGGCTGCGCGCCGAACAGCCCGTCGCCAAGGCGCAGTTGCCCAACGGCGAGACCGCCTGGCTGCTCAGTCGCTACGAGGACGCCCGCGCCGCCTTCGCCGACCCCCGGCTCGTCCGGCCCCTGCTGTCCGCCTGGCCGCCCGTCGAGGGCGACGACGCACCGCCGCCGTGCCTGCCGACCTTCCTGGAGATGACGGGCGAGCACCACGAGCGCGTACGCCGCGTCGTCCTGCCGCTGTTCGGCCGCGGGCGACTGGAGTTCATGCGGCCCCGCATCCGCGCCATCGCGCAGGAGCTGATCGACACGATGACGGCCGCCGCACCCGACCGCACGGCCGACCTCGTCGCCGCGTACGTCGAACCGCTGCCGCTGCGCGTGCTGTGCGAGACCATCGGCCTCCCGCACGAGGACCGCGACCGCTACCTCCCGCACACCCTCACCCTGCTCAGCGCCGCCGGGCTGAGCATGGACGAGATCCTCGCCGCCCTGTACGCCCTGCAGGACTACGCCTCGGAACTGATCACCCGCAAGGAACAGGAAGAGGGCGGGGATGACGACTACATCCGCCTGCTCCTCGCCGAGAGCCGCCGCCCCGGCGCCGAGCTGACCAGGGACGACGTCGTCAGCTTCGTCGTCACCATGCTGATGGCCGGCTACAAGACCAACATGCAGCACACCGGCAACGCCCTGCTCGCCCTCCTCACCCACCCGGGCCAGCTCCACCGGCTGCGCGACCATCCCGCCGGGATCCCCACCGCCGTGGACGAACTGCTGCGCCACGTCCCGCTGATGAACGCGATCAACATCCTCGTCGCCGAGGAGGACTTCACCCTCCACGGGCAGCGGATCAGGGCCGGCGACGCCGTCGTGCCGGTGCCCGCCTCCGCCAACCGCGACCCCGAGGCCTTCACCGACCCCGACCGCCTCGACCTCACCCGCACCCCCAACCCGCACATCGCCTTCGGCCACGGTCCGCACGCCTGCACCGGCGCGCACCTGACCCGGATGCAACTGGCCATCGTGATCCAGGTGTTGCTGGAGGAGCTGCCCGGCATCGAACTCGCCGAGCCCGCCGAGTCGCTGCCCTGGGACGAGACCACCCCGCTGCGCGCCCCCGCCAGACTGCCGGTGCGCTGGTGACGACGGCATCCCCGCAACACGCCTCCGAATCCGCCCAGAAAGGACCGCGCCACGTGAGCGCACCCCAGGCTCCCGCCGCCACCACGGGTGACCACCCGCTGCCCCGCTACCCGTTCAGCACCGACGGCGACCGCCTCGCCCCCGAACTGGACGAACTGCGCAGCCGCTGCCCCGTCGCCCGGGTCAGGACCAACTCCGGCGGCGAGGCGTGGCTGGTCACCGGCTACGAGCTGGCCCGCGAGGTCCTGCGCGACCGCGCCTTCGCCCGCTCCGTGCTCGGCGAGGACGACAGCCCGGCCCAGGACGCCCCGATCCTGGCGCCCGAACTGATGGACGCCATGAACCACCTCCAGCAGGCCGGGCTGCGCGACGAGGTGCTCACCGCGCTCGGCCGCAACCAGCCCGAACTGCCCGCCGACTGGGTCGCCGAGGTCACCCGGGAGGGGCTGGAGCGGATGGTCGCCGAGGGCGCGCCGGGCGACCTCCAGCGGCACTTCGCCGAGTGGGTCGCCGCGCAGTGCCTGTGCCGGCTGCTCGGCCTGCCCTTCGAGGACCGCGAGTGGCTCGCCGAGCGCGCCGACAAGGACCTCACCATGGCGACGTACTCCGACGCGGAACTCGCCGTCAACTGGGAGGAGATCCGCGCCCACATGGCGGCCTTCATGGCCGCCCGCACGCCCGGGCGCCCGCGCGGCCTCGCCGACCGGCTCGCCGACCTGGACGACCGCCACCAAGGCCTGGACGAACGGCAGTTGTCCAACATCGTCGCCGTGCTGTTCGTCAGCGGCTACGAGGACTTCGCGAGCTTCCTGGGCGTCGCCGCGTTCAACCTCCTCCAGCACCCCGAGGCGATGGCCGCGCTGCGGGAGAGCCCCGAGTCGACACCCCAGCACGTGGAGGAACTGCTGCGGTGCAGCGTCGTGCTCGGCAACGCGATCCCGCGCTTCGTCACCCAGGACACCTCCCTGGGCGGCGCGCAGGTCAGGACCGGCGACCTGATCCTGCTCTCCCTGGACGCCGCCAACTTCGACCCCGAGGCCTTCGCGGACGCCGAGCGGTTCGCGCCCGACCGCTCGCCCAACCCCCATCTGCGCTTCGGCCACGGCCGGCACCACTGCCCCGGTGCCCACCTGGTGCGCCGGCAGTCCGACGTCGCCTTCCGGGTCCTGCTCCAGCGGTTCCCGGGCCTGCGCCTGGCCGTGCCGCCCGCCGAAGTCCCCTGGCACCCCAACCGGATGGCCATCATGGCCGCCGCCGTCCCGGTCACCTGGTGACCTGAGCGGCCCCGGTTCCGGGAGGCCCCGCCACCGGTGGCTCCCTGGCGACGGTCGGTCGTCAGGGCGTCGCCGGTGGCGGCAGCCGGCCCCGCCCTGACGCCCTTACAGCTGCGCCGTGAGGGCGACCAGCAGCGCGGCCAGTCCCACGGCCAGCCAGGCCACGTAGTCCCCGAGCAGCCCGGAGTGCAGTCGGCGCAGCGGCAGGACGGTCACCCGGTACAGCCCGCCGGTGCCGCGCCTCGGGTCGCGGCGGAGGGCGGCGATGGCGAGGCCGACGGCCAGCAGGGCGGAGAGCAGGCCCAGCAGGACTCCGGACACCGTCCACCAGGCCTCGGGCGTGGCGCCGGCGGGGGCAGCCGTGCCGCCGAGGGTCTCGGTGAGGTACCCGTTCCGGTCGGTGAAGGCGGCCGCTCCCGCCGCGAGCGCGCGCCCCACGCCCGGCAGCACGCCGACGGCCAGGCAGCCCGCCAGCAGCAGCGCCGGGACGAGGAGCATCGGTGCCGGCGGTCGCCGGCCCGGTTCGCGGATCTCGGGCTCCTCGCCGTCGCCGGTGGTCGCCGCCACCTCGGGGTGCTCGGCCGGTGGCGCGCCGAGCCCGCCGAAGACCCGCAGCCCGGCGCGCAGGACCGCGCCGCCGGTGAGCGCGGAGACCAGCACGAACACCACCGGCAGCCAGCCGCCCCAGTGCCCGGCGGCCTCCTCGGTGACGGCCTTGCCGAGCCCGGTGCCGAACGGCGGCAGCCCGGCCAGGGCGAGCGCGCCGAGGACGAACAGCAGCCCGGTGAAACGGAGTTCGCGGGCCCGGCCGTGCAGCCCGTGCTCGTCCACCGAGCCGTACCGGTCGAGCAGCACGCCGGTGAGGCCGAACAGTGCCGCCTTGGCGCCCGCGTGGCCGGCCACGTACACGGCCGAGCCGGTCAGCCCGGCCGGGTCGAGCAGCGCGGCGCCGATCAGGAACAGGCCGATGTGCCCGACGGTCGAGAAGGCGAGCATCCGCTTCAGGTGCCGCTGCTGCCAGCACATCACGGCGCCGACCAGCGCCGTCAGCACGCCCGCGGCGAGCAGGGTGTCGCGGACCGCTGCGTCCGGCAGTCCACCCGCCCCGGCGAAGACCACGCGGTGGATCCGCGCCACCCCGTAGACGCCGAGTTCGACCATCACCCCGGACAGCAGCATGCACACCGGGCTGGGCGCCACCGCGTGGGCGTCCGGCAGCCAGAAGTGGAAGGGCGCCGTCGCGGCCTTGACCAGCGGGCCGGCCAGGACCAGCACGAAGGCGACGACGACCAGGGCGTCCCGGCCGTGTCCGGCCGCGGCGTGCTGGTCCAGTGCGGCGCCGATCTGGGCGAGGCCGAGTTCGCCGGTGCGGGCGTAGAGCAGGCCGATGCCGAGCAGCGAGAGGTACGCGGCGGCCGAGTTGACCAGTCCGAAGGCGAGCGCGCCCTGCAGCGGGCGCGGGTCCTCGATCCGGTAGCCGGTCAGCGCGTAGGCGACGGCGCCCATCAGTTCGAAGAAGACGAAGGCGTCGAAGAGGTCCCCGGTGAGCGCGAAGCCGCACATCCCGGCCTCGAAGAGCAGCAGCAGGGCGGGGAACACCCCGCCGTGCTCGCCGGAGGGCTCCTCGAAGTACCGCCAGGCGTAGCAGAGCACGGCGAGGACGAGGACGGCCGAGAGCAGGGCGAGGCCGGTGCCGAGGCGGTCGGCGACCAGCACGATGCCGACGCTGTGGCCGCCGCGCGGGCTCCAGCCGCCGAGCCAGGACACCGCCCGGCCGTCCGGTGCGGTCCGGGCCCACAGCAGGGCCAGACAGGCCACGTCGGCGGCGGCCAGGACGGCGGTCAGCGCGTCGCGGCCCGGGCGGGGCAGCCGGCGGCCGGCCACGGCCAGGACGGCGGCGCCGAGCAGCGGGATGGCGACGGCCAGCGGCAGCAGGTCAGTGGTGTTCACCGGCCGGTCACCCGCGCAGCCCGGTGAGTTCCTCCGGGTCCACCGTGCCGTGCCGCTTGCGCAGTTGGATGACCAGCGACAGCAGCAGCGCGGTGACGGTCGCCCCGACCACGATGTCGGTCAGGGCGAGCGCCTGGACCACCGGGTCGACCACCGGGGCGTCGGTCGGCAGGTCGGAGTAGACGGGCGCGGTGGCGCCGCTGCGGTAGCCGACCGCGAGCAGCAGCACGTAGGTGGAGGACTGCGCGACGGCCAGGCAGCCGACCGCCTGCACCAGGTTGCGGCTGGTCACCAGGCCGTACAGCCCGGCGAGCAGGATCCACCCGGCGATCAGGTAGGGGAAGATGCTCACCGGCGCTCCCCGCGATGGACGATCTCGACCGCCTGGTCCAGGAAGTGCGCCAGCAGGACCACCACGCCCGAGGCGACCTCGACCCCGACGGCGGCGTTGATCACCGCCACCAGCCCGCTGGAGGACAACTGGTTGAAGGTGCCGAGCGGCAGGGTGTTGGCGAGGTAGCCGGCGCCCTGGGCGAGGCCGATCAGTCCGAGCGCGGCGTAGGTGCCGGCCGCGATCGCGTCCGCCACGTCCAGGACGGCCAGCGGGCGGATCCGCTTGAGCACCAGGTAGTCGGCGGCCACGTAGGCCAGATGCAGGGCGGTGGCGAGCGCGACGCCGCCCTGGAAGCCGCCGCCGGGGCTCAACTGGCCGTGGGCGACGAGGTATCCGCCGACCAGAAGGGTGACCGGCAGCAGGGTGGCGCCGAACAGCCGGGTGGTGGGCAGTACGGGTTCGGCGGCGGCGCGGCGCTTGTGCTCGTCCCGGGCCAGCCGCAGCAGCATGCCGGCGCCGAGCACCGAGCCGAACAGGATCGACTCCTCGCCGAGGGTGTCGAAGGCCCGCTGGTCGAAGTTGACGGAGGAGACGATGTTGGCGGTCTGCCGGGCCAGCCCGGCCGCCACCGCCCGTTCGCCGTACGGGTGGTGGCTGCCGCCGAAGCCGGGCAGCTCGGTCGCGGCGGTGATCAGGGCGGCGGCGAGGACGGTGGCGGCGGTCAGGAACAGCCGCAGCCGGGCGGTGCGGCTCACTCGGTGCGGTCCGGGTGTTCGTCCGACTGCTCCTGGCGTCGCACCCGCCGGACGGTCAGCAGGATCAGCAGTGGGGTGATCGCGCTGCCGACGCCGAGCTGGGAGAGCGCGACGTCGGGTGCCTGGAGCACGGTGAACAGCAGCGCCAGGCAGAGCCCGAGCAGCGCGAGGACGGCGGCCTGCCGGACCGGGTCGCGGGTGAGCGCGGCGGCGGTCGCGGTGACGGCGGTGAGCAGCAGGGCGATGACGGTGAGGGTGTTGGTCACTGCTGGGCCTCCCGTTCGGCGCGGACGGTGGTGCGTGCGACGGCCATGGTGGTGACGGTGCCGCCGATGGCCAGCAACAGGCCGATCACCAGCAGCTTGACGGCGGCCCGCCCCGGCCCGGTGTCCACGGCGAGGGCGAGCGTGACCAGCGGTGCGCCGAGGGTGGCGGCGGGGGAGAGGGCGTGCAGCCGCAGGTACGGGCCGGGCAGCACGGTGAGGGCGAGGGCGGCGAGCAGCAGGGCGGCGGTGCCGGCCACCAGCAGCACCAGGGCGAGGGTGTGCCGGGGCGTCACTGCTGCCTCCCGGCCAGGAAGCGGGTGAACACCAGTGTCCCGGCGGGTGCCAGCACCGCGAGGTCCAGCGCCAGGTCGGTGTACGAGGTGCGGCTGAACCCCTGGGCGAGCAGCAGCAGGACGACGGAGGTGATCGTCGCGGCGAGGTTGAGCCCGGCCAGCCGCTGCTGGGGTGAGCCGCGCAGGCCGAGCAGCAGGCAGGGTCCGATCCCGCCGGCGGCCAGCACGGCCGCCGCGAGCAGCCAGGCGTTCACTCCCCGGCTCCGGTCAACGCCCGTTCCAGCGCGGAGAGTTCGTCGCCCAGGGCGTGGACGGTCAGCTCGCCGTCCCGGCTCTCCACCGTGTACGCGCCGGGCGTCGAGGACAGCAGCGCCGCGCCCCAGGCCGCCCCGGTGCCGGGGGCGAGCCGTACGGTGCGGAACCCGCCGCGCCGGTGGCCGGGCGAGAGCACGGCGAGCGCGAGCCGGCCGGTGTCGGCCAGCAGGGTCCACGGGAACGCCCACAGCGCCCTGGCCAGCCGGGCCGGTCCGCCGGGAGCGGCCCCGGACGCGCGCCGGACGGCCACCGCACCCAGCGCCCCGAGGAGCGCCACGCCGCCGCCCACCGCCACTTCCAGCGGGGACACCGAGCTGATGAATACGATGTTCAGCAACAGCAACACCCCCCACCAGAGCAGGAGTTCGAGCATCGTTCGCATTCCACCACCCCCATGTCGGTCCTCCGGGCACCCGCCACCGCGGCGGGCGGCCCCCAGGTGTACCGTCCGGTCGGCGCACGCGTCCCGCGCGCAACGCCGCCGCGCGCGCGATCGCGGCACCGGACCACCCGTTCGCCGGACGGCGGGCCGGAAAGCTCCGATGATCGGCCCGGCCCGCGCGGTCGTACCGCCGGCACTCCTACCGCTTCGGCTACCGCTTCGGCTCGTGGGCCGGCTCGGTCACCTCGAACTCCGGGCCGTCCTGCGGCCCCTTCTCCTCCTCGTGCTCCGGTGGTGGACTGCCCTCGCCGGTCATCCGGGACTCCGGCGTCTCGACCGGCTCCGGCGGGTCCTTCGGAGCGGGGTTCCTCATGGTGCTCATCTCGCTCTCCTCCCGGGGCGGGACCGCGCGGCCGGGCAGGGCTGGACATCACGGCCTTGATGGCGGCTCCCTCGCTCCGGACGGGCCGGCGGCCGCGCGAAGCGGCCGCCGGCACCGGGCTCAGTCCTTCCCGGCGTCCTTGATCTTCTCGCCGGCCTGCTTGAGGTCGCTCTTGATCTGCTTGCCCTTGCCCTCGGCCGCGACGACCGGGTCGTCGATGGCCTTCCCGGCGGCCTCCTTGGCCTTGCCGTGGGCCTTCTCCGCGATGTTGCGCAGCTTGTCCTCGGTGCCCATCGGGTTGCGCTCCTCTCGTGCGTCGGACGGCGGGGCCGGGTCGTGGCCCCCGCGCCGCGTGTGCCCGGAGCGCGCGCTTCCACACCGGCCGGCGGCCGTCAACCTCGGCCGGGATCGGTTCTGGTCCGGCTCGGCATGGGCCGGCGGGCCGGGGGAGGTTCTACGGGCACCGGGGACACCGGCCTCAGGACGCCGTGGGCTCGTTGTGGGCCCGCCCCGCCCGGCGTCCGAGGGCGGTGAGCCGGTCGACCGGACCACCGCGCCGGTGCCGGGACGCGGCCCGCAGGCCCGGTACGCCGTGCTCCGGCGCGCCGCCAGCCGGCGGCAGCAGCCGCGCGGTCAGGCCGAGCAGCCGGTTGGTGGTGGCCGGCGCGACGCCGTGGGCGAGCACGCCGGCCTTGGCCAGCGGCGTCAGCACCAGCTCGCGCCGCCCGGCCTCGACCGCCCGGACGATCCGTCGCGCGGCGCGCCCGGCGTCCATCGACACCAGCGGCAGGGACGCGGCGGTGGCGAACCAGGCGTACTCGCTGCCCGCCTGCCCGGCGAACTCGGCGGCCGTGTGAGAGCCGGTGCGCATCAGCCCCGGCAGCACGGTGGTCACCCGGATGCCGTACTGCGCCAGCTCCGCCGCCAGCCCCTCCGAGAGGCCGGTGAGCGCGAACTTGGCGGTCACGTACGGCAGCAGGTGCGGAGCCGGGATCCGGCCGCCGACCGAGCTGATCATGACGATCGAGCCCGCGCCGCGGGCCCGCATCGCCGGCAGCACCGCCTGGACCAGCCGCAGCGGCGCCATCGTCATCAGCTCGTGCGCCCGCCGGAAGTCCTGCTCCTGCATCGCCGAGACCGGGCCGACCTGGATCAGGCCGGCATTGTTGACCAGCAGGTCCACCTCGGCGCCGAAGCGCTCCCGCACGGCCGCGAGCAGCCGCCCGGGCGCCTCCGGATCCATCAGGTCGCAGACCGTGCCGGCCACCTCACCCGGGCGGCCGCGCAGCTGGCGCAGCGCCCGCTCCAGCGCCAACTCGTCCCGGCCGCACAGCATCACGGCACAGCCCCGCTCCGCCAGCTCCCCCGCGATCAGCAGCCCCAGCCCCCGGGAGGAGCCGGTCACCAGCGCCGTCCGTCCGGCCAGCACACCCATCGCCCGCACCCTTCCTCGCTCCGGGAAGTCCGACGCCAGCGCGTGTGTCCGACCGCTCCGCCCGCAAACCGTGGGCGGTCCGCCCGATCAGGGCGGAGCCGGGTGCGCCCACGCCAGCAGCCGGTCGCGTGGCCAGGTGGTGACGAGCCGGTCGGGGCCGAGGCCGAAGCGGGCCGCGCGGGCGTAGCCGGAGGTGAGCCAGTGCAGTTGCTCCGGGGCGTGGGCATCGGTGTCGACGGCGAACAGGCAGCCCGCGTCGGCGGCCAGGCGGAGCAGCTCGTCGGGCGGGTCGCGGCGCTCGGGGCGGCAGTTGATCTCCACGGCCGTCCCGGCGGCGGCGCAGGCGGCGAACACGGCCTCGGCGTCGAATCGGGAGGGCGGCCGGCCGCGGCCGGTGACGATCCGGCCGGTGCAGTGCCCGAGCACGTTGGTGCGCGGGTGGCGGACCGCCGCCAGCATCCTGGCCGTCATCGGTTCCGGGTCCGCGCGTAGCCTGGAGTGCACCGAGGCCACCACCACGTCGAGCCGGCCGAGGAGTTCGGGTTCCTGGTCGAGCGAGCCGTCCTCCAGGATGTCGCACTCGATTCCGGTCAGGAGCCGGAACGAGCCGTCGGGCCCGTCGTGGGCGTTGCACGCCGCGACCACGTCGAGCTGGTGCCGCAGCCGTTCGGGGCTGAGGCCGTGGGCGATGGTCAGCCGGGGCGAGTGGTCGGTGAGGACGGCCCAGCGGTGTCCGAGCGCGCGGGCGGCCTCGGCCATCTCCTCGATCGGGTGGCCGCCGTCGGACCAGTCGGAGTGCAGGTGGCAGTCGCCCCGCGCGGCCGCGAGCAGGTCCCACCCGGCCTGGGCGGCCGGCCCGGCGGAGGCTTCGAGCCGGGCGAGGTAGGTCGGGGTCGCGCCGGCGGCGGCCTGGGCGATCACCTCGGCGGTGACCGGTCCTACGCCCGGCAGGCGGCGGGCAAGCGCGGCGTCCACCGGCCCGGGCGGCAGGGCGCGGACCGCGTCGGCCGCGGTGTGGAAGGCCCGCACCCGGTAGGGGGAGGCGTCCTTCCACTCCAGCAGGAAGGCGATCCGCCGCAGCGCCGTGGCCGGGTCCATGACGGTCGGTCTGCGAGCGGCCGCCGGTCACCGCCCCCGCGCGAGCGCGCGGGCGGCGGCGCCGGCGAGGACCGCGCCGCCGGTGGCGAGCAGGCCGTGGTGCTGGGAGGCCCAGAGTTGGGCGCTCCGTTCGTGGGCCTCCTCGTCGAAACGGCCGTGGGCGCCGTGGTCCTGGGAGGCGTCGCTCGGTGTCCAGAGGTTGGCGTGGTCCTCCGGGTGGCGCGGCCCGTGGTCCTGCTGGGAGTCGATGCCGGTGCGGGCGAGGTAGCGGTCGAGCAGGCCGGGGGCGAGCGCGTTGGCGATCAGGGTGGCCGCGGTGCTGCCGCCGACCCAGTACTCGCGCCGGCCGGGGTGGTCGGCGGCGTACCGGACGGCGCGGGCGGCCAGTTCGGGCTGGTGGACGGGCGGGACGGGCCGGGCCCGACCGCGCAGCCGGTTGAGCACCCAGTCGAACTGCGGGGTGTTGACCGCGGGCAGCTGCACCATGGTCACCCGCACCCCCGACCCGCTGGCCAGGAGTTCGCAGCGCAGCGCCTCGTGCCAGCCCTGGATGGCGTGCTTGGCGCCGCTGTAGGCGGTCTGCAGCGGGATGCCGCGGTAGGCGATCGCGGAGCCGACCTGCACGATGGTGCCGTGGTCGCGCGGCAGCATCCGGCGCAGCGCGGCCCGGGTGGCGTTGACGTAGCCGAGGTAGGTGACCTCGGTGACCCGGCGGAACTCCTCGGCGCTGATCTCGGTGAACGGTGCGAACACCGACACGAAGGCGTCGTTGACCCAGACGTCGATCGGGCCGAACTCCGCCTCGGCGCGGGCCGCCGCCGCCTCGCAGGCCTCCGGGTCGGAGACGTCCGCGAGGACGGTGCGCACCGGCGAGCCGGCGGCCTCGGCCTCGGCGGAGGCCGCGCGCAGCCCGGCGATGCCACGGGCGATCAGCACCAGCCGGTCGCCGTCGGTGGCGAACGCCCGGACGCAGGCCCGGCCGACTCCTGCGGTGGCGCCGGTGATGACCACGGTTCGGGGCTTGGAACGCGTACGGATCCTCATGGCGGGCGTCTTGCCCGGCCTCCGGCGCCGAAACGTTCCGCGCGGGTCGCCGTGCGCGGGTCACCGTTCAGGGGTGGTTGAAGCGTCATTGTGGTCGTCGCGGTCGGGGTCGTCCGGCCCGTCCGGGGGCCGGGGGCTCCGGCCGTTGTGCCGGTGCAGCTGCCCGAAGGGCAGCAGCAGCCAGCAGGACGCGAACCACAGCATGACGGCGGCGGTGATCCAGCCGGAGATCGCCGAGCCGGTCGCCACCCGCAGCAGGAGCAGCAGGGCCGAGCCGACGGTCAGGGCCAGCAGCACCAGGCCGATGGCCACCAACCGGGCGGCGGCGTCGACCAGTTGGGGCTTCAGGCGGCGCCCGGCGAAGATCCGGTGGTAGGCGACCGGGGAGGTCAGCGAGCCGGTGGCGAGCGCGCCGAGCACGACGGTGGCCACGTAGAGTCCGTGGTCGAAGTCGCCGAGTTGGGCGAAGCGGGGCATGAAGACCACGCTCAACAGGAACCCGAAGAGGATCTGCGAGCCGGTCTGGGCGACCCTGACCTCCTGGAGCAGGTCGCTCCAGCGCCGGTCCGCCCGTTCCTCGGGCGACTCCTGACGGCCGACCCTCGGCCGGGGAGACCGGCCGTCGCGGCCGTTGTTCGGCGTCGCCATGGTGATCGCCTCCGCCTCCTCACGTCGGCGCGTGTAGCCGCGCCCGGGCCGGGCAAACGCGGGGCATGGACGAGGAGCACGTGGCCTGCCCGGTCGCACCCGGGACGGCCCCCGAGTACTCGACCGTCCGCCCTGCGCGGCACGGTGGTCGGGACGGCGCAACGCCGTCCCGACCGGGGCTCGGGGCCGAGGTCCCGCCCGGTTCCTCGCCGGATCCGGCTCCGGAGCCGGATCCGGATCCGGAGCCCGGACGGCCGTCGGAGGACGTGTCGTCGGCGCGACCAGGCGCTCCGCCGGGCCCGGTGTGAGGAGGCCCGGCATGGACCGTACCGGGCGAGGACGACCGACGACCGACGCGGAGACCAGGCGGCTCGCGTTCGACGGCAGCGACGGCGCGGTGCAGCGCAGTCGTGAGTTCAGCCGTGCGGCGCTGCGGTCCTGGCACTGGCTGCCCGCCGCCGACGACGAGCAACGGGCCCTGGCGGAGGACGTCCTGCTGATGGTCTCGGAGCTGGTCACCAACGCCTGTCTGCACGCCCCCGGCGGCCCGCGCGAGCTGCGCCTGGACTGGGACGGCGCCCGCCTGCGGGTGGAGGTCGCGGACGCCAGCCCGGTGATGCCGCGGCTGGTTCCGTCCGGCAATCCGGGCCGGCCGGGCGGGCACGGCCTGCGGGTGGTCGACCGGCTCGCCCGCGCTTGGGGCGCGGGGCCCGACGACGGGGGCAAGCTGGTCTGGCTGGAGGTGCCGTCCCCGCTCGACCGGTACGTCCGGATCGACGCTCGACCGGTACGTCCGGATCGACGGCTTCATCCGTCTGGTTGACGTCCCGTTGTTGACGTCCCGTCAGTTGACGGTCCGTAACTCTTCGAGGACCCCGCACCGTGCCCGACGGGCCGGCCCGGGGTCCGCTACTGCTCCCTACTGCTGCCCGGGGTGCGGCTGAGGCGGTGGTGCCGGGTCGGGGTCCGGGTAGGGCGTGGGGTCTGGGAACGGCGGGATGGGCGGAGGCACCGGATCGGGGCCCTCTCCCGGCCGGGGCGCGGGGTTGGGGTGGGGGATCGGCTGGGTGTCCGGATCAGGGGGCGTCGGAACGGTCATGGCGCACCTTCGTCGGAAGTCGGAGGACGGAAATCAGCGACCGAGGCTCAGCGACCGAGGCTCAGCGGCCGAGGCTCAGTGACCGAGCGCATGGGCCAGTTCGCGCTTGTTCATCTTCGAACGGCCCTTGATGTTGCGGTGTTTGGCCTCGTTGTACAGCTGGTCGTACGTCGGGCCTTGGGAGCCGCTGTGCGAGCGCTGTCCGCCACGCCGGCCGGACGACATGTCGTGGGTCGAGGTACGGCTAGCGGTCTTGGACTCGCCGTGCCGGGCGCGTTCCTTGTTGACCGTCCGGGAGGCGATCTCCTTGGCCCGCTTCTCACTCTCGCCCCGGTCGAGCGCGCTCTCCTTGATGTGCTCGTACTGGCGCTCCCGCTTGGGGCTGGATCCTCGGGGCATGGCCGGCCCTCCTCTCCTGGTCCAGATTGCTACCTGAGCGCGTGTACCCGGACAAATCGCAAAAAATCATCTGAAAACATGAATTCCATGTCGTATGTCGGGTAGAACGATCCTGCGGCGGTTGGGACGAACGGCCGCCGGCACCCAGGCCGGGTGCCACCGGGACCTCGCCGTCGACACCGGGCCCAGGTCCTGGGGAAGAGCCCCCGATGCGCGAGTGGTACCCGCAGGCGTCGCCGGGCGTTCACCCCGATGCCGAGGAGGACGCGTGTCCACCCCTCTCGAAACAGCTGCCCCTGTCGAACAGGAAACCATCCCCTCGGGCACTCTGCCCGACCTGCCACCGAGACCCACCAGGACCGAACTCCGCGCGATGGGCAAGATCGAGGCGCGGGAACTCAGCGACGCGCTGTTCGAGCGGCTGTCCGGGCTGGCCCGGGAGAGCGCCGCTTACAGCTATGTGCGCGGCACGATCATCGAGCTGAACATGCCGCTGGTGCGGTTCATCGCCGCCCGCTTCCGGCACCGCGCCGAGGACATGGAGGACATCCTCCAGGTCGGCACGATCGGCCTGATCAAGGCCGTCGACGGCTACGACCCACACCGCGGCGTCGAGTTCCTCACCTACGCCATCCCCACCATCGCCGGCGAGATGAAACGTTTCTTCCGGGACACCTCCTGGCCGGTGCGCGTCCCGCGCAGCATGCAGGAGCTCTACTTGACGGTGGCCCGCGGCTCCGACCGGCTGGAGCAGGAGCTCGGCCGGCTCCCCCAGCCGGAGGAGATCGCCGAGGATCTCCACCTGAGCGTCGAAGAGGCCACCGAGGGCCTGGTGGCGGGCCGGGTCTACCGCCCCAGCTCACTGGACGCGCTGCGGGACCAGGACAGCGACGAGAGTGGCAGCGCGATGCTGGACCGGCTCGGCGGCTGCGACCCCGGCATCGAACTCGCCGACTTCCGCACCGCGATACGCCCCCTGCTCGCCGAACTGCCCGAGCGCGAGCAGACGGTGCTCAAGCTCCGCTTCTGGGACGGCTGCACCCAGTCCGAGATCGCCGGGCGGATCGGCGTCTCCCAGATGCACGTCTCCCGGCTGCTCTCCGCCACGCTGACCCGGCTGCGCGAGCGGCTGGAGGACCGCGACGCCCCGGGCTGGGCCGACGAACCGGCCGAGGCGGACTGACTTTTCCCCTGCCGGGTGTTTCCGACCCCCCTCAGCGGTTAGCCGCGCTGGGGGGGGATCGTCGTGTGAAGGGCGTCAAGGAGGAGCACCGTGTCCCCGAAGGTTTCCGACCACATCCTGGAACGACTGCGCGCCTGGGACGTCCAGTACGTCTTCGGTTATCCCGGCGACGGCATCAACGGGCTGCTCGCGGCCTGGGGCCGGGCCGACAACAACCCCGTCTTCGTCCAGGCCCGGCACGAGGAGATGGCCGCGTTCGAGGCCGTCGGCTACGCCAAGTTCTCCGGCCGCACCGGAGTGTGCGCGGCGACCTCGGGCCCGGGCGCGATCCACCTGCTCAACGGGCTGTACGACGCCAAGCTGGACCACGTCCCGGTGGTGGCCGTGGTCGGGCAGACCGACCGCAGTGCGATGGGCGGCTCGTACCAGCAGGAGGTCGACCTGCTGAGCCTGTTCAAGGACGTCGCCGCCGAGTACTGCCAGATGGTGACCGTCCCCGAGCAGCTGCCCAACGTGCTCGACCGGGCGATGCGCACCGCCGCCGCCCGCCGCACCGTCACCGCCGTGATCGTGCCCGCCGACGTCCAGGAGCTGGACCACAACCCGCCGGAGCACGCCTTCAAGATGGTGCCCTCCAGCCTGGGCAGTCCCCAGTGGACGGTCGTCCCCGAGGACGCTGAGCTGCGCCGGGCCGCCGACGTGCTCAACAGCGGCCGCAAGGTCGCGATGCTGGTCGGCCAGGGCGCCCGCCACGCCCGCGAGCAGGTCCAGCAGACCGCCGAACTGCTCGGCGCCGGGGTCGCCAAGGCGCTGCTCGGCAAGGACGTGCTGCCCGACGTGCTGCCGTACGTCACCGGGTCGATCGGCCTGCTCGGCACCCGTCCCTCGTACGAGCTGATGCGCGACTGCGACACCCTGCTGACCGTCGGCTCGTCCTTCCCGTACACCCAGTTCCTGCCCGAGTTCGGGCAGGCCAGGGCCGTGCAGATCGACCTCGACCCGTTCATGGTCGGGCTGCGCTACCCGTACGAGGTCAATCTGGTCGGCGACGCCGCCCGCACGCTGGACCGGCTGCTGCCGCTGCTGATCCGCAAGGAGGACCGCGACTGGCAGCGCACCATCTGCGACAACACCGAGCGCTGGTGGGAGGTGATGGAGCGGCGCGCCGAGGTCGAGGCAGACCCGATCAACCCCGAGTACGCGATCCACGCCCTCGACCACCTGCTGCCCGACGACGTCATGGTCACCGCCGACTCCGGCTCCGCCGCCAACTGGTACGCCCGCCACCTGCGCTTCCGCGGCCGGATGCGCGGCTCGCTGTCCGGCACCCTGGCCACCATGGGCCCGGGCGTCCCGTACGCGATCGGCGCCAAGTTCGCCCACCCCGACCGGCCCGCGATCGCCATCGTCGGCGACGGCGCGATGCAGATGAACGGCCTCGCCGAGCTGATCACCATCTCCAAGTACTGGCAGCAGTGGGAGGACCCGCGGCTGGTGGTGGCGGTGCTCAACAACCGCGACCTCAACCAGGTCACCTGGGAGATGCGCGCCATGCAGGGCGCCCCGAGCTTCCTGCCCTCCCAGCAGCTCCCCGACGTCGACTACGCGGGCTTCGCCCGCACCCTCGGGCTCGGCGCCGAATGCGCGACCGCACCGGAGGACGTCCCCGGCGGCTGGCAGCACGCCCTGAACGCGGACCGCCCCTACGTCCTGGAGCTGCGCACCGACCCGGCCGTCCCACCGATCCCGCCGCACGCCAGCTGGGACCAGATCCAGGCCGCCGCCGAGTCCGTGCTGCGCGGCGACAGCGACCGGGCGGCGATGGTGCGCCAGGGCTTCAAGGCGAAGCTCCAGGAGCTGCTGCCGTCCTTCGGAGGCCGGCATGGGCGCCACTGACCTCATCGGCCTCACCGTGCGCAACGTCCGCACCGGGCGCTTCCAGCGCTCGCTGTCCCTGGCCACCGGCGCCGGCTCGGTGATCACCGCCGCCGAGATCTACCTGGAGCACGACCGGGCCGGCTTCGGCAACCGCGTCATGTGGTGGCCGGTCCTGCTGGGCCCGGTCGGCGCCGTCGCCGGGGTGGCCGGGATGCTCAGCCCGCGCGCGGCGCGCACCATGCTGCCGGTCGCCTCCGCCGCCATCGTCGCCAACGGCCTCCAGGGCACCTGGCTGCACGTGCGAGGCATCGCCGAGAAGCCGGGCGGCTGGGCGATGGCCCGCTACAACGTCGAGATGGGCCCGCCGCTGTTCGCACCGCTGCTGATGAGCCTGGTCGGAGGAATGGGCCTCGTCGCCGCCGTACTGCGCCGGGAGTCCGCCGATGCCTGAGCCCCGCTTCCCCGGCTTCGACGTGCTCTCCCAGGCCCGGCACTGGGACCGCGAGACGACGGCCGTCGTGGTCGCCCGAACCGGTCCCCAGCCGCCGCTGCGGCTCTTCACCCCCGCCGAGGAGGCCACCGCCCGCGCCCTGCTCGACCAACTGCTCGACCACCCCGACGTCCCGCTGCTGCCGATGATCGACGCCCGGCTCGCCGAACTGGAGACCGACGGCTGGCACTACGCCGACATGCCGATGGACGACGAGGCCTGGCGCCGCTCACTGCACGCCCTGGACGAGGACGCCGACGGCCCGTTCGCCGCGCTCAGCGAAGTCCAGCAGCGGGCGCTGATCGGGAGGATCCAGGAACTGGACGGCGAACGCTGGCACGGCCTGCCCGCCAAGCACGTCTGGAGCCTGTGGACCAGGTACGCCTGCACGGCGTACTACTCCCACCCCACCGCCTGGAACGAGATCGGTTTCGGCGGCCCCGCCCACCCGCGCGGCTACCTGCGCCTGGGCCCGGGCCGGCGCGAACCCTGGGAGGTCGCCGACGCCCACTCCAGCCCGCCCCGGCCGCCCGACGACGAGCCGCCCCGCCCGGTGCCCCCCGCGACCGACCCCGGCCGGCACTCCCGGCTGCGCGCCGCCGCCCAGACCGTACGGGCCAACGCCGCCGCCGAGCGCGAGGTCCGCCGCACCAACGCCTCCGCCTGGCTGCTGCCCCGCGACGGCCAGGGCTTCGACCACACCCTGCGGCGCGACATGCGGCGCCACGCGGACACCGACGAGGTCGACCTGCTGATCGTCGGCTGCGGTGCGGGCGGCGCCACCCTGGCCCAGCGGATGGCCCGCCGGGGCTGGAGCGTCGTGGTGCTGGAGGCCGGCCCGTTCTGGGACCCGCTCACCGACTGGGTCAGCGACGAGGCCTCCTCCCACCACCTGTACTGGACCGAGCCGCGGCTCATCTCCGGCACCGACCCGGTACCGCTCGGCTCCAACAACTCCGGCCGCGGCGTGGGCGGTTCGATGGTCCACTTCGCCGGCTACGCACCCCGCTTCCACCCCTCCGACTTCCGCACCCACAGCCTCGACGGCGTCGGCGCCGACTGGCCGATCGACTACGACGACCTGCGCGAGTCCTACCGCCGCATCGAGTACGAACTCCCCGTCGCCGGCCAGTACTGGCCCTGGGGCGAGCCCCACCCCTACCCGCACCCGCCGCACCCCGTCGGCGGCAACGGCGAGATCTTCCTGCGCGGCGCCGCCGCCCTCGGCATCCAGGCCCGGGTCGGCCCGGTCGCCATCACCAACGGCCGCTTCGGCCGCCGCCCGCACTGCGTCTACCGGGGTTTCTGCCTCCAGGGCTGCAAGGTCAACGCCAAGGCCTCCCCGCTGATCACCCACGTCCCCGACGCCCTCGCCCACGGCGCCGAGATCCGCGCCGACTGCATGGCCGCCGCCGTCGAGCTCGACGCCGACGGACTCGCCCGCGGCGTCCGCTACTTCCACCACGGCCGCGAACACCTCCAGCTCGCCCGTACCGTCGCCGTCGCCGGCTACGCCATCGAGACCCCGCGGCTGCTGCTCAACTCCGCCTGCCCGCGCTTCCCCGAAGGCCTGTGCAACGACCACGACCTGGTCGGCCGCTACGTCATGGTGCAGGGCGCCCCGCAGACCTCCGGCCGTTTCGAGGAGGAGATCCGCGCCCACAAGGCCCCGCCGCCCGAGGTCTCCACCGAGCAGTACTACGAGACCGACCCCGCCAAGCCCTACCGGCGCGGCTTCACCATCCAGAACATCTCCCCGCTGCCCATCACCTGGGCCGAGCACGTCGTCGCCCAGGGCCACTGGGGCGCCGACCTGCGCACCTACCTCTCCGACTACGTCCACTGGGCCACCCTCGGCGCCATGGCCGAACTGCTGCCCCAGCCGGACAACCGGGTCACCCTCGCCGAGCAGACCGACCGGCACGGCCTGCCGGTCGCCGACTTCGCCTTCTCCCAGTGCGACAACGACCGGATGCTGATCCGGGCCGCCCGCGAGGTGATGGAGTCCATCCTGCGCGCCGCCGGGGCCAGCGAGGTCATCACCATCGACCGCTACGCCCACCTGGTCGGCGGCTGCCGGATGGCCGACCACCCCCTCGCCGGCGTCGTCGACCACCGGCTGCGCGCCTTCGCCGTCCCCAACCTGCTGATCACCGACGGCAGCGTGCTGCCCACCCAGGGCAGCGCCAACCCGGCGCTGACCATCATGGCCCTGGTCGACCGGGCCGCCGGCCTGCTGGCGGCGGGCGAACGCTCCGGACTGAGGGCGCCGTCATGAGCGAGGTCGACCGGATCGGCGTGAGCGTCTACACCGTCCCCACCGACGCCCCCGAGGCGGACGGCACCCTCGCCTGGGACCACACCACCCTCGTCCTCGCCGAGGCCGTCAGCGGCCCGAACAGCGGCCTCGGCTGGACCTACGGCGCGCCCGCCACCGCCGCCGTGATCAGCGAGGAACTCGCCCCGCTGGTCACCGGCCGCGACCCGCACGACACCAGCGGCGCCCACGAGGCCATGAACCGGGCCGTGCGCAACACCGGCCGCCCCGGGCTCGTCTCCGGCGCGATCTCCGCCGTCGACCTCGCCCTGTGGGACCTGCGGGGCCACCTGCTCGGCCTGCCGCTCGCCCGGCTGCTCGGCGGCGCCGCCCGGCCCGTCCCGGTGTACGGCAGCGGCGGCTTCACCACCTACTCGGCCGAGCAGCAGGAACGCCAGCTGCGCGGCTGGGCCGAGGAGCAAGGCATCCCCAGGGTCAAGATCAAGATCGGCGAGTCCTGGGGTACCCGTGAGCAGCGCGACCTCGACCGGGTCCGCGCCGCCCGCGCCACCGTCGGCGACCAGGTCGAGCTCTACACCGACGCCAACGGCGGCTACCGGCGCAAACAGGCCGTCCGGATCGGCGCCGCCCTCGCCGACCAGGGCGTCAGCTGGTACGAGGAACCGGTCTCCTCCGACGACCTCACCGGCCTGCGGTCCGTCCGCGACGCCGTCCCGCCCGACGTCACCGCCGGCGAGTACGGCTACGACCTCGCCTACTTCGCCCGGATGATCCCCACCGTCGACTGCCTCCAGGCCGACGCCACCCGCTGCGGCGGCCTCACCGGCTGGCTGCGCGCCGCCGCCCTCGCCCAGGCCCACGGCCTCGACCTCTCCGCCCACTGCGCCCCCCACGTGCACGCCCACGCCGCCGCGGCCGTCCCCAACTGCCGCCACCTGGAGTGGTTCCACGACCACGTCCGGATCGAGCGACTGCTCTTCGACGGCACCCTCGACCCCACCGGCGGCACCGTCACCCCGGGCGCCGACGGCGCCCCCGGCCACGGGCTGCGGCTGGCCCCCGCCCGGGCCGCCGAGTACCGCACGGGGTGACCGCGGCAGCGGCTCCGGCGAAAGGATGAAGACCATGACGACCACCTCGGCAGCGCTCTTCGACGTCGACGGCACCCTGCTCGACACCGCGTACTTCCACGCCCTCGCCTGGTGGGAGGCCCTGCGGCAGCACGACCGCACCCTGCCCGTCGCCCGGGTCCACCGGGCGATCGGCATGGGCGCCGACCAACTCCTCGACCACCTGCTCGGCGCCGACCGCGACCACGGCGACGACGAGGGCATCACCGCCGCCCACACCGCCCTCTACGCCCGGTTCTGGCCCCAGATCCAGCCGCTGCCGCGCGCCGCCGACCTGCTGCGCGCCTGCGCCGGCCGGGGCTGGCCGGTCGTCCTCGCCAGCTCCGCCTCCGAGCGGGAACTCGCGGTGCTGCGCCGCGCGCTCGACGCCGACGAGGTGATCACGGCGGCCACCTCCGCCGACGACGTGGCCGCCACCAAGCCCGCCCCCGACCTCGTCCGCGCCGCCCTCGACCGCGCG
This sequence comes from Kitasatospora sp. NPDC053057, assembly GCF_044546945.1. Lineage (NCBI taxonomy): Bacteria > Bacillati > Actinomycetota > Actinomycetes > Kitasatosporales > Streptomycetaceae > Kitasatospora > Kitasatospora sp. NPDC053057. The sequence continues at coordinate 82,172 of NZ_JBITZP010000007.1, read as the reverse complement.
GGCGCCGAACCCGAGCACGCCGTCTTCATCGGCGACACCGTCTGGGACGTCACCGCGGCAGGCCGGGCCCGGGTCCCGTGCGTCGCGGTGGAGAGCGGCGGCTTCGACACCCGGGAGCTCCTCGGCGCCGGCGCCGCCGAGGTCCACCGGGACACCGCCGAACTGCTGGCGGACCTCGACCGCAGCCTGCTGGCCAGCCCGCCGGCGTGAGCCTCCCGAAGCTCAGGTGGAGCACCCCCGGGCGGAGTGAACTCCCCTGGGCGGGGTACCCGTGGGGGCGTCCCGAACGGACCCCGCCGGAGGAGGCCGCGATGGACCGACCCGCCGAACACCCCGATGCGTCCCGCTCGACCCGCGCCGAGCCGGACGGCCGGCCGCTCGACGAGCCCGGGGGCCCTCTGCCGCCCGACCGGGCCCAGGCGATCCTGGAGGCGGCGAAGCGGATCGGCTCGCTGCTCAAGGCCAAGGACCACCCCTTCGCGCTGGCCGGCGGGGTCGCCGCCTACGCCCACGGCGCCGACGTGCGGCTCCAGCACGACGCCGACTTCTGCATCCGCCGCGAGGACGCCGAGGCCGTCACCCACACCCTGCGCGAGGCCGGGGTCCAGGTGTTCCTGCCGCCCGAGGACTGGCTGATCAAGGCCCACTGCCTGGGCCAGGACATCGACCTGATCCTGGAGCACGCCAAGCGGCCGGTCACCTCGGAGCTGCTGGACCGCGCCGAGGTGCTGCCGGTGGACTCCGTGCAGATGCCGGTGCTCTCGGCCACCGACCTGGTCAGCGGCCTGCTGGCCGCCTTCTCCGAGCACCACTGCGACTTCGGGGCGGTGCTGTCGGTGGTGCGGCCGCTGCGGGAGAAGGTCGACTGGCGGCGGGTACGGGCGGAGCGCGGCCGGCAGCCGATGCCCGCCGCGTTCCTGTACCTCCTGGAACGGCTCCAGGTGATCGAACCCGAGGAGGCCGCCGTATGACCGCCGCCGACACCACCGGATCCGACGACACCGAGTACCGGCTCGCCCACCTGCGCGACCGCCTCGCCGACGACGAGGTCGGCGAGCTCAGTCTGCGGATCGAACTGCACGGCACCCACGTCACGGTGTGCGGCACCGTGCCGAGCGAGCAGCACCGCGCCGCCGTCGAGCGCATCGTGATCGAGGTCCTGGACGGCCTGACGGTGTACACCGACATCGCGCTGGCCGACGACCGGCCGCCGACCGGGGCGGAGGACCTGCCGTGATCCGGGTGGCCGCGGTCGGCGACATCCACCTCGGCCCGGACAGCCGGGGCCTGCTGCGGCCCGCCTTCGCCACCCTGGGCGAGCTGGCGGACGTGCTGCTGCTGGCCGGGGACCTCACCCGGCACGGCACCCCCGAGGAGGCCGCCGTGGTGGGGGAGGAGGTCGGCGGACTGCCGGTGCCGGTGATCGCCGTCCTCGGCAACCACGACTACGACGCCGGCCGGCCGGAGGAGGTCACCAGGATCCTGGCCTCGAACGGCGTCCAGGTGCTGGAACGCAGCTCCACCGCCGTCCGGGTGGACGGCCTGCTGGTCGGCGTGGCCGGCACCAAGGGCTTCGGCGGTGGCTTCGCGGGCCGCAGCGCCGGCGAGTTCGGCGAGCCCGAGATGAAGGCCTTCGTCCGGCACAGCCGCGAGTGCGCCGACGGGCTGCGCACCGCCCTGGACCGACTGGCCGCCGAGGGCTGCGACCTGCGGATCGCCCTGACCCACTTCGCCCCCGTCCCCGACACCCTGGCCGGGGAGCCGCCGGAGATCCACCCGTTCCTGGGCAGCTACCTGCTCGCCGAGGCGATCGACGGGGCCGGCGCCGACCTGGCCGTGCACGGCCACGCGCACCTGGGCACCGAACGCGGCCTTACCGCCTGCGGGGTGCGGGTGCGCAACGTCGCCCAGCCCGTCATCGGCCGCGCCTTCGCCGTCTACCGGCTGCGCCCGCCGGTCAGCTGACCGGCGGCCGGGCCAGCCGGGCCGCGCACTCCAGCAGCATCGCGTGCACGAAGGCCTGCGGCAGGTTGCCGCGCTGCTGGCGCTGGGCGATGTCGTACTCCTCGGAGAACAGGCCGGCCGAGCCGCAGAGCCCGCGGGTGGTCTCGAACCAGCGGGCGGCCTCGACGGCGTCGCCCTGCTGGTGCTCGGCGAGGGCCATCAGGAAGCCGCACAGCACGAAGGCGCCCTCGGCTTCGGCCAGCGGGCGTTCGTCGTGCCGGAAGCGGTAGGCGAAGTGCCCGTCGGTGAGCTGCTCGCGGCAGGCCCGCAGGGTGGCGACGGTGCGCGGGTCGTCGGCGGGCGGCCAGCCGCGCACCGGTGGCAGCAGCAGGGACATGTCGGCCGCCGGGTCATCGGGGGAGCGCTGCCAGCGGCCGGACGGGTGCAGCGCGCTGCGGGCGGCGCGGGCCGACAGCCGGTCGGCCAGTGCGCTCCACTCGGCCGCGAGCCCGTCCGTCAGCCCGGCCGCCCGGGACACCTGCGGGCGGGTGATCGCGCGCAGCCCGGCGGCGCAGATCAGCCTGCTGTGGGTCCACCGCTGGGCGTCCAACTCCCAGATGCCGGCGTCCGGTTCACGCCACCGCGCGGCGATCGCGGCGGCCGCGGTACGGACCGCGCCGCGGGAGTCCGGGCCCAGCCGGCCGTGCCGGGCGGCGGCCGCGAACAGCAGCAACGTCTCGCCGAACGCGTCCAGTTGGAACTGCCGGGTGATCCGGTTGCCGACCTGGTCGTGGCCGCCCGGGTATCCGGGCAGGTCGACGGTGTGCTGGTCCGGCACCCGCCCGCCGGTCACGGTGTAGGCGGGGGCGAGGTGCGGGCCGTCCTCCTCCAGCCGCGCGGCGGTGAACCGTACGGCGTCGTCCAGGAGCCGGTCGGGCCCGCAGGCGGCGACGGCCTGCCCGGCCAGGCACTGGTCGCGGATCCAGACGTAGCGGTAGTCGTAGTTGCGGCCCTCCTCGGCGCGTTCGGGCAGGCTGGTGGTGGCCGCGGCCACCATGCCGCCGGTGGCGGGGGAGGTGAGGCCGTGCAGCACGGCGTAGGAGAAGCGGGCGTCGCGCCCGTCGCAGGTGTGCCGGAGGTCCGGTACGGCGGCGTGCCAGGCGCGTTCGGTGGCCCGCCAGCACCGTTCCGGGTCCGGCGGCGGCGTGTCGAGGCCGCGGTCGGACACCTCCAGGACGAGGTCCAGCCGCTCGCCCGCGGCGAGGGCGACGTCCGCCAGCAGGCTTCCGTCGGGGCCGGGGCGGGCCGTCCTGGCGCCCGTCCAGCGCAGCCGCAGCCGCCCGGCGCGGATCGTCCAGCCGTCCGCCGTCCGGTGCGGAGCACGGGGGCGGGCCGTTCCGAAGCCGCTGCCGGCCGCCAGCCGCAGCCGCAGACGGGCCGGTCCGTAGTCGGCCTGGACGCGGCGCAGCAGCACCAGCCGGTGCGGGTCGGCGGGCAGCGCGAGGGCCTCCCGGCACACCACCACGCCCTGCTCGGTGATCCACCGGCCGCGCCGGACCAGCCCGTGGTCCTCGTAGTAGCCGCCGGGCACGAACCGGCCGACCGGGGTCACCGCGTACTCGCCGGTGCCGCCGATCAGTCCGGCGAACACCGGGTCGGAGTCCCAGCGGGGCGCGCAGAGCCAGGCGACCTCGCCGGACGGGCCGACGAGGGCTCCGCGTTCGCCGTCGGCGAGCAGGGCGTACTCGCGCAGGCTGCAGGGCGGGAAGGCCGTCAAGACAGCCCCCCTAGGCCATTCGCGGCAGGATCTGCTCGCGGTAGAAGTCGAAGAAGCCTTCCTGGTCCGGGCCGATCTGGCCGACGTAGACCTCGTCGAAGCCCGCGCCGACGTAGTCGCGCAGCCGGTCGGCGTGCTCCTGGGGGGCGTCCCCGCAGGTGACCGCCCGGGCCACCATCTCCTCCGTCACCAGCTCGGTGGCCTGCTCGAAGTGCCGTGGCGTGGGCAGGACCTGGGCGAGCTCGCCGGGCAGCAGTTCGCTCGGCCAGAGCCGGTGGGCGGTCTTGACCGCCCGCTCGCGGTCGGGCGACCAGCACACCTTCACACCGCCGATCACCGGTCCGGTGCCGCCCGCCGCGCGGTAGCGCCCGACCAGTTCGGTGTCGGGGGTCATGGTGACCAGCCCGTCCGCGTACTCCGCCGCCGACGCGGCCGCCTTGGGGCCGAACGCCGAGACGTACACGGGCAGTCGGCCGTCCTTCGGCGGGGTGTAGAGCCGGGCGTTCTCGACGGTGTAGTGGATGCCGCGGTGCGAGACGGGGCGGCCGGTGAACAGCTCGCGCATCACCGAGACGGCTTCCTCCAGCATCTCCGCCCGCACGTCGAACGGCGGCCAGCGGTCGCCCAGGACGTGCTCGTTGAGCGCCTCGCCGGTGCCCACGCCCAGCCGCAGCCCGCCGGCCAGCTGCACGTCCGCGGTGGCCGCCGCCTGGGCCGTCACCGCTGGGTGGAGCCGCACGGTCGGGCAGGTGACCAGGGTGGTCACCGGCAGCCGGGTGACCTGGGAGAGGGCCCCGATCACGCCCCAGACGAACGGGCTGCTGCCCTGGGCCTCGTTCCACGGGTGGTAGTGGTCGGAGATCGCCAGCCGGGTGAAGCCGGCCCGCTCCGCCAGCTCGGCCTGCTCGACCAGCTGGGCGGGGGTGAACTCCTCGCAGGACAGGAAGTAGCCGAACGCGGTGGTCATGGCGGCCTCGGTTCCTCGGTGGGCTCCTCGGGATTCCCCCGTCGGAGCGGCTAACCGGGCCGGGCCCGGTGAAACCTCGCCGCCGTCCCGCGGCTGCGCCACGTACTGAGGCGCTTCAGCGCGCCGGGGTGAACTCCGTGAGCCGGTCCAGGCCCGCGGCGACGGCCGCGAAGCCGCGGTCGAGCATCCGCAGCTCGTACTCCTCGACGGCGGCGGCCAGCTGCGTTTCGCCGCGGTGGACGGTGGTGAGCGAGCGGCAGAGCAGCGCGGCGTCGCGGAACGCCGTGTTGGCGCCCTGGCCGGCGCTCGGCGGCATGGCGTGGATCGCGTCGCCGAGCAGGGTGACCGGCCCGGTGCCCCAGTGGGGTACGGGCTTGGCGTAGCGGATCGTCAACGGCGAGCTGTTGCCCGTGTCGGACTGCCGGACGAGCTCGACCAGGTCGGGGTGCCAGCCGTCGATCAGGTCGAGCAGCCGGTCGCGCACCGCCGCCCAGGCCTCGGGCTCCGGGCCGAGCGGCTGGGGGAGCATCGCCACCCAGCGCAAGTAGCTGTCGGCGTCCGGCAGTTCCACGTCGGGCGCCAGCTCGGCCGCCGCGAGCCGCGGTGGCCGCCGGAACTCCATCCGGCCGATCAGCAGGCTCAGGCCGGAGCCGCGCACCAGGGTGCCGGCCCCCGGCACCAGGGTGGCGAGGCGTTCGGTCAGCGGGGTGCGGCCGAGCAGTGCGTTGCCGGGGACGGCGGCGACCTCGGCCCCGGGCAGCAGCTGCCGGCGCACCGCCGAACCCACGCCATCCGCCCCGACCAGGAGGTCGCCCGGCGCGCTGCCGCCGTCCGCGAGCCGGGCCTCGACCCGGCCGTCCGCCCGCTCGTCGTACCCGACCACGGCCCGGCCGAACTCCACCCGGTCCCCGAGCCCCGTGAGCAGCAGCTGCCGCAGCACGTGCCGGTCGGCGGCCGTGCCGTCGGCCGCCGCGCCGAGCCGGCGGAGCTCGTTCAACTGCGGGTCGACCACCCGCCGTTCGCCCGCGAGCGGGCCGGTCACGGCCTCCAGCAGGCCGTGCAGCCGGGGCGGCAGGCACTCCCGCAGCGCGGCGAGCCCCGGTCCGTCCAGGCCGATCCGGAAGCCCTGGTAGCGGCTGTCCGCACCGGGCTCGCGCTCGAAGACCCGGACGTCGATCCCCGCCCGGACCAGCCCCTGCGCCAGGCAGAGCCCGCCGATCCCGGCCCCGGCCACCAACACCTTCATGCGCTTCTCCTCGTCTCTCGTGATGGTCGTTCGGGTGTCAGCCGCGCGGGGTGAGCAGGATGACCGCGGCCGTTCGATTGACGTGCCATCAGCTTCGGCGATCCCGGCCCCCGAGCGGCAGACCGGTCCGTCACCGATCGGAGATGACAGCTGTCACCCCCGGCACCCTGACCGCCGTCATCCCGCCGGCGGGCCCTGCGGGGCCTCGGCCCGGGTGAACCCGTGGCTCCGCTCCACCTTCGCCACGTGCAGCGTGTAGTTCCGGTACCACTCGGCTTGGCCGCGCTTCTGCGCCGCGCGGTGCTCGACGTTGGTCCGCCACTCGCTGAGGGCCTCGGCATCGCGGAAGTACCCGACGGTGATGGCCAGCCCGCCGGGCGACTGGGCGTAGTCCATCCCCAGGTACCCGGGGATGTCCCGCACCAGCTCCTCCATGCGCGCGTTGGTCTCGCTGTAGCCGCTCTGGTCCGGGGTCCGCACGGCGGTGAACACCGCGACGTAGTAGGGGGGTTCGAAGGCCTCGACGGGCAGGACGGGTGCTTCCGCGTGATCGTTCATGGCGCCACCGTAGGGCGGCCCGCGCCCGACGATCCAGCGTCCCACCCGAACGGGACACACCGGGGACGGGACGGGGCGCGGTGGGACGGCGCGCGGTGGGACGGCGCGCGCCAACCCGGCCGGGACGGCTCCGGGCCCTCCGGAACACGGCCCCGACCGGGCCCGCGTTCAGGCGGCCTGCAGTTCCGCCAGCGCGCCCTTCGACAGGCTGACCCGGACCAGGGCGGCGGCCAGTCGGGCGTGCTCCTTCGGCGGGACGAGCGCGCCCAGGCCGCGGGGCGTGTGCGGCAGGCCGAGGTCCTCGGCGGCCGCACAAGCCCGCTCGTCGAAGAACGGGTGCAGCCACGGCCACACCGTCTGGACCTCCCGGCAGAAGATGTCCGCGCCCACCGGGCCGATCCGCGGGACCTCCCGCAGCAGCTCCCGCAGGGCGTCGGGATCGCCGTCGGCCTCGTCGCGCAGCCTGCGCAGGTCGCCGTGCCAGCGGTCGAGCACCAGCTGCGCCCCTTCGCCGAGCGCGGTCGCGGTGCTCTCGTCGTACCGGACGTAGTGGGCCCGGCCCAGCGCGTCCACCCGGTCCTGCCAGCCGGAGTCGGCCATCGCGCGCGGCGTGCGGTACCCGGCGGCGGACAGCTCCCGGGCGGCCTTGGTGGCGGTCCCGGCGCTGATCCGGATCGAGCACAGGACGGTCAGGACCAGCAGCCGGTACAGCGGCGAGGGCTTGTCCCGCAGTGTGATGCTGGCTTCCTCGGCGTACGTCCGGCCGTGCTCGGCGAGCAGCCGGGAGGTGATCGTGTCGACGGTCATCGTGCGGCACCTCCGTCCTCGTTCACATCGTGTCCGTCAGGCCGGGACGGTCAGCCCGCTCCGGGCAGCCGCACCTCCAGATGCCCCGAGAGCACCCGGGTCTCCAGCACCGGCTGCGGCGCGGTCGCGGGGCCGCCGGCCACCTCGCCGTCCCGCAGCCGGAACTCGCTGCCGTGCCAGGGGCAGCGCAGGCAGCCGTCGACGACGCTGCCCTCCGAGAGCGGGCCGGAGAGGTGGGCGCAGCGCTCCGCGAGCACGTGGCAGCGTTCGCCGTCGCGGACCACGACCACGGAGAGTTCGCCGGCCCGGCGGCGGACCGGCTGTCCGACGGGGAAGTCCTCGACCGGGCCGAGCGCGGCCCAGTCCGGCGGCGCCAGCCGGGGCACCGCGGCGGCCCGGTCGGGCCCGGCGGCCTGCCGGTAGGCGAGATGTCCGCCGAGCACGCCGCCGGCCGTCACGGCGGCCATCCCGGCCCAGCCGAGCAGCCGGCCGCGCCCGCGATGCCCACGGCAGCGGGCCAGCAGCGAACCGGCGTACAGCAGCACCCCGCCGGTGTTGGCGACCGCGTGCACCAGCCCGGTGCGCCGCCGCGGCGCGTCGAGCCGGGCCCAGTCCACCCAGCCCGCCAGCGCGGCGGGCCCGGCGGTCAGCAGGCCCACCGCCACCAGGGCGTCGGCCGAACGGCGCCGGCCCGGCGTGAGGTCGAGCAGTCCCGCCGACGTCCAGCAGCCGATCGGCAGCTGGACCAGCGACGGATGCAGCGGGTGGCCCAGCCAGACCCCGTGCAGGGCGTCGCGGTAGGGGCCCAGCGGAAGGGCCTGGACCGCGTCGGCGAGCGGCTGGGCCGGCGCGTCCAGCACCTCCCAGTGCGCGGGTGCCTCCAGGGCGCGGCGCAGCAGGCGGGACCAGCGGCGGGTGTGCAGAGCTGAGGTGTCCATATCGGGCGGCTAGCCGAACCCGGCCCGGCCAAACCCGCCCGGGACCCGGGGTGCCCGCCGGAGAGCCCCTCGACCGGCCGCGGGCCCACGCCTTCGTCCACGGCCGGGACATCGACGAGGGCGGTCAGGACTTCGTGGTTCCCCGGCGTGATCGGCTGCATACTGTCCGGACACGTCCGGAGGTTCTCATGCCCATGGTGGATGTCACGGCGCTCGCCCGGCTGGTCGCGGAGTACGACGCCCTGTCCGCGCTGTGCTCTCCCGAAGCCCAGCAGCGGCTGCGCGACGTCTGCTACACGATCGCCGTCTACACCGGTGAGACGGACGCCGTCCGCGCCGTCGCCCTGGCCCGCGCCCTGCTGGCCCCGGGCCATCCCGGGCCCGTCGACGGCGCCGCCGTGGCAGCCGTGCCGGTCGCCGCCCGGGACGACGGCGCGCTGCTGGCCGAACTCGGCGAACTCGCCGAGCGGGAGCGGGAACGGCACCGGCCGTTCTCGACCCTGCCGGACGTCCTCCAGCTGACCAGGGTCGCCGTGCCCGACTGCCTCGGCGCCGCCGTGAGCACCTGGCACGACGACGGCACCGTCGAGACGCTTGCCGCCGGCTCCCCGCAGCTGCTGGCGTTGGAACGCGCCCAGGGCGAGGCGGGCGCCGGGCCGCTGGCCCGGATCCGCCACCAGGGCGAGGGGCAGCTCCTGGTCCGGCTCGACCCGGTCCGCCCCGGCCGGTTCGCGGACCGGGCCCGGCGCTGCGGGGTGCGGGCCGTGGCCATCGAGCACCTGCGCGCCCTGCCGCACGGGTGCACCGCCTTCAGCGTCTACCTGCGGACGCCGGTGGACCCCGGCTCCCCGGCGAGCGCGCTGGTCACCGTCCTGGCCCTGCAGGCCTCGGTCGCACTGGACCGCTCGGCGCTGGCCGGGGCGGTCGCCGACCTGCTCGACCGCCGGCACGCCACCGGCCTGGCCATCGGCCTCACCATGGAGCGGTTCGGGGTGACCCCGCACACCGCGCTGACCCTGCTCGCCCGGGCGGCCCTGCGGCTGGGCACGGACCTGGACAGCGTGGTCCGCCGGATCGCGGCGGACGGCCGGTAGCGCTAGGCGGAACCGGGTTCGGGCTCCCGGGGGCAGCGGTGTTTCCGAGCGGCGGCCCCGGGCAGCCGCCGGGTGTCCGAGCCACTGCCACCTGGGACGACATCATGACCACACCCGATCCCGATCCCGACCGCACCCCCGGGCTGGACGAACACGGCGCACTGCCCGGTGGCGACACCCCACCGGCCGAGGGGGGAATCTCCGGCATCTCCCACCCGGAGCCCGTGGAAGTGCGGCGGGCCTGGGGGCCCTGGCCCGCCGCCGTGATCGTGCTGCTGGCACTGGCGGTCTCCGCCATGCTGGTCGGCATGATCATCGTGCTGACCTGATGCGCACGCCGGCCCGCCCGACCCGCGGTCAGCGATCGCTGGCCGCGAGCGCCTCGCGGACGGTCACCAGGCAGGGGTCGCAGTACCGGTCCGGCACCTCGGCGCCGGTGCCGTCCGCGGCCGGAACCACCCGCTGGGACGGTTCGAGGAACCGCCCGCACAGTGACGCCGTCGCGTCGTCCTTCGCCACCACGTGCCACACCACGGCGGGCGGCGACACCGCCGGGTCGTGCTCGGCCCACATCTCGTACATGGCGACCTCCGGGTCTCGGGGCTCGGTCACCCCATGCAACCCCGGGACACCCGGGTCGGCCACCGGGCCGGGCCCGGTGGGATGGTTACACCGCTCCGAGGCGGGCACACGCGCGGTCGGCCGGGACGGACCCGGCCGGGCGACACGAGGAGGCCCCAGATGAGCATGGTGAAGGAGTCCGTGGACGTCGACGTCCCGCTGCACACCGCCTACAACCAGTGGACGCAGTTCGAGGAGTTCCCCCGCTTCATGGAGGGCGTCGACGCGGTGACCCAGCTCGACGACCGCCACAACCACTGGCGCACCAGCATCGGCGGGGTCAGCCGGGAGTTCGACACCGAGATCGTCGACCAGCAGCCCGACGAGCGGATCGCCTGGCGGACCACGGACGGCGACGTGGAGCAGAAGGGCGTGGTGACCTTCCAGCGGCTGGACGACCTGCACACCCGGGTCAACATGGCCATCGACTTCCGGCCCGAGGGCATGGCCGAGAAGACCGGCGACGTGCTGGGCGTGGTCGACCGGCGGGTGAAGGGGGACCTGAAGCGCTTCAAGGAGTTCATCGAGGAGCGCGGCCGGGCGGAGGGCGGCTGGCGCGGCCGGATCAGCCCGGGCTGACCTCACGCGCAGGTGCGGCCCCGCTCCCCGGGGAGTTCCCGGGAGCGGGGCCGCATCCGTGCCGTGGGTCTCGGCGGCCCCCGGGTCGGCCCGGCTCGTTCCGGTGGGCGGATCGGCCGAGGGCGGCGGATCGGCCGAGGTCGCCCGTAGCGGCCGGTTTGCCGGGCAGATGCGGGGTAGGCGCGCGGCATGGAGGACTTCGGACCCCCGGCGGACGACTGGACCGCCGACGACACGGAAGCGTTCGACCTGTGTGACCAGTGCGGCCGGGTCCTCGCCGCCTCGGACCTGCTCAGCGCGCTGGTGCCGGACTCCTCCGCGCTGCACCCGAGCGATCCGGAGCTGGACGGCAGACGGGTGCTCACCGCTTGCACGCTGGAGCACCTGGCCGAGTTGGTCGAGCAGTACCGCGGTCGCCCGTTCGTCCCCGAGGAGCAGTGGGCCGGCAAGGTCTGCCGGACGCTCGCCGCGCAGGAGGAGCCCGTCCCGCTCAGCCTGGTCGCCCGGATGAGCGGCCTGTCCGTGCAGCAGACGGTGCGGGGGGTGGAGTGGCACAACACCCGCGCCCGCGAGTGGCAGGCCCGCTACGGCGACCGGGCGGCCGCCGACCAGGACGACGACGAGCCGTGACGCCACCGAACCGGCAACGGCCCCACCAGCTACGGAGGATGACGAACCATGAGGACCGCCAAGCGCTACCGCCTGGTCGCCACGGACCCGTACCGGGAGTTCGTGCTCACCGCCACCGGGGCGATGGGCAGCACGGGCACCCAGGTGTACGTGGACGAGTCCGGAGCCATCCGTGCCGAGATCGACGGCGACGGCGAGATACGGACCATCACCACCGCCCTCCCGCTGGGCCGTCCGGTCCGCGCGGAGCCGCTGGACTGACCGCCGGTCCGACGGCCCGATGAGCCACCGGCTGATCCCGAGGTCGCGCCCGGGACCAGCCGGTGACGGCTGTGTCGACGGCTGTGCGACGACGGCTGTGCGACGGCGGCCCGCGCGTCACGCGCGGCCGCTCGGATCGGAACCCGCCGATCCGGCATGGCCGAGGCGAGGCCGGGTACCCGCCGACATCCGGGGGCGCGGCCCGCCGCGCCCGACGCCCGCCAACGCTGCCAAGGAGGAGCGATGACCCACCCCACCAAGGTCCTGGCGATCGTGACGAACTACGGCGTCGAACAGGACGAACTCCTCGTCCCCCTGCGGCACCTGCGCGAGAACGGCGTGCAGGTCGACATCGCGGCCCCGCACCGGGATGACATCCGCACCCTGGTCCACGACAAGGAGCCGGGCGAGACCGTGCGCCCGACCCACACCCTCGACCAGATCGAACCCTCCGGCTACGACCTGCTGCTCATCCCCGGCGGCACGGTCAACGCGGACACCCTGCGGCTGCGCCAGGAGGCGGTGGCCCTGGTGCTCGCCTTCACCACCTCCGGCCGGCCCGTCGCCGCCATCTGCCACGGCCCGTGGATGCTGGCCGAGGCGGGCGTCGCCTACGGCAAGCGGCTCACCTCCTACCCGTCCCTGCGCACCGACCTCGCCAACGCCGGCGCGACCTGGGCCGACGAGGCGCTGGTCACCGACGACGCCAACGGCTGGCGGCTGGTCACCTCCCGCAACCCGGGCGACCTCGACCACTTCCTGCGGGGGATCGACTCCGCCCTGAGCGCCCGCGCCGGGGCCGCCGCCTGAACGGTGTCAGGGCACGGCGAAGGCCCGTACGGACGCCGCTTCGTACAGGCCTTCGCCATGGGCCGCGCTGGTCACCGTGAGGGGAACCGGTGGTGCTCCACCAATCGGGTGAACTCGTCCCAGAACACCGGACCGGCCCGCTGACCGTCCGCGCAGACCGCGACCCCGGCCAGCCCGTCCGGCGTGCCGAACCCGGCCGCCCGGGACAGCTCGATGCCCGAGCCCAGCACCGCGACCGGCTCCGGTCCGGTCGGGCTCAGGGCGAGTGCTGCCCGGTGGTGTCGTGCCCGGTGAGGTGGTCGCGCAGGGCGGTGATCGCCCCGGTACCCGGCGGCAGCCCCCAGACCGTCGCACCCGTCGTACCCGGTGGGCCCGCTCGGGGTTCGTGCAGCCGGCGCTCGCACCGCCGCAGCTCGTCCGGCCGGGCGCGGGCCCGGAGTGCGGGGAAGAGCTGCTCCTCCTCGCCGCGCAGGTGGGTGCGGAGCACCAGGACCAGGACGGCGGTGGCGCGGCGGCGCCCGGCGACGGACAGCCGGCGGTCGTCCGCCCGGTCCAGCAGCAGGCGGATCGACGCGTGGGTCCGCCCGGCGGCGTCCGCGAGCGCCCGTCCGCCCGGGAGGCACCGGCGTGCCAGCGGGTAGAGGTGCTCCTCCTCGGCCCTCAGATGGGGCAGGACGAGCCGCCGCAGTCCGTCCAGCAGCCGCAGGTCCTCGTCGTCGGTGGCTCCGTCGCGGGCCCGGACGCCGTCCAGCTGTCGCAGCAGCGCCTCGATGGCCCGGTGCTGGGCGAACAGCCCGCTCGGGAACCCTTCGGCAGCGTTCATGGGGACCTCCTCCCGCCGGCCTCGGTGACGTTGGCCGTCCCGGTCGTCGCTCCGGAGCCGGGACGTACCCGGCGGGTGCCCGGGATCGACGGCGGCAATCCCGCCGACGGCCATCGGCCCGGCGGCGTTCACGCTGGTGACGGTCCCGCCGGAGGCCCGCGTTTGCGCCCGGGCGGGCCGGGGACACGCCGGACCGGCGGGGGGAATTGTCGAGGAGGAGACCAGCGATGTCGAACGATGCCATCGTCCTGCTGCGGGAGGACCACAAGGAGGTCCGCCGCCTGTTCCGCGAGTACCGGGGGCTCGCCGACAGCGGCGGCGACGACGGGGCGCGGCGCGGGGCGGTCCAGCGCATCGTCGAGGAGCTGACCGTCCACACCTACCTGGAGGACGAACTGGTCTACCCCAGGATCCGCCAGGAGCTGCCCGGGCTCGCCGAGGAGATGGACCGCGCCGAGCAGGAGCACCACGTCGCCGACCTGCTCTGCGAGGAGCTCAGCCGGATGGCCCCCGACGACGAGGGCTACGACGCCAAGACCGCCGTCCTGATCGACGCCGTCGAGCGGCACATCGAGCGGGAGGAGGACGAGTGGTTCCCCAAGGTGCGGGCCGCGCTCGGCCGCACGGAACTGCGGGAGCTGGGCGAGCGGATGCAGGCGGTGCGCGAGACCGCCCCGCGCCACCCGACCGCCGGCGGCGTGCTGCACCGCATCGCCGACGCGCTGGAGGGCTGACCCGGGCCGGCCGTAGCAAGCAGATCCCGCGGTGACCGGACCGCGCAGGAAGGAAGTCCCGTGCCGTGGACGACCCTGAGGGAGTTGAGGATCATGGGACACGGCGGAAACGTGATCGCCGAGTTGACGACTGATCACCGCGAGGTGGCGAGGCTGTTCGACGAGGTCCTGGCGCTGCCACCGGGCGCCCCGCGCCGCCGCGAGTTCGCTCGCGCCGCCACAGGGCGTAGCGCCGGCCGTAGGCTGAGGCCATGACGGAGCGGCCGGCGGGCCTCGGGTGGACCTTCCTCACCAACCACGCCCGCGTACTGGTGCAGATCGCCCGCGACCCCGGCATCCGGGTGCGGGACATCGCCACGCGCTGTCTGCTCACCGAACGGGCCGTGCAGCGGATCATCGTCGACCTCGAAGCGGCCGGCTACCTCACCCACGAGCGCCAGGGGCGGGTCAACCACTACCGGGTGATCACCGGGAAACAGCTGCGCCATCCGGCCGACGCCGGGCCCACCCTCGCGGAGCTGCTGGCCGCGCTGTTGCGCTGACCGCACCTGGGCGAGGGTGGGCGAGGCTGGGCAGGGTCAGTCGGCTGTCGTCGCCCGGCTCGTAGGCGCGGCGTTCGTCGCGTAGGGCGGCTTCGAGGGTGTCACCCGGCGGGTGGGGGCCGGTCATGGCCGGCCCCGCCGGGGGCTGGGGAGCGTGGTCACCATCGCGTGGTCACCATCGATACCACCGGCCGCCACCGCGGCCGCCCGCGGCGAACACGAAACCGAGGAGCCACAGCACCAGTACGGCGAGCGCGATCCACCACAGGGCGTGGATGGCGAAGCCCACTCCGCCCAGGATGATCGCCAACAGCAGGACGAGGACGATGAGAAGCATCGGATTCGGCTCTCTCGTGAGGAGCGGACGATTACGAGTCCGGCGTGTGCCCGCTTCGGCCCGGTCCATACGTGGATGGCAGCCTCACTCTGAACGGCTGATAGCCCCCGGGGTATCCTGCCGGGATGCCTGCACCAGATGCCGGAACCGATCCAGCCGTCGTGCTGTCGGGCTACGGCCCCGTCGGCCGTGCCTACGCCGAGCGACTGCTGACCCAGGGGGACGGGCTCGCCCGCGACCACGGCGTCCGGCCGAGGCTCGCGGCCGTACGCGTCGGCTCCGCGCAGGTCCTGCTCCCCGGCGGCGAACCCGTCCCGCCGCGCCCGGCGTGGGGTCCGCTCGCCTCCCTGGAGCAGACCCTCGACCGGACCGGCGCGCGGGTGCTGGTCCAGGCGCTCCCGTCCTCCCCGCAGGCACGGCAGCAGGCCGCGGAGGAAGCCGTGCTGGCGCTGAGCCGCGGGGTCCACGTCGTCACCGCCACCAAGAGCCACCTGCTGAGCCACTGGAGTGAACTCGGCGCTGCCGCCCGGGCGGGCGGCAGCCTGATCAGGATCTCCGGGGCCACCGGCGCCGCCCTCCCGGCCGCGGACCTGGCCCGCACCGGAGTGCGCGGGCTCGGCTGCCGCTCGGTCCGGGCCTGCCCCAACGGCACCGCCACCTTCGTGCTCGACCGCCTGGCGGCGGGCGACTCCCTCGCCCAGGCGGTCCGCGAGGCCCAGCGCCGCGGCATCGCCGAGGCCGACCCCTCGGCCGACCTCTCGGGTGGCGACGCGGCCACCAAGGTGCGCCTGCTCGCGGCACTGCTGTGGGGCTGGGAGCCGTCGGCCGTACGGATCAGCACCGAGCCCGTGGACGCGCAGGCCGGCCCGGCAGCGGTGGCCGCGGCCGCCCGGGGGCACCGGCTGCGGGCCGTGGCGAGCGCGAGCGCCGACCGCCCGCTCGTGGTCGAGGTCCGCCTGGAGCAGACCGAGCCGGGCGACCCCCTGCACGCGCTCACCGGCCCGGAGAAGGCCGTCGTCTACGGCTGCCCCGACGCCGGTGACATCACGGTCAGCGGGGGCCGGTCCAGCCCGCTCGGCGCGGCGCTCGCGATGCTGCGGGACACCCTCGACGTGACGGCGCCCCGCGGGTACGGCTTCGGCTGAGGCAACCGGGCTCCTGGGCCCAAGGGATCGTGGAGGCGTTGTGGGGACGGATCCAGCCGCCCGGCGGGCGGCCGAGCAGGCGGACGGCGGCGCGGGCATGCGGCCGTGGCGGTTCGTGGTGTGGTTCGGCACCGTCAGCCTGCTCGCGGACTTCGTCTACGAGGGCGCCCGCTCCATCACCGGCCCGCTGCTCGCCTCGCTCGGCGCCTCCGCGACGGTGGTCGGCGTGGTGACCGGCGCGGGCGAGGCCGCGGCACTCGTCCCGCGCATGCTGTCCGGGCCGCTCGCCGACCGCACCGGGCGGTACTGGGCGCTGGCGATCGGCGGCTATGTGCTCACCGTGGCGTCCGTCCCGCTGCTCGGCGTGGTGGGGTCGCTGGGCACGGCCTGCGTGCTGGTGATCGCCGAACGGGTCGGCAAGGCGATCCGCTCCCCGGCCAAGGACACCCTGCTCTCCCACGCCACCGCCGCCACCGGCCGGGGCCGGGGCTTCGCCGTGCACGAGGCCCTGGACCAGGTCGGCGCCGTCATCGGCCCGCTCACCGTCGCGGGCATGCTCGCGGCCACCGGCGGCTACGGGCCCGCGCTCGGCGTCCTCGCCGTCCCGGGCGCGGCCATGCTCGGCCTGCTGTGGTGGCTGCGCACCCGGGTGCCCGACCCGAGCCGCTACGAGTCCGCGCTGCGCCCCACCCCGCGGGCCGCCCCCGGCCCGACCGTGCCGGCACCCGGACGGACGCCGCTGCCCCGCGCGTTCTGGGCGTACGCCGCGTTCACCGCCGTGACCATGACCGGCTTCACGACCTACGGCGTGCTCTCCTTCCACCTCGTCCGGCGCCATCTGCTCTCCGCCTCCGCGGTACCGGTGGTGTACGCCGGGGCGATGTTGACCGGCGCGCTGGCGAGCCTGGCGACCGGCTGGCTGTACGACCGGATCGGCCCGCGCACCCTGGTGGTGCTGCCGGTGCTGGCCGCGGCGGTGCCCGCGCTGGGCTTCAGCGACGCGGTGGCGGCGGCGGTGGCCGGTGCGCTGGTGTGGGGCGCCGCGCTGGGCGTGCAGGAGTCGACCCTGCGGGCCGTGGTCGCCGACCTCGTCCCCGCACCGCGCCGGGCGACCGCGTACGGGGTGTTCGCGGCCGTCGTCGGCGCCACCACCCTGGCCGGCGGGGCCCTCACCGGCGCGCTCTACGCGGTGTCCGTGCCTGCTCTGGTCACCACCGTGGTCGCCGTCCAGGCCGCCGCCCTGGTGCTGCTCGTCACCGTGCGCCCCGGCCGCGGCTGAAGGCCCTACGGCGTCCGCAGGGCCGCCTCGCAGGCGAGGCAGCGCCGGTCGGCCATGGCGGGCGGGTACCAGGGTTCGCCCGGTCGGGTCGGCCGGTAGTGGGAGTGCTCCATCGGGTCGGTGTCCAGGCCGCACAGGGTGCGGGGGAGTGGATCCTCGGGCACGTCCGGATCGCCGCCCGCGGCGTGCACCGCGAACACCACCGGTTCCACGCCGTCCGGCCCCAGGGCCTCGTCCTGTTCCAGTTCGAACAGGACGACGATCGCCGTCATGTCGTTCCACCCGTTCGTGTTCCGGCCGCCGTCCGACGGACTCCGCCGGTCACCGCTTCTTCTTCGCCAGCCACTCGGCGAGCACGGCGGCCTGGCTGTGGTCGACGTCCTTGGTGGCGGTCAGCAGGGTGAGCCTGTCGCCGGTGGCGAGTTCGCGCAGGTGCCCGGCGGCCTCCTGGTGGTCGTCATCGCGCAGCTCGGTGAGGTAGCGGCGGCGGAACTCGGTGAAGCGCTCCGCGTTGTGGCCGTACCACTTGCGCAGCTCGGTGGACGGGGCGACATCGCGCAGCCACTCGTCCAGGTGGGCGTCCTCCTTCTTCATCCCGCGCGGCCAGACACGGTCCACCAGCACCCGCTGCCCGTCCTGCGGAGAGGAGTCCTCGTAGATCCGCCGGTAGGTGATCTTCGTGGCCATGACGGGTCCTCTCGGTTGCGCGGTGCGGCGGGAGGCGCCGGGCGTCCCACACCAGCGTGTGCCCGGATCGGGCGGATCCGCACACCGACGGCGGAGCCCGGGGCGACCCGCCCCCGGCGGTGCCGCGTGGCGCCCCGGCGCACCGGGCGGCCGCCGCTAGGGTCCCGCCGGGGGGCGTCATCGGCTCCGCTGCGGAGGTTCCATGAGTGCGTCCGACACCACCGCGCCGCCGCGCACCCGGGTCAGGGTGCGGCGGGGCAGTACCTTGCTGCGCTGGCTGTTCACCACCGACCACAAGGTGATCGGCAACCTCTACCTGGCGACGGCCTTCGGGTTCTTCCTGGTGGGGGGTCTGATGGCGCTGCTGATGCGGGCGCAGTTGGTGGGGCCCGACACCGGTTTCCTGTCGAACGAGCAGTACAACCAGATGTTCACCATGCACGGCACGATCATGCTGCTGCTGTTCGCCACCCCGACCTTCGCCGGCTTCGCCAACGCGATCATGCCGCTCCAGATCGGCGCCCCCGACGTGGCCTTCCCCCGGCTGAACGCCTTCACGTACTGGGCCTTCCTGCTGGGCGGGCTGATGGTGCTGAGCGGCTTCCTCACCGCGGGCGGGGCGCCCGCCTTCGGCTGGTTCGCCTACGCGCCGCTGAACGGGCCGGAGCACTCGCCGGGGACGGGCCCGGACCTGTGGGCGCTCGGCCTGGTGGTGGCGGGGCTCGGGACGATCCTGGGCTCGGTCAACTTCATCACCACCATCACCTGCCTGCGGGCGCCGGGCATGACCCTGTTCCGGATGCCGATCTTCACCTGGAACGTGCTGTTCACCTCGATCATGGTGCTGCTGGCCTTCCCCGTGCTCACCGCCGCCCTGCTGCTGCTGGAGGCGGACCGCAAGTTCGGCGCCCACGTCTTCGACCCGGCCAACGGCGGGGCGCTGCTGTGGCAGCACCTGTTCTGGTTCTTCGGCCATCCGGAGGTGTACATCGTCGCGGTGCCGTTCTTCGGCATCGTCAGCGAGATCATCCCGGTCTTCAGCCGCAAACCGCTGTTCGGCTACTACGGGATGATCGGCGCGACCATCGCCATCACCTCGCTGTCGATGTCGGTGTGGGCCCACCACATGTTCGCCACCGGGCAGGTGCTGCTGCCGTTCTTCTCGATGATGTCCTTCCTCATCGCGGTGCCCACCGGGGTGAAGTTCTTCAACTGGATCGGGACCATGTGGAACGGCTCGCTGTCCTTCGAGACCCCGATGCTGTGGTCGATCGGATTCCTGGTGACCTTCCTGTTCGGCGGCC
This sequence comes from Kitasatospora sp. NPDC053057, assembly GCF_044546945.1. Taxonomy (NCBI): domain Bacteria; kingdom Bacillati; phylum Actinomycetota; class Actinomycetes; order Kitasatosporales; family Streptomycetaceae; genus Kitasatospora; species Kitasatospora sp. NPDC053057. Next base: position 63,089 of record NZ_JBITZP010000007.1, on the reverse strand, counting down.
TGAGCGGGGTGCTGCTGGCCGCGCCGCCGATCGACTTCCACGTCACCGACAGCTACTTCGTGGTGGCCCACCTCCACTACGTCCTGTTCGGGACGGTCGTGTTCGCGACCTTCGGGGGCTTCTACTTCTGGTGGCCGAAGATCACCGGGAAGATGCTCGACGAGCGGCTCGGCAAGGTGCAGTTCTGGATCCTGTTCGTCGGGTTCCAGACCACCTTCCTGGTGATGCACTGGCTGGGCGCCCAGGGCATGCCCCGGCGCTACGCGACGTACCTGGCCGTGGACGGCTTCACCACGCTCAACGTGGTCGCCTCGATCGGTGCCTTCCTGCTCGGCGTCTCCAACCTGCCGTTCTTCTACAACGTCTGGATCACCACCCGGCACGGCACCCTGGTCGACCAGGACGACCCGTGGGGCTGGGGCCGCTCACTCGAATGGGCCACCTCCAGCCCACCGCCGCACCATAACTTCCTGGTGCTGCCCCGGATCCGCTCGGAGTCGCCGGCCTTCGACCTGCACCACCCGGAGGTGCCGGCGGAGGACTCGTCGAGCGGCTCCGAACAGCCCCAGGGCGGCCGGAGCGGACAGGGGGGCAGGCGATGAAGGCCGAGGGATGGCTGTTCACCGTGATGACGGTGTTCTTCGCGGTGACCGGGCTCGTGTACGGGTTCTGGGCCCGGGAGCCGGCCGGCAAGGCGATCCTGACGGTGGCGTTCCTGATGTCGGCGCTGGTCGCGCTGTTCTGGTTCGTCCAGCACCAGCGGCGGGGCGGCGGACGGCCCCAGGACCGCAAGGACGCGGAGATCGTGGAGAACGCCGGGCCGATGGGCTTCTTCCCGGCCCGCAGCGGCTACCCGGTGCTCACGGCGGCGGGCCTGGCGGTCTTCGCGCTGGGCCTGGTGTTCGCCCGCTGGCTGATCGTCTGCGGGGCCGTGCTGCTCGCCTTCGCCGTGTTCGGGTTCATCTTCCAGTACCACGACCGCGGCGACGACGGGGCCTGAGCCGCCGGAACAGCCGGCCCAGCGGCCCGTGCCCCCTCGCAGGTGCGGTCCGCTCGCCGGCCGGCCGCGGGGGGTGCACCGGATCGGTGAGGACGGCTGTGACGGCGCGGGACTCCTGCTCGGTGGCGGGCAGGTCGACCCGGTCGCCGTGGTACCAGGAGCCGAGCGCCGCCCGGACCTGCTCGGTGCGCGGCGCCCCGGGCAGCGGCTCGTCCGGCCGGGGCGCGTCCCGGACCAGCATCACGTACCGCTCGGCCGCCGGCACCGGCTGGTGGTGCCCGTCGAAGCCGCCCTCGATCGACTGGTCGATCCGGCCGGTCTCGTCGCCCTCCAGCAGCCGGGCGCGGTCCCTGGCCTGCAGGGCCAGGCAGAGCCGCCGGGTCACCATGAAGGCGAGCGGCGGTGCCAGGAAGAACGCCGCACGCAGCACCCAGGTCAGCGAGTTGACCGAGACTCCGAAGGAGTACGCGATCACGTCGTTGCCGCCGGCGACCAGCAGCACCGTATAGAAGGCGATGCCGGCCGCCCCCAGTGCGGTGCGGACGGGCTTGTTGCGCGGCCGGTCGCACAGGTGGTGCTCGCCGCCGCCCGGGGTCAGCCAGCGCTCCGCGAAGGGGTAGGCGTACAGCGCCCCGAACAGCAGACCGGGCACCACCAGCGCGGGCAGGAAGGCGCTCCAGGAGATGGTGTGCCCGAGCACCCCGGTCTCGACGGCCGGCATCAGCCGCAGGGCGCCCTCGATGAACCCGATGTACCAGTCGGGCTGGGCGCCCGCCCCGGCGATGTCGGGCCGGTAGGCGCTGTACCGCCAGATCGGGTTGATCTCCGCGAGCAGCGCCGACAGCGTCAGGATCCCGCCGACGGTGAACGCCAGGCCGGTGGTGCGGGCCAGGAACTGGGGGAAGAACGGGTGTCCCACCACGTTCCGGTTGGTGCGGCCCGGCGCCGCCCACTGGGTGTGCTTCAGAACCACCACCAGGGTCAGGTGGGCGCCGATCAGCGCCAGCAGCAGGCCGGGCACCAGGAGGATGTGCACGGTGAACAGCCGAGGGATGATCGCGTGCCCGGGGAACTCGCCGCCGAAGGCGAAGAAGCTGAGGTAGGTGCCGACCACCGGCACGGAGAGCAGGACGCCCTCGGCGATCCTGAGCCCGGTGCCGGAGAGGGTGTCGTCCGGCAGGGAGTAGCCGGAGAACCCCTCCAGCAGGGCGAGGGTGAACATGGTCACCCCGATCACCCAGTTCAGCTCGCGCGGGCGGCGGAAGGCGCCGGTGAAGAACACCCGGAGCAGGTGGGCGCAGATCGAGGCGGTGAACAGCAGGGCGGCCCAGTGGTGGATCTGACGGACCAGCAGGCCGCCGCGCACCTCGAAGCTGATCCGCAGGGTCGAGGCGTAGGCCTCGGACATCCGCACCCCGCGCAGCGGCAGGTAGGGGCCGTGGTAGTCGATGTCGGCCATGCTCGGGGCGAAGAAGAAGGTGAGGAAGACCCCGGTCAGCAGCAGCAGGACGAAGCTGTACAGCGCCAGTTCGCCCAGCAGGAACGACCAGTGGTCGGGGAACACCTTGCGGAGCAGTTCCCTGCCCGCCTCCGTCAGCGGAAGCCGTCCGTCGACGGCCCGTACTGCGCGCTCACCGGGCGTCGGCTCGGGTGGGCTCGCCCCCACCCGCTGGTCGCGGTCCGGCAGGCCGTTCGGAGACGGGTGGTGGCCCTGGTTTCCGTCCATAGCGGGCAACCTAGTGCGAAACGCCCCGTCCGGGCGCGCAGGCCGTCGCGATCCTCCCTCCGAGCGAGCGGCGGAGCACCCCATCGGAGCAACCCGCGCAGCCCCGGTGGAGGTGGCGGACGGCCGGGGCCGGTCGGTCAGCCGGGGTGCCGGGCCGCGTGCTTGGCCAGTTCCCGCTGGTCGGCCTCGCAACTCCCCGGAGCGAGGCCGACCAGCACCTGGGCTATCCCCAGTAGCCCACGTGCACGGCGGAAGCCTCCTCGAAGAGGAACGGCCCGGACACCTCCACCGTGTTGCCGCCGGCCGCGAAGACCGTGCGGCAGGGCAGGTCGAGCACCGGCTCGTCCGGGTCCACGCCCGCGATGGCGTTCAGCTCGGTCGCGGCGAGCGCGTAGACCACCCGGCGGATGCCGCTCCAGTAGATCGCCCCGGCGCACATCGCGCAGGGCTCGGTGCTGGAGTAGAGGGTGGCCTCGGCGAGCTGGTGCGGGGCCAGGGTGCGGGAGGCCTGGCGGACCAGGTTGGTCTCCGCGTGGGCGGTGACGTCGTGGTCCGACAGCACGCTGTTCTCGGCCGTGAGCAGGACGGTCCCGGAGGGGTCGGTGAGCAGCGCGCCGAAGGGGTGGTTGCCGTGGGCGCGGGCGGAGGCGCCGAGCTCGATGGCGGCGAGCAGATGGGAGTGGTCGGCCATGACAGGTCTCCTCGGGGCGGTGCAGGTCGTGGCGTTAAACGTATAACGTCAGCGGTGGTCGGTGGTTGTCAGCTGCCGTAGCCTCCTCCGCCGGGGGTGCGGATCTCCAGGGCGTCCCCCGCCTCGACGTCGGCGCTGCCGCAGCCGGGCAGGTCCTCGACGCTGCCGTCGGCGCGCAGGATCCGGTTCTCGCCGAGGCCGCCGGGGGAGCCACCGTCCAGGCCGTACGGGGGGACGCGGCGGTGGCCGGAGAGCAGGCTGACCGTCATCGGTTCGCGGAAGCGCAGCCGGCGCAGTGCGCCGTTGCCGCCGTGCCAGCGGCCCTCGCCGCCGCTGCCGGGGCGGACGGTGAACTCCTCGACCAGGACGGGAAGGCGCCACTCCAGGACCTCGGGGTCGGTGAGGCGGGAGTTGGTCATGTGGGTCTGGACGACGTCGGCGCCGTGGAAGCCGGGCCCGGCGCCGGACCCGGAGGCGATGGTCTCGTAGTACTGGTGGTTTTCGTTGCCGAAGCTGAGGTTGTTCATCGTGCCGGAGCCCTCGGCCTGGACGCCGAGCGCGGCGTAGAGCGCGCCGGTGATGGCCTGGGAGGTCTCGACGTTGCCCGCGGCGACGGCGGCGGGGTGGCTCGGGGCGAGCATCGAGCCGGGCGGGACGACGATCCGCAGCGGGCGCAGACAGCCGTCGTTGAGCGGGATGTCGTCGTCGACGAGGGTGCGGAACACGTACAGGACGGCGGCGGTGACCACGGCGGAGGGCGCGTTGAGATTGCTCCCGAGCTGGGGCGAGGTGCCGGTGAAGTCGATGGTGGCGCTGCGGTCCTCGCGGTCCACCCGGACCTCGACGGCGATCACGGCGCCGGAGTCGGTCTCGTAGCGGTACGAGCCGTCGCCCAGGCCGTCGATGGCGCGGCGCACCGCCTGCTCGGCGTTGTCCTGGACGTGCCGCATGTAGGCCTGGACGACGTCGAGGCCGAAGTGCTCGATCATCGAGTTGACCTCGTCGACGCCCTTGCGGTTGGCGGCGATCTGGGCGCGCAGGTCGGCGAGGTTGGTGTCCGGGTCGCGGGAGGGGTACCGCGCCCCGGTGAGCAGCCGGACCGTCTCCTCCTCGCGCAGCCGGCCGTTCACCACCAGCGGCCAGTCGTCGAAGAGCACGCCCTCCTCCTCGATCTCGCGGCTGGCGGCGGGCATCGAGCCCGGGGTGATGCCGCCGATCTCGGCGTGGTGGCCACGGGAGGCGACGAAGAACAGGACGTCCTTCCCGGCGGCGTCGAAGACCGGGGTGACCACGGTGACGTCGGGCAGGTGGGTGCCGCCGTGGTACGGGTCGTTGACCGCGTAGGTGTCGCCCGGGCGCAGCTCGGGGCCGCGGCGGCGGATCACCTCCTTGACGGTGGTGCCCATCGAGCCGAGGTGCACCGGGATGTGCGGCGCGTTGGCGACGAGGTTGCCGTCCGGGTCGAAGAGGGCGCAGGAGAAGTCCAGCCGCTCCTTGATGTTGACCGACTGGGCGGTAGATTCCAGCCGGGCTCCCATCTGTTGGGCGATGGCCATGAAGAGGTTGTTGAAGACCTCCAGCAGGACGGGGTCGGCGGCGGTGGTGACGGCCTCCCCCGTGCGGGCCTCGACGTGCTCGACCAGCAGGTGGCCGGCCTGCGTCACGGTCGCCCGCCAGCCGTCGTCCACGACGGTGGTGGCATTGGCCTCGGCGATCACCGCCGGGCCGGTCACGGTGGACCCGTGGCGCATGGACTCCCGCTTCAGCAGCGGGACTTGGCGCCGTTCGCCGTCGGTGTACAGCTCGACGGTGAGGGGCTCGGCCTCGGGGGCGGCGTCGGTCTCGGCCTCGGTTTCGGAGGCGGGGGAGAGGGCGCCGAGTTCCGGCTGCTCGGTGAGGCCGGTGCCCTCGACGGCGAGGGCCTCGATGACCAGCGGGCGGTCCATCAGGAAGGAGTAGGTGGCCTGGTGCCGCTGCTCGAACTCGGCCCGCATGTCGGCCGGTTCGCCCAGCGGGACGCCGATCGTGGTGTCGGTGCCCTGGTAGCGCAGCCGGGCCCGGTGGGTCAGCCGGATCCGCTCCTCCGGGATGCCCTGGTCGAGCAGCCGGTCGGTGGCTTCCGCCACCAGCTCGTCGGCCCGCTCCCGTACGGCGGCCATCTCGCCTTCCGCCAGCGGCCGTTCGACGGCGTGTTCGCGCAGCACGGTGGTGTCGGCCAGGCCGATGCCGAGGGCGGACAGCACGCCCGCCATCGGCGGGACCAGCACGGTGCGGATGCCCAGCGCCTCGGCCACCGGGCAGGCGGCCTGGCCGCCCGCGCCGCCGAAGGTGGTCAGCGCGTAGCGGGTGACGTCATGGCCCTGCTGGACGGAGATGCGCTTGATCGCGTTGGCGATGTTGCCGACCGCGATCCGCAGGAAGCCCTCGGCCGCCTCCTCGGCCGAGCGGTCGCCGATCTCCCCGGCGAGTTCGGCGAACTGACGTCGCGTCAACTCGCGGTCGAGCGGCTGGTCGCCGTCCGGGCCGAAGACGTGCGGGAAGTGCTCGGCCTGGATCCGGCCCAGCAGCAGGTTGGCGTCGGTGACGGTCAGCGGCCCGCCGCCCCGGTAGCAGGCCGGCCCGGGATCCGCTCCGGCCGAGTCCGGTCCGACCCGCAGGCGTTCGCCGTCGAAGCGCAGTACCGAGCCGCCGCCCGCCGCGACGGTGTGGATGGCCAGCATCGGCGCCCGCAGCCGCACCCCGGCGACCTGGGTGGTGACCACCCGCTCGTACTCGCCCGCGAAGTGCGACACGTCGGTGGAGGTGCCGCCCATGTCGAAGCCGATCACCCGGTCGTACCCGGCCAGTTCGGACATCCGCACCATGCCGACGATGCCGCCCGCCGGGCCGGACAGGATCGCGTCCTTGCCGCGGAAGTGCCCGGCCTCGGCCAGTCCGCCGTTGGACTGCATGAACATCAGCCGCACGCCCGCGAGTTGGTCCGCCACCCGGTGGACGTAGCGGCGCAGCCCGGGGTTCAGGTAGGCGTCCACCACGGCGGTGTCCCCACGCGGCACCAGCTTCATCAACGGGCTGGCCTCGCTGGACAACGACACCTGGTCGAAGCCGAGTTGCTCGGCGAGGTGCCCGATCTCGCGTTCGTGCGCGGGGTGGAGGTAGCTGTGCAGGCAGACCACGGCGACGGAGCGGATGCCGTCCGCCAGGCAGCCGCGCAGCTCCTCGGCGAGCCGGTCGAGGTCGGGCGGGCGCAGCACCTCGCCGTCGGCGGCGATCCGCTCGTCCACCTCGACCACCCGGGCGTACAGCGGCTCGGGCAGGGTGATCGCGCGGGCGAAGATCTGCGGCCGGTTCTGGTAGCCGATCCGCAGCGCGTCAGCGAAGCCGCGGGTGATGCAAAGGGCGGTCGGCTCGCCGGTGCGCTCCAGCAGGGCGTTGGTGGCCACCGTCGTCCCCATCCGGACGGAGTCGATGTCCGTCCCGAGGTCGGCGTCGGGCGGCAGCAGGGCGCGGATCCCGGCCACGGCGGGGTCGCGGTGGCGGGCCGGGTCGTGCGAGAGCAGCTTGTGGGTCAGCAGCCGGCCGTCCGGGGCCAGCGCCACCACGTCGGTGAAGGTGCCGCCGCGGTCCACCCAGAACTGCCAGCCCCTGGTTGCCATCACCGGCTCCTCCTCAGGCCCCGGCGTGCGCGAACAGCGCCGCGTGGCGGGCGATCGCCCCCGCGTGGTCGGCGCACTGGTGGTAGCAGCAGGCCAGCAGCACCAGGTCGGCGGCATCCACCGGGTCCGTGGCTCCGTCGCGCAGCAGCAGCTCGTACAGCAGCCGCTGCCGCTGGCCGGCCTCCGGCAGCTCGGTGAGCACATGGGTGACGCCCCCGGGCGCGCCGGACTCCAGCGCGTCGGCCGCCCGCGCCACCAGGTCCAGCGCCGCCTCGGCGATCCCGCGCAGCGGGGCCAGCAGCCGATCGCCGTACGGTTCCCGCTCCTGCCGCGCCCAGGCCGTCTCCAGCAGTCGCTGCACCAGCTGCCCGAGCGCCTCCACCTCACACCCGACGTGGACGCCCACGACCACCCCGGCCCGCCCGTCCGGCGCCGTGGCGGCGTCCTCCTCGATCCGGGCGCGCAGCTCGGCCAGGGCCTTCTCCGCCGCCGCGATCGCGTCATGGCCGGCGGCCGGGTCGGTCAGCACGGCGGTGGCGCCGCGCAGCGCGTGGTGCGCCAGCCGGACGAGGTCGGCCAGCTCGCCGACCAGAGCGCGGCAGCCGGACATCCTGCTCACCTCCCGTTCCCTCGACCAGTGTCTCCCCGCCGCCGCGGCGCCGCCCCTAGCCGTAGAGCCGGGCGCCGTACCGCGGTCCGTAGTACTGCTCCAGGTCCGCCAGCTCCTCGTCGGGCCGCTCCAGGCTCTTGGCGATGCGCGCCCGCGACGGGGCCGCCTGCGGGTCCCAGGACTCCGGCTTCCAGAGCGCCGAGCGCAGGAACGACTTGGAGCAGTGGTAGAAGACCTCCTCGATCTCGACCAGCAGCGCGCCCGGGGGCCGGTGGCCGTTGACCACCAGCCGGTCGAAGAACGGCGCGTCGCGCAGCAGGCGGGCCCGGCCGTTGATCCGCAGGGTGTCGCCGCGGCCGGGGATCACGTACAGCAGGCCGACGTGGGGGTTGGCCAGGATGTTCCGGAAGCCGTCCGTGCGCCGGTTGCCGGGGCGCTCCGGCAGGACGATCGTGGTGTCGTCCAGGACCAGGGTGAACCCGGCCGGGTCGCCCTTGGGGGAGGCGTCGCAGCTGCCGTCGGCCGACGCCGTCGAGACCACGCAGAACGGCGAGGCCGCCAGCCACCGGCGGTCGTGCTCGTGCAGCGAGGTCCGCACCTTGGCCGCGTCCCGGGGAGTCGGCGAACCGAGCAGCTCCCGCAGTTCACTCTCCGAAGTGATCTCCACCAGTTCGTCCCTCCGCATGGACGTACCCCTCTCCCCGTATGCCGCGATCACGTCGGGCCCAGCCTATGCAGGGGCGGGGGCGGGCGTTCGCCGGTTCACCAGGGCAGCGCGGACAGCAGGGGTTGGGGGACTGCTCAGGCGAGGGCGAGCAGGCTGACGGCGAGGGCGGCGGTGCCTGCCCCCCGGCCCCATGGCCTGAGGCGCTCGGGTCAGCGGTCCAGGGCGGCCAGGCGCCGTTGGGCGGCGGACAGTGAGCGGCCGCGGGGGAGAGGCCGCCAGGGGTCGTCCGCGGTGAGCTTGTCGGCGTCGGCGAGGGTCCAGCGGCGGGCCGTGAGAGACGGGTCCTCGACGTCGGCCCAGGCGACCGGCGCGGCGACGGGGGCGCCCGGCAGGGCCCGTACGGCGTAGGGGGCGACGGCGGTCTGGGCGTAGGCGTTGCGCTGGGTGTCGAGGTAGAGGCGGCCGCGGCGGGCGGCCTTGCGGGCGGCGGTGGTGAGGCGGTCCGGGTGGCGGGCGGCCAGCAGTTCGGCGAGGTCGCGGGCGAAGGCGCGGACCTCGTCGAAGGGCGCCCGGCGGTCCAGCGGGACGAGGACGTGCAGGCCGCGGGAGCCGGTGGTCATCGCGAGGGCGGGCAGGTCGAGTTGGTCCTCCAGCAGTGCGCGCAGCAGCAGCGCGGCCTCGCGCACCGGGGCGAACCCGGTACCGGGCGGGTCGAGGTCGAGGACCAGGCGGTCCGGGTGGTCGGGGCGGTCGCTGCGCGAGAGGAAGCGGTGCAGGGTGGTGCAGGCCTGGTCGGCGAGGTAGACCAGGGTGGCCGTGTCCTCGCAGAGGGCGTACGTCACCGTGCCGTCCTCCTTGGGGAGTTCGACCCGGTGCACCCAGTCCGGGAAGTGCTCGGGGACGTCCTTCTGGTAGAAGCCGCGGTCCTCGATGCCGTCGGGGTGGCGTTCGAGCATGAGCGGCCGCCCGCGCAGCTGCGGGAGCATGCGGGCGGCGACGGTCCGGTAGTAGCGCGCGAGGTCGGCCTTGGTGAGGCCGTCCTCGGGGAACAGCACCTTGTCCGGGCGGTCCACCGACACGGTGCGGCGGCCGGCCCGGATGTTCACGGCGGCGGTCATCCCGGCCTCCCGGGGGCGTCAGGGCGTCGCCCCGGCCGCGACCTGGCGCAGGGTGTGGCCGGTGCGGGCGGAGCGGGCGCGGTACGGATCGGGCGTGCCGTGGGCGGACGCGCGGGCGTCGGCCTGCTTGACCAGCAGCCAGGCCTCCCGGCCGCCGCCGTCGCGGTCGGTGCGGATCCGGGTGAGCGCGTAGCCGCCGTGCAGCTTGTGGCCGTCGAGCCGGAAGGAGGCGTGGCCGCGGTCGAGCGCCTCGGTGAACGGCACCGGGCGGCCGTCGCGGTCGGTGGTGAGGTTGCGGAAGGTGCCCTCGTCCCAGACGATCACCGTGCCCGCGCCGTACTCGCCCTCGGGGATGACGCCCTCGAAGGTGCGGTACTCGAGCGGGTGGTCCTCGGTGGGGGTGGCCAGGCGCTTGTCGTGCGGGTCGGTGGACGGGCCCTTCGGCACGGCCCAGGACTTCAGCACGCCGTCGGCCTCCAGCCGGAAGTCGAAGTGCATGGTGCGCGCGTCGTGGATCTGCACCACGAAACGTGACTCGTCCTCCGGCGGGCCGGTGTACCCGCCGCGCGGTTCCGCCGTCCGGGCGAAGTCCCGCCGGCGGTGGTAGCGGTCCAGGGCGTCGTTGGCGGCCATCGCGTCCTCCCAGCGGATGCGGTTACGACGAGGCGGCTACCCCGGCCACCGGCTCTCACCCGTCGGCCACCGGTTCCCACCCGTCCCGGACGTTACGGGGACCGCCCGGCCGGGCACCCGTCCGGTGGGAGGTGGCGCGGATGGACGGGCCGGGGCTTTCCGGGCGCGAACTGCGGATCCTCACGGAAATCGAGAACCAGCTGCGGGTGGACCGCCACCTGGACCGCGCCCTGCGCACCATGCGGCATGGCCCCCGCTGGCTGGCGGGGTGGGTGCTGCGGGCGGTCGCCCGGGTGCCGGTCTTCGTGTTCTCGCTGCTGGGGGCGCTCTCCGCGACCCTGGTGCTGATCAGCGCCACCGCGCACTCACCCGCCGCGCTCACGGGATTCTCCCTGGTCTGGGCGTCGTCGATCGCGCTGGGCACGGCGCGGGTGGTCGCCCACCGCCGGGGCATCGCCCCGTGACCCCGGCCTGCCCGGTCTGTCCGGCGGGTCGTGGTGCCGCAGCTCGCTGATCACCGCCCAGGCCACCGACACCACCGGCACGGCGACCACCGCGCCCAGCACCCCGGCCAGCACGGCGCCGCCGATCACCGACAGCGCCACCGCCACCGGGTGGATGCGCACCGACCAGCCCAGCACCAGCGGATGCAGCAGATGCCCCTCGATCTGGCCGATGATCACGATCAGCGCGAGCACCAGCAGCGCGACCACCGGCCCGCGCGCGGCGAGCGCCACCAGCGCGGCGACCGCCAGGGCGATCGGGGAGCCGATCAGCGGCACCAGCGCCGCCACGAACTCCAGCACCATCAGCGGCAGCACCAGCGGCACCCGCAGGACGGCCAGGGCGATGCCGACCAGCCCCGCGTTGGTCGCCGCCACGATCAGCACGCCGCGGGTGTAGCCGGCGAAGGTGTGCCAGGCGGCCCGCCCGGCCCGGCTCCAGACCGGGCGGGCCCGGGCCGGGAGCTGGTGCTGCGCCCAGGCCCACATCCGATCGCCGGAGTGCAGGAAGAACACCGAGCAGAACACCGCCAGGGCCAGCCCGGTGACCATCTCCACGGCGGTGCTGGCCCCGCTGAGCGCGGTGGTCAGCAGGGCCGAGCGGTGCGCCGAGAGGAACGCCCCGATCTTCGCCCGCAGGTCTGTGACGGTGCCGGGCCGCAGGTGGAAGGGGGCGCGGGTGAGCCACTGGTCGATCCGGCCGAGACCGCCGCGCAGCTCGTTGCCGAGCCCGCTCCACTCGTCGGCGACGTTCGTCCCGACCAGCGTCAGGACCCCGCCGACGAGCGCGATCGCGCACACGAAGGCCACCAGCACGGCGAGCGATCGGGGCATCACCCGGCCGAGCAGGTCGACCAGCGGGCGCAGCACGGAGGTGATCACCAGCGCCAGGAACAGCGCGATCACCGGCACCTGGAGTTCGCCGAGGACGGTGACGGCCAGGTACGCGGCCACGCCGAGCAGCCCCAGCCGCCAGATGTACCCGGCGGCGGTGCGCAGCCCGGCCGGGACGTGCTCCGGGGGTGCCACCGGACGGGCCCGGCGCAGCGCCACCCGGGGCGGGCGGCTGCCGAGCGGCCGGGGCCGCCTGCCCGGCCGTCCCGGGCCGTTCACGCCCACCGGTCGGCTCCCGGGCGTCGACTGGGCCGACCGGGCCGAACGGGCAGCACCGGCCGCACCGGCCGGATGGGCCGGTGCGGCCGCGGGTCTCGGCGGGGCTTGCTCACGGGACGGTCTCCGGGGCGGGCCACGGTCGGCTCAGTCGGGCGTCTCGTGCGGCTCCGGCTCGCGGGCCGGCTCGGTCAGTTCGGACTCCTCCCCGTCGTCCGGCCCGCGCTGCCCCTCGTCGGGCACGAGCGGCGGTCCGTCGTCGGCCGTCCGGGACCCGGGTGTCTCGACCGGGACCGGCGGGTCCTTCGGCACGGGCTGGCCGTGGTCGCGGGTCGGCTCCTGATCGCGGGTCGGCTCCTGGCCGCTCATGGGGGCCTCGCCTCCTTCGTCTCGATCCGATCCTGCTCCGGGCCGTGCTCCACCCGCGCCTCGAGTGCGCCGGACGGAGTTGTGCTCAGGCTGCCTTGTCGTGGTGGATGCGCAGCGGGCGGACGTTCTGCACCGTGGGCTCGTCGTTCTCCTGGTAGTGGGTGAACCGGACTCCGATGTGGTAGTTCCGCACCAGCATCCAGCCGAGGAAGCCTCCCGGATGGAAGTCCTGCCCCCAGCGTCTCTCCGGCTCGGGAGCTCGTACACCTCGGCGCGGCGGCATCCGGTGCGGCCGGACCTCCCGCCCCCGGCGGCCGTCCGAGCGATTCGGCGCCCCGCGCGGCATGATGGTCGGGACGGCACCCTGCCGTTCCGAGCGGACCGGGAGCGTGCGATGCCAGGGCCAACCGAGGTCCCCAGTGAGGGGGAGCAGCAGGGCGGCAGCCTGCACGTCGTGGTGGACGACCGGGCGTCGGTGCGGGTCGTCACGCTGGCCGGGGAACTGGACCACGACTCGGCGCACGTGCTGCGCGCCGCACTGGCGCGACCGCTGCACGACGGCGTCCGGCGGATCGTGGTCGACCTCGCGGAGCTGCGGTTCTGTGACTCCACCGGCCTGAACATCCTGCTGCGCGCCCGGCTCGACGCGGCCGCGATCGGGCGGACCCTCGAAATCTCGCGGCCGGAGCCGATCGTGGCCAGGCTGTTCGAGGTCACCGGCACCGACACGGTGCTGCGGGTCCGCCTCGACCCCGACACGGAGCCCGGCCCCCCGGCGCCCGAGGCCGCCGCCGACGCCCCTCCTGCCGACTCGGAGTGAGGCGGCGCAGCGGATCCGGGCCGGCCGGGCGGGCACGGCCCGCGGGTGGTGGACCGGCTCGCCAGGGCCTGGGGGTCGGTGCCCGAGGACGGCGGCAAGCTGGTCTGGCTGGAGGTGCCGTCCCCGCTGGACCACCGCGCCCCGGCCGCTGACGCCTGCCGACATCGTCAGGGAACCGGATGAACCGGGCGAAAGGTGCGTCGGCGGCCGGATACCGGGTAGAAGCCCCGTGCAGCGGCCGCGGGTTCGCGGCGCTGCCGGGAGAACACCGTGTTCGGAATTCTGGAGACCGCGCCTTCGGGGCCGTCCGACCTGCCCCCGCGCCCGACCGAGGCCGAGCTCCGCGGGATGGGGAAGACGGAGGCGCGGGAACTCAGCGACGCGCTGTTCGAGCGGCTGTCCGGGCTGGCCCGGGAGAGCGCCGCTTACAGCTACGTACGGGGCACGATCATCGAGCTGAACATGCCGCTGGTGCGGTTCATCGCCGCCCGCTTCCGGCACCGTGCCGAGGACATGGAGGACATCCTCCAGGTCGGCACGATCGGCCTGATCAAGGCCGTCGACGGCTACGACCCACACCGCGGCGTCGAGTTCCTCACCTACGCCATCCCCACCATCACGGGTGAGGTCAAGAGGTACTTCCGGGACACCTCCTGGCCGGTGCGCGTCCCGCGGAGCATGCAGGAGCTCTACCTGACGGTGGCCCGCGGCTCGGACCGGCTGGAGCAGCAACTCGGCCGCCCGCCCCAGCCGGAGGAGATCGCCGAGGATCTCCACCTGAGCGTCGAGCAGACCACCGAGGGCCTGGTGGCGGGCCGGGTCTACCGCCCCAGCTCGCTGGACGCGCTGCGCGAGCAGGACAGTGACGAGAGCGGCAGTGCGATGCTGGACCGGCTCGGCGGCTGCGACCCCGGCATCGAACTCGCCGACTTCCGCACCGCGATACGCCCCCTGCTCGCCGAACTGCCCGAGCGCGAGCAGGCGGTGCTCAAGCTGCGCTTCTGGGACGGCTGCACCCAGTCCGAGATCGCCGGGCGGATCGGCGTCTCCCAGATGCACGTCTCCCGGCTGCTCTCGGCCACGCTGACCCGGCTGCGCGAGCGGCTGGAGGACCGCGACGCCCCGGGCTGGGCCGAGGAGCCGGAGGAATGCGGCTGAACTGCTCGGGCGCCCGGCGTTTCCCGGCCCCCGCAGTGGATAGTCGCGCTGCGGGGGTCGTCGCGGGTGAAGACGTGGAGGAGGAGCACGATGGCGCGCCGCCAGGTGAAGGGCCAGGGCTTGACGGTCGGCCGCCTCGGCGCACCCGGAGCGTTCACCGTGCAGTCCTCACCCTGGGCCGAGGGCACCGTGGTCAGCCTGTACGGGGAACTCGACCTGGACTCGGTCACCGAGCTGAACGAGGTGCTCCTGCCGGCTCTGGCCCAGCCCGCCACCGTCGTCGTGATCGACTGCGCCGGGCTGGAGTTCTGCGACTCCACCGGGCTCAACGCCCTGCTGCGCGCTCAGGCCCGGGCGGTCGACGACGGCAGCCGGATCGAACTGGCCCGCCCCCGGCCGCTGGTCCTGCGGATGCTCGAACTCACCGGTGCCACCGACGCCTTCAGGGTGCGTGACACCGTCCCCGGCTGACCGCGCGTACGGCGTCGAGGCGGAGGACGGCCGGGGAAGCGGCGGAAGGGAGCCGAACATGGCCGGGCTGCTGATCGACGGCGACGACCTGGTCGTCCGCTTGTCGTGGTGGGAGCGCATCGTCACCCGCCGCAGGGAGGTCCGGGTGCCGCTGGACACCGTCACGACGGTCGAGGTCCAACCGGACCGCTGGCGGGCGCTGCGCGGCGTCCGGGACGGCGGACTGGCCGTCCCCGGCGCGCTCTGCCTGGGCGTGTGGCGCCACAAGGACGGGCGGGACTTCGTCGCCCTGCGCGGGCACGAGCACGCCGTGCTGTGCGTGGGTCTGCGCCCGCCCGCGCCGTTCGCCGGGCTCGCCGTGGAGACGGACGACCCAGTGCGGACCGCGGCCGAGCTGCGTACGGCCCGGGGGCGGCGCGCCGCCCCCGCCTGAGCAGGCACTCACGGTGGCCGAGGCTGCCGCCCCCGGGCTTCCGGTGGCACAGTGGGAGCAGGGCGGTGGCCCGCCGCCCGGGCCGGGGTGCCCAGGAGGCGCCCGGCCGTGCGATCCGGACGGTGGACGGATGGACGAGCACCCTGAGAACGGGCTTGCCGAACAGTCGCTGCGGCAGCTGCTCGCCGGGCTCACGGCGGTCCGCGACGGCGATTTCCGCACCCGGCTGGACCCGGACCGGCCGGGGGAGCTGGGGGAGATCGCCACGGTCTTCAACGGGATGTCCGAGCAGCTGTCCCGGGTCACTTCGGAGGTGACCAGGGTCGCCCGCGAGGTCGGTACGGAGGGCCGGCTCGGCGGGCAGGCCCAGGTGCCGGACGCGACCGGGACGTGGCTCGACCTCACCGACTCGGTCAACGCGATGGCGGGCAACCTCACCGGCCAGGTCCGGGCGATCGCCCGGGTGGCCACGGCCGTCGCCGGGGGTGACCTCACCCAGAAGATCCGGGTGGACGCGCGCGGCGAGATCCTGGACCTCAAGGAGACCCTCAACACGATGGTCGACCAGCTGTCCGCCTTCGCCGACGAGGTCACCCGGGTGGCCCGGGAGGTCGGTACGGCCGGGAACCTGGGTGGACAGGCGACCGTCCGGGGCGTCTCCGGCACCTGGAAGGACCTCACCGACAACGTCAACGTGATGGCCTCCAACCTCACCGGCCAGGTCCGCTCGATGTCCGAGGTGGCGACCGCCGTCGCGCGCGGGGACCTCTCCAAGAAGATCACGGTGGAGGCCAAGGGCGAGGTCGCGGCGCTCGCGGCCGCGATCAACACCATGGTGGACACCCTCTCGGTGTTCGCCGGCGAGGTGACCAGGGTCGCCCGCGAGGTCGGCACCGAGGGCATCCTGGGGGGCCAGGCCCGGATGCCGAACGTCGCCGGGACGTGGAAGGACCTCGCCGACAGCGTCAACTTCATGGCGCACAACCTGACCAGCCAGGTGCGCAACATCGCCCAGGTGACCACCGCCGTCGCCGAGGGCGACCTTACCCGCAAGATCGACGTCGACGCGCGAGGGGAGATCCTGGAGCTGAAGACCACCGTCAACACGATGGTGGAGCAGCTGAGCTCCTTCGCCGCCGAGGTGACCAGGGTGGCGCGCGAGGTCGGCAGCGAGGGCCGGCTCGGCGGCCAGGCCCGGGTGGAGGGCGTCTCCGGCACCTGGAAGCGGCTCACCGAGAACGTCAACGAGCTGGCCGGCAACCTCACCCGGCAGGTCCGGGCGATCGCCGAGGTCACCAGCGCCGTCGCGGCCGGCGACCTCACCCGCTCGATCAGCGTGGACGCCTCCGGCGAGGTCGCCGACCTCAAGGACAACATCAACGCCATGGTCGAGTCGCTGCGCGAGACCACCCGGGCCAACCAGGAGCAGGACTGGCTGAAGACCAACCTGGCCCGCTTCTCCGCCGCGATCCAGCGCCGCCGGGACATCCAGGCCGTCGCCGAGATGATCACCGACGAGCTGACGCCCCTGGTCGACGCCCAGTACGGCGCCTTCTTCCTGGCCGAGGAGAGCGACGGCGGCATCGAACTGGCCCGGATCAGCGCCTATGGCCGGGCGGTGGACGAACTCTCCGACCAGCGAGTCAAGTTGGGCGACTCCCTGGTCGGCCAGGCGGCGCGGAGCCGACGGATCATCGCGATCGACGAGCTGCCGCCCGGCTACGCCGTCATCGCCTCCGGCGCCGGAGCCGCCGACGCCCGCTCGCTCGTCCTGCTGCCCATCGCGCTGGAGGAATGGCTGCTCGGCGTGCTGGAGTTCGCGTCCGTGCACCCCTTCACCGAGGTGCACCGCGACTTCCTGGCGCAGTTCGCCGAGGCCTGCGGCGTCAACATCGGCACCCTGCTGGCCAACGCCCGCACCGACGAACTGCTCGGCGAATCGCAGCGGCTCACCGCCGAACTCCAGGCCAGGTCCGAGGAGTTGCAGGCCGGGCAGGAGGAACTCAGGTACTCCAACGCCGAGCTGGAGGAACAGGCCGCGCTGCTCGCCGAACGCAACCGGGACATCGAGGCCAAGAACCTGGAGATCGAGCAGGCCCGCCAGGAACTGGAGGAACGCGCCCGGCAGTTGAGCCTGACCTCGATGTACAAGTCCGAGTTCCTGGCGAACATGAGCCACGAGCTGCGCACCCCGCTGAACAGCCTGCTGATCCTCGCCCAGCTGCTCGCCCAGAACGCCACCGGCAACCTCACCGCCAAGCAGGTCGAGTACGCGGGCGTCATCCACTCCGCCGGCACCGACCTGCTCCAGCTCATCAACGACATCCTCGACCTCTCCAAGGTCGAGGCCGGCAAGATGGAGCTGTCCCCCGAACCCTTCGCCGTGCGGGAGCTGTTGGAGTACGTCGAGTCCAGCTTCCTGCCCCTCGCCGACCAGAAGGGCCTCACCTTCGAGGTCGCCGTCGACCGGAGCGTCCCGGAGGAACTCGTCACCGACCAGGCACGACTTCGCCAGGTGCTGCGCAACCTCCTCTCCAACGCGATCAAGTTCACCGACAACGGCCGGGTGGAGCTGCGGATCCAGTGCGTCGAGGGCCCGGGGCTGCCGCCCGAGCTGGGCCACGCGGGGGCGGCGGTGGCCTTCCGGGTCGAGGACACCGGGATCGGCATCGACCCCACCCAACTCGACACCATCTTCGGCGCCTTCCAGCAGGCCGACGGCACCACCAGCCGCCGCTACGGCGGTACCGGTCTCGGCCTGTCGATCAGCCGGGAACTCGCCCGACTGCTCGGCGGCGCCCTCACCGTCGCCTCCACCGCCGGGCAGGGCAGTCGCTTCACGTTCTACCTGCCCATCGCCGCGCCCGAGCGACCGCGCGGTGGCCCGGCGGGCGAGCCCGGGGTCCTGGTGATCGAACCCGCGCCGCCCGGCCTGCTCACCCTGCTCGCCCGCGCCGCCGTCGAGTCCATGGGGGCCGTCGAGCCGGCGGTGCGGATCGACAGTGCGGAGGACGAACCGGGGCTGCGGGCCGCACTCGCCGCCGGACGGCACCGCTGCGTGGTGCTCGACCTCGCCCACTCCGGTGAACTCGCGCCCGCCCTGCTCGCCGCGCTCGGGGACGGCGCCGCCGTCCTCGGGTACCAGGGCGACGGCGCGGCCGACCCGGTCGCGGTCGGCGGAATGGAGGTCACCCACGGACTGGACGACCTGCGCGAACGCCTGATCCGGCGGCTCGGCGGCCGCCACCCGACCGATCCCGGACCGGGACCCGGATCCGGCGCTCCGGCCGCTGGCGAGCGGCTCGCCGGGCGGACCGCCCTGATCGTCGACGACGACGTGCGCAACGTCTTCGCCCTGGCCTCCGTCCTGGAGGAGAGCGGGCTGACCGTGCTGCACGCCAGCGACGGCCAGACCGGGCTCGACCTGCTGCGGGCCCACCCCGAGACCGACCTCGTCCTGATGGACGTCATGATGCCCGGCCTCGACGGCTACGCCGCGATCGCAGCCATCCGCGCCGACGAGCGCTTCGCGCGGCTGCCGGTCATCGCCGTCACCGCGAAGGCCATGCCGGGCGACAAGGACAAGAGCCTCGCGGCCGGCGCCGACGACCACGTCACCAAACCCGTCGACACCACCCGGCTGATCGACCGGGTGCACCGCTGGCTGGACGCGTCATGACCGCCCGGCCCGAGCTCGAGGAGAGCACGGCCCGGGCCCTCGCCGAGACGGTCCGCCGACTGCAGAACGCCGCCGCCCGGGCGAGGACCGAGGCCCAGACCCGCAGCGTCGTGGATCTGGCCACCGGCATCCTGTCCGAGCGCCTCGGTGTCCTCCCCGCCGAGGCGGCCGCCCACCTGGTCCGGCTGGCCCACGAGGCCGGTGTCGCGGTCGCGGCGCTGGCCGCCGACATCGCGCGACTTCCCGCCGCCGAGGACGCGAACAAGGTGCCCGCGGCGACGGGCGCGCCCCCGCTCCTCACCCCCACCCTCGGGGCCGAGCCCGACCTGCAGCGGGTCGCCGGGGCCGTCCTGGAACAGCTGGCCGCCTCGCTCGGGGCGCACGCCCTCGCCGTCTGGCAGCGCCTGCCCGGAGGCGCGCTCGCCCTCGCCGCGCACAGCGGACTCGCCGCCGCGGAGGCCGAGGCCTGGAGCAGGGTCCCGCCCGGCGTCGCCACCCCGGCCCAGCGGGTGGTCGGCGGCGCGGCGGAGCTGTGGCCCGGCGATCCGGAGCACGCCGGTCCGTCGGTCGGAAACGGATCGGCCCGGGCGGTCCTGCCACTGCTGGAGGCGGGCCGGCGGCGAGGTGCGCTGGAGGTGCTCTGGCCGGAGCCCGGGCCGCCCCTCACCCCGTCCCAGCGCCGCCAGCTCCGGGCCCTCGCCGAGCTCTGCGCGACCCTCCTCGGTCCGGTCGGCGAGCCGCCGACGCCCGAGGACCTGGACGTCCTCCTCGAAGGACTGCTCGCCCCCGCGCTGCTGCTGGAACCCGATCTCAGGGCCGGTCAGCTCGCCGACTTCACGATCCGACGGGTCAACGCGCAGTTCCGCGACCCGCTGGGCCGCCCCCGGGACGCGCTGGAGGGCTCGTCGTTCCTGGAGGCCTACCCGGTCGCCGGGGCCACCGGGCTATTCGAACGACTGCTGGCGGTGTACCGGACCGGAGTGCCGCTGACCGGCGGATTCGTCCGGCTGGTCCTGCGGGACGGGCCGCACGTGGTGCCCGTCACCGTACGGCTGGCGGTCGCCCCGGTCGGCGGGCGGCTGCTGGTCGGCTGGGAACCGGAGACCGGGCCGTCGGGCGAGGACGAGCAGACGGCCCTGCTGCGCCAGGCCCAGCGGCTGGCCCGGGTCGCCGGGTTCGAGGAGGGGGCCGACGACGGCCGGATCCGCTGGAGCGTCGGCCTCCGAGAGCTCTTCGGCCTGCCCGCCGGAGCGTCGCCCGTCCCGCTGGCCCACCTCGCCCGGCACGTCCATCCGGACGACGAACCCGCCGTGCGCCGACTGGTCGACACCGTCCGGCACCGGCGGCGAACCTCCTCGGCGGTGTTCCGGCTGGTCCGTCCGGGCGGCAGCTACCACTACACCCGGGTCATCGCCGAGCCCGTCCTCGACGACGAGGGCCGGCTCGTCGCGGTGCGCGGTGCCTACCACGACGTATCCGCCCAGCACCGCACCGAGGTCGCCCTGGGCGCCACCCGGGCGCGGCTGGCCGACAGCGAGCAGGAGGCCGCCGAACGCGGGCAGCTCGCCCTCCGGCTCCAGCAGGCCATCCTGCCCGCCGCGCCGCCGCCGCTCGGGGTGACCGGCCTGCGGGCGGCCGTGCGCTACCGCCCCGCAGCCAAGCGCGACCGGGTCGGCGGCGACTGGTACGACGTGCTGCCGCTGCCCGACAAGCGCGTCCTGCTCGCCGTCGGGGACGTCGCCGGGCACGGCGTCGGCGCCGCCACCGGGATGGTCGCGCTGCGCCACGCCCTGCGCGGCCTGGCCGTCACCGGCGCGGGCCCGGCACGGCTGCTGGAGTGGGCCAACACCGTGGCGCTGCGGGAGCCGGGGCAGGTCACCGCCACCGCCGTGTGCGTGCTGCTCGACCCGGCGGGCGGCGCGCTGCGCTGGGCGCGGGCCGGCCACCTCCCGCCGATCCGGCTGGGCAGCGACGGCGCACACGTGCTGCCGCTGCCGCACGGCGTGCTGCTCGGGGCCCTGGACGAGGCCCGGTACGAGGAGTACAGCGCGCACCTGTCCACCGGGGACGTGCTGCTGCTCTACACCGACGGCCTGGTCGAACGGCGGGACCGGCCCGTGGAGGACTCCGTCGACCAGCTGATCCGCACGGCCGGGGCACCGGGCCCGGACCTGGAGGGCTATCTGGACCGGCTGCTCGACCTCAGCCCCGCCGACACCGACGACGACACCTGTCTGATCGCGGTCCGGGTCGAGTAGGGCGCCCGCTCCCGGCGTGGTCGGGCCTCGCCGGGACGTTACGGACGGAGCCCGCCGGGTAGGCGCGGCCTGGTAATGGGGGGCAGCCGACACCGGGACGGAAGGGAATCCCCATGCTGCTGCTAGGACTTCTGCTGATGGCGGCCTCCGGCGCCTTCATCGGGCTGCTGATCGCCGACAACCTCGCCGGCGGGCCGGAGTACCAGGTGACGATCCTCGGCAACGACCTCGTGAAGCTGAACAGCCTCGCCATCTTCCTCTCCGGCGTCGCCCTCGCCCTGCTCTTCTGCCTGGGCCTGGCCATGATGCGGCTGTCCCGGCGTGCCGTCCGGCGTCCGGTCGCGGCCGCCGGGTATCGCGGCCGTGCCCAGCCGGTGGAACCGGTCGCCCCGCTGGAGACCCGCGACACCTCGGCCGGGACGGCCCCCGTCGTACCCGAGGAGCGCGCCGCCGAACAGGGTGGCCGGGCCGCCGGGATCCCCGGGGAGCCGCAGCGGCGACGCAGCCGGCACCTGTTCGGGCACTGATCCGGGGCGCTGAGGCCGAAGGAGGCCGACGGGCGCACGACACGGCATGACCAGGGGCACCGGATGGAGGAGGGAGGTGCGATCGGATGGGCGGAGCCCGGGTGCCCGCACGCTTGCGCTCCTCGCCGTGGGCACGCCGACTGCCCCTGTCCGCCCAGCCGGGTGCGGTCGCCGAGGCGCGCTCCTGCACCGCCGGGTTCCTGGCCGACGTGACCGACCCCCGGGTGGTCGCCGACGCGGTCCTGCTGGTGTCCGAACTGGTCGGCAACGCCGTCCGGCACACCGGCGCACCGAGTTCGCTGCTCCTGGTGCGCTGCCCGGGGCTGCTGCGGATCGAGGTCAGCGACTCCAGCCGCCGTCCGCCGCTGCCGCGGGCGCCGTACGGCCCGAACGGGGGCGGCGGCCTCGGCCTGTTCCTGCTGAGCCGCCTCGCGCTGCGCTGGGGCTGGTACCCGGCAGGGCCGGGCAAGGCCGTCTGGTGCGAGCTGCGGATACCCGAGGACTGACGCTCCGCTCGGCCACTGCGGGGGATCGGACGCTCGTCCAGGCGGACGTCATGTCGGTGAGGATCACAGAGACCCGCCCCTCCATGGCACCGTCGCGCCCGGCCCATGCGCAGGGGACCACCGTCCCATCCCGGTCCCGGGCGCCCGCTACGTGCTGTCCGGCCCCCACACCTCAAGGGTGGCCGCCGCCCAGGCCCGTACCCGCTCCGGGAACCCCGCGGCCGGGAACGTCCCGTCCTGCGCGACCTCCTCGATGGTGACGGCGAACCCGCCCCGCGGCGCCTCCCGCCCCGGCCGGACCGCCGTGCCCCGCGCGGCCCCGCCCGTCACCCGGTGGGAGTTCGCCGCGCGGGCCCGCCCGATCAGCTTGTCCAGCGCCGGCAGCCCGCCGTCGAGGTACGCCCGCAGCAGGCCCCGCGCGCCCGCCCCGCCGTCGCCGGGAAGCCGGCCGGGGTGCTGCAACAGGAAGCAGGACACCGACACCCCGTGCAGCGGCCCCCACGGCTCCGCCCGCGAGTGGTCCAGCGCGAGCAGCCCGTGGAACAGCTCCTCGCACCCCCGCGCACCGCACTCCCCGCAGGGGTCCGTCACGCCCGCACCTCCTTGCTCATGTACATCGACGACACGCCGTAGCCGCTGCGGCGGTACAGGGCGATGGCGGCCTCGTTGCCGCCGAACACGTTCAGGGCGAGCGCCGTCATGCCCTCGCGGGCGACGAGCCCCTCGGCGGCGGTGAGGATGGCGGCGCCGTACCCCTGACGGCGGAACGGCGGGAGGACGTGTATGTGGTACAGCCACGCGGAGGTGGAGGAGCCGGCCTCGGCGCGCGGGTCCGGGCCGATCCAGGCGGTGCCGACGGTCTCGCCCGACTCGTTCTCCGCCACCACGAGGTGGTGGCGGGCGGTGGCGAGGCCGTCCGGGAGGAACCTGGCGGTGCCCTGGCGGGTGCGCTCCCGGGCCAGTTCCTCGGGCATGAGTTTCGCGAGTTCGCGCACCGTCTCCGATTCGCGCACCTCGGTGGCCGACCGGTACTCGGCCGGGGTCATCTGACGCAGGGTCACTGAGCGCTCGTCCATGCCGCCATCCTCGACCAGAGGGCGGTGGCGGCGAAAGCGCTTTTGCCGCGGGTAGCGCGAGGGCGTGGTACCGCGGTACTACGGACGGCCCGATGATCAGCCTGCGGTGCCACGGGCCGGGCGCGGCCCGCCCTTAGCGTGGAACCGTGGGCGGCCGGGACGGCCCGGCCCCTGAGCGTAAGGGCGAGCGATGATCGAGGCGCACCAGCTGACGAAGCGGTACGGCGAGAAGACCGCCGTGGACGGGCTGGACTTCACGGTCCGGCCGGGAGCGGTGACCGGGTTCCTCGGGCCCAACGGGGCGGGGAAGTCGACGACCATGCGGATGATCGTCGGACTGGACGCGCCCACCAGCGGCTCGGTGCGGGTCAACGGCCGCCGGTACGCCGAGCACGCCGCGCCGCTGCAGGAGGTCGGCGCCCTGCTGGAGGCCAAGTCGATCCACCCCGGCCGCTCGGCGTTCAACCACCTGATGGCCCAGGCCCACACCCACGGCATCCCGCGCCGCCGGGTCGACGAGGTCATCGAGCTGACCGGCCTGCAGTCGGTGGCCCGCAAGCGCGCCGGCGCGTTCTCGCTCGGCATGGGCCAGCGCCTCGGCATCGCGGCCGCCCTGCTCGGCGACCCCGCCACGGTGATGCTGGACGAGCCGGTCAACGGGCTCGACCCCGAGGGCGTGCTGTGGATCCGCAACCTGCTCACCTCGCTCGCCGCCGAGGGCCGGACGGTCTTCGTCTCCTCGCACCTGATGAGCGAGGTCTCGCTGGTCGCCGACCACCTGATCATCGTCGGACGCGGCAAGCTGCTGGCCGACACCACCGTGCAGGAGCTGGTCCAGCAGGCCGGCGGCGACGTCGTCAAGGTGGTCAGCGCCGACCCGGCCCGGCTGCGCTCGCTGCTCGCCGGACCGGACGTGGAGATCACCGGCCGCACCGGCTCGGAGGAGCTGCTGGTCACCGGGCGGTCGGCCCGCGAGATCGGGCTCACGGCCGCCGAGCACGGCATCGCCGTGTTCGAGCTGACCCCCCGCACGGTCTCCCTGGAGGAGGCGTTCATGGACCTCACCCGGGACGCCGTCGAGTACCACGGCACCACGACCACCACCGAGACCACGAGGAGCGCGGCATGAGTACGATCGCCCCTAGCCAGACGCCGTCCACGCCCGCCGATCTTCGCACCGCCCGTCCCGCCTACAAGGTGACGGCCGCGCGCGTGCTGCGTTCGGAGTGGGCCAAGCTGTGGTCGCTGCGCTCCACCTGGATCACGCTCGGTCTGGCACTGCTGTTCCTGGTCGCCTTCGGCCTGATCGCCGCCTTCCAGTTCAAGTCGCGGATCACCTCCGGCCGCCCGATGGACCGGGACTTCGCCAACGCGACCACGCTCAGCCTCTCCCTGTTCGGCACCAACTTCGCCCAGCTGGCGCTCGGTGTCCTCGGGGTGCTGGTCGCGGCCGGCGAGTACTCGACCGGCATGATCCGCTCCACCCTGGCCGCCGTGCCGCGCCGCCTGCCGGTGCTGTGGTCCAAGGCCGCCGTGTACGGCCTGATCGCGCTGGTGCTGGGCACCGTCGGGGTGTTCGTCGCCTTCTCGGCCGACACCGGCATCCTGTCCGGCACCCGGGCGGCGATGAGCCTCTCCGACGCCGGCGTGGTGCGCGGCCTGCTCGGCGCCGGCCTCTACCTCGGCCTGGTCGGCGTGATCGGCGTCGCCCTCGGCGCGCTGCTGCGCTCGGTGGCCGGCGGCATCGCCGTCCTGGTCGCCTCGCTGATGCTGATCCCCGGGCTGACCTCGCTGCTGCCCACCTCCTGGCAGAGCCACATCAGCCCCTACCTGCCCAGCCACGCCGGTGAGGCGATGTTCACCCTGCACCACGACTCGACGCTGCTCTCGCCGACGGCCGGCCTGCTGGTCTTCCTCGGCTGGACGGTGCTCGCCCTGGCCGGTGCCGCCGTACGGCTGCTGCGCACCGACGCCTGAGCCCAAGGCACGTCTGGGACACTCGCGGTGCGGCGCCGGAACGGACCGGCGTCGCACCGCACTGCTTTGCACCGCACCGCACTGCTTTGCGCCGCACTGCT
The DNA here is from genome assembly GCF_044546945.1 of Kitasatospora sp. NPDC053057. Classification (NCBI taxonomy): domain Bacteria; kingdom Bacillati; phylum Actinomycetota; class Actinomycetes; order Kitasatosporales; family Streptomycetaceae; genus Kitasatospora; species Kitasatospora sp. NPDC053057. The sequence continues at coordinate 38,000 of NZ_JBITZP010000007.1, read as the reverse complement.
TTCACGACCATCAGGGAGGCCCCACCGGTGAGCGAGGACCACGCCACCTCCGCCGGCCCGTTCGCGGCCACCGACGCGCTGTCCGGCCACCCGCTGTTCGCCCGGCTGGCCCGGATCGGCCAGCGGCTGCGCGAGGCGGACCGCGACCACCCCTGGGTGCTGGACGCCGCCGCGGTGGCCGTGGTCTTCCTGATGTTCTGCCTGCCCGACCTCTTCCCGGGCCACGGCGAGGGCGGCCCGCACGAGCACCGGCTCACCCTCGTCCGCCCGCCGCTGCCGGGCGCCCTGGCCCTGCAGGCGGGCCTGGTGCTGCCGCTGCTGTGGCGCCGCCGTCGGCCCACCGAGGCCTTCGCGGCGATCATGGCGGTGTTCGTGCTGCAGTGGTCGCTGGGCATCGGCCTGCGCGCCGACGCCGCCCTGCTGGTGGCGCTCTACAGCCTGGCCCTGCACGGCCGGCTGCGGCACCTGGCCTGGTCCTGCGCGGTGATGGTCGGCGCGATGGCCCTGGTCGCGGTGGAGGTCTCCGGCGGCGGGCTGCCGGTCGGGGACGCCCTGTTCTTCCTGGTCAGCGCCGCCACCGCGGGCGTCGCCCTGGGCATCGCGGTGCGCATCCGCCGGGCCCAGCTGGCCGGGCTGCGCGAGCGTGCCGCCCGGCTGGAGATCGAGCGCGACCAGCGCAGCCGGCTGGCCACCGCCACCGAACGCACCCGGGTGGCCCGGGAGATGCACGACATCATCGGCCACAACCTGTCCGTCATCGTCACCCTGGCCGACGGCGGCGCCTACGCCGCCCAGGCCTCCCCCGAGCGCGGCCGGGAGGCGCTGCAGCTGATCGGCGAGACCAGCCGCCAGGCGCTCGGCGAACTGCGCCGGATGCTCGGCGTGCTGCGCGACCAGGCCGAACAGACCGCCGAGTTCAACCCGCAGCCCGGCATCGCCGACGTGGACGGGCTGTGCGCCCGGATCCGGGCCGCCGGCCCCCAGGTGGTGTACACCGTCGGCGGCGACCTGGACCAGCTGGACCGCGGCGTCCAGCTGATGGCCTACCGGATCGTCCAGGAGGCGCTCACCAACACCCTCAAGCACGCCGGCCCCGAGACCCGGGCGCACGTGACCCTGACCGCCGACGCCAGCCGGCTGCGGGTGCGGATCCAGGACAGCGGCCCGCCCGGCGGTGACCGCCCGCCGGTGCGGCCGGACGGCGAGGGGCACGGTCTGGCCGGGATGCGCGAACGCGCGGCCCTGTACGGCGGCACCGTCACGGCGGGCCCCGGCCCTGGGGCAGGATGGACCGTGGAGGCCGTACTGGACCTCACCCCCGACCCGACAGGCGGCCACCCGTGACCACCGTCCTCATCGTGGACGACCAGCCACTGCAGCGCTACGGCTTCCGGATGCTGCTGGAGAGCCAGCCCGACACCGAGGTGGTCGGCGAGGCAGCCCACGGCACCGAGGCCGTCCGGCTGGCCGCCGACCTGCGGCCCGACGTCGTCCTGATGGACATCCGGATGCCCGGCATGGACGGCATCGAGGCCACCCGCCGGATCGTCGCCAGCGGCGGACGCTCGCGGATCCTGGTGCTCACCACCTTCGACCTGGACGAGTACGCCCACGCCGCGCTGCGCGCCGGGGCCAGCGGCTTCCTGCTCAAGGACGCGCGGCCGGAGGAACTGCTCGCCGGGATCCGGGCGGTGGCCGAGGGCGACGCGGTGGTGGCCCCGGCCATCACCCGGCGGCTGCTCGACGCCTACGCCCACCACCTGCCGGTCCGCCCGCCCGGCGCGGCGCCCGTGGATGACCCGCGGCTGGAGGCGCTGACCGAGCGCGAGCGGGAGATCCTGGTGGCCATCGCACAGGGCTGGACCAACAGCGAGATCGCCCAGCGGCTGGTGCTGGCCGAATCGACCGTCAAGACGCACGTGAGCCGGGTCCTCGGGAAGATCGGCGCCCGGGACCGGGTGCAGGCGGTGATCTTCGCCTACGACCGTGGCCTGACCCGGCCGAACCCGCCGATCGCGAGCTGATCCGACGGTCCCGGGTGCCTTGTATCCGACCTCGCCACGGTGGGCGGCGGCTACGGCGCCAAGCCCCCCGGCCGGACCAGGCCGGACTCGTAGGCCGCCACGATGGCCTGGGCCCGGTCGCGCAGGCCCAGCTTGAACAGGATCCGGGTGACGTGGGTCTTCACCGTGGTCTCACCGAGGACGAGCCGCTCGGCCAACTCGGCGTTGCTCAGGCCCCGGGCGAGCAGCCGCAGCACGTCCAGCTCGCGCGGGGTGAGCGCGGACAGGTCACGGTGCAGAGCCTCGTCGGCCGCGTCCTGGCGGGCGAAGCGCTCGATCAGGCGGCGGGTGATGCTCGGCGCGAGCAGGGCGTCGCCGGCCCGCACCTGGCGGACGGCGCCGACCAGTTGCTCGGGGGAGACGTCCTTCAGCAGGAAGCCGCTGGCCCCGGCGCCGAGCGCGGCGTAGACGTAGCGGTCCAGGTCGAAGGTGGTCAGCATGATGATCCGGGGCGGTACCGCGCCCGCCGGCAGCTCCGCGAAGATCCGCCGGGTCGCCTCCAGGCCGTCCAGTTCGGGCATCCGGATGTCCATCAGCACCACGTCGGGCGAGGTGCGCAGGACGGCCTCGACCGCCTCCAGCCCGTCCGCGGCCTCGGCGACCACGTCTATCCCCTCCGCCTTGAAGATCAGCCGGAAGCCGGTCCGCAGCAGGTCCTGGTCGTCCGCGATCACCACCCGCAGCCGCTGCTCGGACCGCCCGCCGTGCTGCCCGGACAGCTCGGACTGCCCGCCCGCCTCGTTCATGCCGTTCCGCCCCCGTCGTGGTTCCTGCCGCCGGTCAATCTACTGCCCAGGTCACGGCGGGTCAGCACGGCGCCTCCCGGGGGATGACGGCCCGGACCCGGAAGCCCCCGCCCGCCTCCACGGCGGCCTCCAGCGTGCCGCCGTAGACGCCCAGGCGCTCGCGCAGGCCGAGCAGCCCGCGCCCGTTGCCGGAGTGCGCGGCGGGCGCGGGGCGGCCGCCGGAGTCGGCCACCACCAGGGTCAGTTGCCGCGGCGCGTGCTCCACGGTGATCCGCACCGAGGCGCCCTGGGCGTGCTTCATGGCATTGGTCACCGCCTCCTGGACCACCCGGTAGGCGGCCAGGTCCATGCCGGGCGGCAGCTGCACCGGCTCGCCCAGCACCGTCAGTTCGACCGGGACCCCGGCGCCGCGCACCCGCTCCGCGAGCGCGGGCAGCCGGCTCAGCCCCGGCGCGGGCCGCAGCTCGGCGTCGTCGTCCGAGAAGTCCTCGGCCTCGCCCATCGTGAGCAGGTCCATCGCGTGGCGCAGCTCCGTCATCGCGGCCCGGCCGCTCGACTCCACCGCCCGCAGCGTCTGCTCGGCCTCGGCCTGGTCGATCCGCATGATCTTCCGGGCGGCGCCGGCCTGCACCGTCATCACGCTGACGTGATGGGTGATCACGTCGTGCAGCTCTCGGGCGATCCGGGAGCGCTCCTGCTCGGTCGCGAGCAGCGCGGCCTGCTCCTTCTCCCGCAGCAGCGCCCGCTCCCGCAGCGACCAGGTGCGCACCGTGTTGACCACCAGGGCGACCGGGACCAGGAACAGGAAGGTCGCCGTCCCGGACTCCAGCGCGGGCACGCTGGACTCATGGGTCACCACCAGGACGGCGGTCGCCGCCGCCGCGCCGGTCAGCGCGAGCACCCGCCGACTGCTGTGGATCGCCGCGCTGTAGACGGCGACCACGCAGGCCAGGAAGGTGAACAGCGGGTCGAAGCCCGGGCTGAGGTGGAACAGCAGGCTCGCCGCCACGACCGTCCCGCACACCGACAGCGGGTACCGGCGCCGCACCAGCAGCGGCAGCGCCGCCAGCACGGCCAGCGCCACCTGCCAGGGGTGCACGGCGCCGTAGTGGTGGACGACCATCCCGTAGGCGGGCGGCGGCCCGGCGGGTATGCCGTCCGGGGCGACGGGCATGGTGGGCGCGGTCAGCGCCACGCTGACCGGCGAGCGGCCCAGCGCGCTGTCCACCGTCCCGGCGGTGAGGGCGAGCGCCAGCGCCGCGTCGGCGGCCCGGGACCAGGCGGTACGCCGCGGCGGCGGGGCGGTCGTGGTGCGCAGCGCGGTGAGCCCGGCCGACCAGCGGCGGGCGAGAGCGGAGAGCGGTTGGAGATCCACGGCCCGGAGTCTGGCAAACCCGCCCGCCCCGGCGCATCCCTCCGCCCGACGAACGGTCTCCGACCTGCGGCATCCGCCTTGAGGAGGATGCCGTGCGGACTCGTCCCCGAGGAGGACCCGCCGGGGCCGAGGCGGGTTCGTCATCCTGCCGGACGTGGGTGGACGGGCGTCGGACCTAGCGTCAGGGCCGTTGATCCGTCCGCCCCCTGGAGGCACTGTGACCCCGCCCGTCATCGAGATCCGAGCCGTGCGCAAGGAGTACGACTCCGGCCGGCCCGCCCTCGCCGGCCTCGACCTGGACGTGGCCGCCGGCGAGGCGCTCGCCGTCCTCGGCCGCTCCGGCAGCGGGAAGTCGACGCTGCTCAACCTGATCGCCGGGCTGGACCGGCCCAGCGCGGGCACGGTCGCCGTCGCCGGGCTGCGCCTGGACGGGCTGAGCGAGGCCGAACTGGCCCGCTACCGGCGCGAGCGGCTCGGCATGGTCTTCCAGTTCTTCCACCTGCTGGACGATCTCTCCGTCACCGACAACGTGCTGCTTCCGGCCCAACTGGCCGGACTGCCCCGGGCGTTGGCCCGCCGTCGGGCCGCCGAGCTGTTGGAGCGGCTCGGCATCGCCCGCCATGCGGCGGCTTTCCCCGGCCGGCTCTCCGGTGGGGAGCGGCAGCGGGTGGCCGTCGCCCGGGCGCTGATGAACCGCCCGGCCCTGCTGCTCGCGGACGAGCCGACCGGCGCCCTGGACAGCGCCTCCGCCGCCGACGTGCGGGACCTGCTGGTCGGCCTCCACCGGGAGGGCCAGACCATCGTGCTGGTCACCCACGACAGGTCGCTGGCCCGGGAGTGCGCGACCCGCACCATCGAGCTGGTCGACGGCCGGATCGCGCAGGACGCCCGCGCGGAGGCGGCCCGATGAACGCCCTGGGCAAGGTGGTCCGGGCCGGGGTGGGCCGCCGCCGGGTGCAGACCGTCGCGGTCCTGCTGACCACGCTGATGGCCGTCACCGCGGCCGTCCTGGCCGCCGGGCTGCTGGTCGCCTCCCGGGCGCCCTTCGACACCGCCTTCGCCGCGCAGCGCGGCGCCGAGCTGACGGCCGAGTACGACGCGGCGCGCAGCACCGAGGCGCAGGCCGCCGCGACGGCGCACGTCCCCGGGGTGACGGCCGCGGCCGGGCCCTACCCGGTGCTGTCGGTCGGTCCGCACATCGGGCCCAACACCTCCGGGATGCCGGTCGGCCAGGAGATGGCGCCGCTGCGGTTCGTCGGGCGGGCCGACGCCGGGGGAGCGGTGGACGCCCTGCGGCTGGCCTCCGGGCGGTGGGCGAGCGGTCCGGGCGAGGTGGTGCTGGAGGCGCACAACGCGCCGCTGGACGTCGGCGACCAGCTGGCCTTCCCCGACCTGCCGGGGCAGCCGAGCCTCACCGTCGTCGGCCTGGCCGCCTCGATGACCGGCAGCGCCGACGCCTGGGTGCCGCCCGCGACCCTCGCCCGGCTGACCCCGCCGGGTGCCCGGCCGGACCGGCAACTTCTCTACCGCTTCCAGCAGGCCGCGACGGACGCCCAACTGGCCGCCGACCGGGCGGCGTTGGCCTCGGCCGTCCCGCCCGGCGCGCTCGGCTCCGTCGCCTCCTACCTCACCGTCAGGCAGGCCGCCGAGAAGTCCTCGGCCACCTTCGTGCCGTTCGTGACCGCTTTCGGCGCCCTCGGCCTGGTGATGTCGGTGCTGGTCATCGCCATCGTGGTGGGCGGCTCGGTGAGCGCCGCCACCCGCCGTATCGGCATCCTCAAGGCCCTGGGCTTCACCCCGGACCAGGTGGTCCGGGCCTATCTGGCGCAGGCGCTGATCCCCGCCTCGGCGGGCACCCTGCTCGGCGTGCTGCTGGCGAGCCTGCTGGCCGTCCCCGTGCTGGGCGAGGCCGCGACCGCGTACGGCACCGGCCCGCTGACCCTCGCGCCCTGGGTGGAGCTGGCCGTGGCGGGCGGCGCGCTGGCCGCCGTCGCCGTGGCCGCCCTGGTGCCGGCCCTGCGCGGCGGACGGCTGCGCACCGTGGACGCGCTGACCACCGGCCGCACCCCGCGGGCCGGCCGCGGCCGTACGGTGCGCGCGCTGCTGGGCCGACTGCCGCTGCCGCGCGCCGTCAGCCTCGGCCTGGGCGGGCCCTTCGTCCGGCCCGGCCGGTCGGCGACGATGGTGACCGCGGTGCTGCTGGGCAGCATCGGCGTCACCTTCGCCCTCGGGCTGACCTTGTCGCTGAACGGCATCCAGGACGGCATGAACCGCAAGTCGCCCGGGAGCGTGGTGGTGCAGGCCCTCGGTCCGCCGCCCGCCCCGGTGCCGGGCGCCGCCGCGCAGCCCGTACGGAAGGCCGACCCGGAGACGGTCGGCGCGCTGATCGCCGCCCAGCCAGGCACCCGGCGCTACCTGCGCACCGGCCTCACCCGGGTCGGCGTGGCGGGCCTGGCCGGGCCGACCGAGGTGGTCGCGTACAGCGGCGACTCCTCCTGGGGCGCCTACCAGATGGTCGCCGGCAGCTGGTTCGACGGCCCGGGCCAGGTCGTCGTCCCCGGCGGCTTCCTGAGCTCGACCGGCACCCGGCTGGGCGACACCGTCACCCTGACCGCCAACGGCCACCAAGCCCGGGTCCGCATCGTCGGCGAGGCCTTCGCCACCCGGCCGGCCATCCTCACCGACGCCCGCTCGCTGGACGGCCTCGGCGCCTACGTCGTCCCGGAGTCGGTCGAGTTCGACATCGACCTCACGGCGGGCACCGGCCGGCAGGGCTACGTCGACGCCCTGAACCTCGCGCTCGCCCCCTACGGCATCACCGCCCAGCCGAACGACGGCCGGCTGAGCAGCATGGCGCTGTCCATGGACACGCTGGCCGGCACGCTCGCCCTGATGCTGGTCGCGGTGGCCGGGCTCGGGGTGCTCAACACCGTGGTGCTGGACACCCGGGAGCGCATCCGGGACTTCGGCATCCACCGCGCCCTCGGCATGGCACCGCGGCAGACCGTGACGATGATCCTCACCTCGGTCGCGGGCATCGGCCTGGTGGCGGGCCTGGCCGGGGTCCCGGTCGGGGTCGCGTTGCACGACTACGTGCTGCCGCGGATGGGCCGCGCGGCCGGGACGACGATCCCCGCCGCGGACCTGGCGGTCTATCACGGATGGGTGGTGGCGCCGCTGCTGCTGGCCGGCCTGCTGATGGCGGTGGGCGGGGCGCTGCTCCCGGCCGGCTGGGCGGCCCGGACGGGGACGGCGGCGGCGCTGCGGACGGAGTAGCCGCGGCCGGAGGAGTCGTGGCCGAGCAGCCGTGGCCGAGCGGCCGTCGACGGCGCTGGCACCCGGGCCAGCTCCTCCGGGTGCCGGCGCCGGGCCGTCGGGCGGTCAGCCGCTCAGAGGTTCTTCTCCAGCGCGGCCAGGTAGTTGCGCATGAGGTGGTCGCGCACGCCGTCGCCGGTGGGCTCGAAGGCGGCGGAGGTCAGGCCCTTGGCGCGGTTGGCGAGCCCGGAGATCAGGCCGCTGGCGCCCTCGTGGATGGTCCCCGCGGAGTCGATGAACCGCAGGGTCTCGATGTGGGTGAAGGCCGGCTCCGGCGGCAGCTGGGGGACGATGTCGTTGTTGTTGACGAAGCGGTGACTCCGGCCCTTGAGCGCCTTGTCGTACGCGGTGGTGAGCAGCCGGTCGCAGGTGCGGGGCTGGCCGAAGGTGTACACCCCGTCGACCGTCAGGCGCGGGTCCTCCAGGTTGAGGCGGGCGGCGGCGAGCATGGCGAGGGCGCCGCCCAGGCTGTGGCCGGTGAACCACACGGTCTGGTCGTTGTCGCGCAGTTCGGCGAGGCTCTTGCGGACGTCGGGGAAGACGGACTCCAGGGCCTCGGCGAAGCCGTAGTGGACGTAGCCGGTGCCCGCCGGGCCGGGCCAGGGCGGGGTGGTGGAGTCGGTGAGCCAGTCGCGGATCTCCTTGGGTTCGGTGCCGCGGAAGGCGACCACGATCATCCGGTCGCTCGCCATGGTGTAGGCCTGGGTGTCCTGGAGCGGGAACGGCGGGGTGAACCGGGTCTCGTGGTGGCGCACCGTGTCGAAGCCCCAGTCCCGGGCCTGCCGGTCGATGGTGGCGTCGTCCTTGTAGGCGAGATCGGCGGCCTTGGCCAGGCAGTAGGCGTGGGCGAGGCTGTAGCCGGTCGCGTTCTGGTCGAAGGTGGTGGGCACGGCCACGGCGGGGCTGCCTTTCGTCGGGGGAAGGTGTCCCTCGTTGGTAGCGGACCCGTTCGCCATCGCCGGGGCGGCGGCGCCCGGGAGTCACCCGAACGGCTCCGGGGCGCCGCACGGACCGATCCGTATGTGTACGTGTCATCTGATCGCTTCATGGGATTTGCGACCCTTGGGAGGGAACGGGTTCGTTCACTAACATGGGCGGTAGGCCTGGTGAACGCGGCAGGCCTGGTGAACAGGGAACCCCCGGAAGGTGTGCAGCCATGTCCGCTGAAGCCCGAACTGCTGAGGGCGGCATCGAGCGCGCAGCGGCGACGGCCGCCCCCGTCCGTCGGCGCGGCGAGGTGCTGGAGAGCGCCATCTACGGGGCGGCCCTCCAGCAGCTCACCACCGACGGCTACGCGCGGCTCACCATGGAGGGCGTGGCCGCCGCCGCGCAGACCGGCAAGGCCGCCCTCTACCGGCGCTGGACCTCCAAGGAGGAGCTGGTCATGGACGCGCTGCGGGCCAGCCTGCCCCCGGCCGGACCGGCCCCCGACACCGGCAGCCTGCGCGGGGACCTGCTGGCGGTGGTGGCGGGGCTGCGCACCGCGATGTTCAGCGAACCGGGCGCCGCCGTCCGCGCGATCATGAGCGAGATCGACCACCAGCGCGCCCACGCCTTCCTGGAGCTGGTGCTGGAACGGGTGGTCGAGCCCACCACCGCGCTGATCGCCGAGGTGCTCGACCGGGGCGCCGCCCGGGGCGAGGTCCGTCCCGGGGCGGTCACCCCACTGGTCACCGACGTGGTGCCGGCGCTGATGCTGTACCGGATCAAGATGTGCGGCGGGGGCGCCGTCGAACTCGATCCGGCGTCGATCGTCGACGAGGTGCTGCTGCCGATCGTCCGCCGCCCGTGAGGCTCAGGCCCCGCTGTTGCGCAGCATGTCCTCGCGCTCGACGACCTTGACCCGCTCGCGGTCCTGGGCCTGGCCGAGGGCGCGCTCGTGGGCGTCGAGCCGCTTCCAGCCGTCCCAGGTGGTGTAGCGGACGCCGCGGGCGCGCAGGTGCTCCTCGATCGCCGCGGGGTCGGGTTCGGCGGCGCCCGGCAGGCGGCCGCCGGCGTGGTCGTCCAGCAGGCAGGCGACGGTCTCGTTGGCGTCGCCCTTGGTGTGGCCGATCAGGCCGACCGGGCCGCGCTTGATCCAGCCGGTGACGTAGACGGCGGGGAGGTGGGAGCCGTCGCCGTCCAGCACGCGGCCGGCCCGGTGCGGGACGGTGCCGGCGACCGGGTCGAACGGCAGCTTGGGCAGCTCGTCGGAGTAGTAGCCGACGGCCCGGTAGACCGCCTGGACGTCCCAGTCGGTGTGGCGGCCGGTGCCGCGCACGTTGCCGGTGCCGTCCAGCTCGGTGCGCTCGGTGCGCAGGCCGACCACCCGGCCGTCCTCGCCGAGGACCTCGACCGGGGACTCGAAGAAGTGCAGGTACACCCGGTGGGGGCGGTCGCCGACGTCGCGGATCGCCCAGTTCTCGACCGTGGCGGCGACCAGGTCGACGTGCTTGACGGCGCGCCGCTCGGCGATCGAGCCCTCGTCGTACTCGATGTCCTCCGGGTTGACGATCACCTCGATGGTGGGCGAGTGGTCGAGCTCGCGCAGCTCCATCGGGCTGAACTTGGCCTGTGCCGGGCCGCGGCGGCCGAAGACGTGCACCTCGACGGCGCGGTTGCGGCCCAGGCCCTCGTACACGTTCGGCGGGATCTCGGTGGGCAGCAGCTCGTCGGCGGTCTTGGCGAGGATCCGGGCGACGTCCAGGGCGACGTTGCCGACGCCGAGGACGGCGACCTTCTCGGCCTCCAGCGGCCAGCTGCGGGGCACGTCCGGGTGACCGTCGTACCAGGAGACGAAGTCGGCCGCGCCGTAGGAGCCGTCCAGTTCGATGCCGGGCAGGTCGAGCGCGCGGTCGGCCATCGCGCCGGTGGCGAAGACCACGGCGTCGTAGTAGCGGTGCAGGTCGTCCAGGGCGAGGTCGGACGGGTAGTCGACGTTGCCGAAGAGGCGGACCTGGGGCTTGTCCAGCACCTGGTGCAGGGCGGTGACGATGCCCTTGATCCGCGGGTGGTCGGGCGCCACGCCGTAGCGGATCAGACCGAACGGCGCGGGCATCCGCTCGAACAGGTCGATCGAGACACCGGGCGCCTGCGCGGCGTCGGACTTCAGCAGGGCGTCGGCGGCGTAGATGCCGGCGGGGCCGGCTCCGACGATGGCGACTCGGATCGGGCGGGTCATGCGGGTGGATCCTCCGGTCGGGCGCAGGGGGAGGTGATTGGTCTGGATCCTTGCAGCCAACCCGCTGTTCGTACGGAGGTGTAGTCGGTGCTGATCTATGAGGTCATAGAGCGAACCTATGGCCGGCCCGGGAACTTTCCCGGGCCGGCCGAGTGGGCGTCAGCCGCGCTCGGCGTCGGTCGCCTGCGGCGGGACGGTCGGAGCCGCACCGGCCGTTCCCTCGGTGAGCCGGGCCGTGGAGGCCTCGAAGAAGCGCAGCAGCTCCACCGGGAACGGCAGCACCAGCGTCGAGTTCTTCTCCGCCGCGACCTCCACCACCGTCTGCAGCATGCGCAGCTGCATCGCCGCCGGGGTCTCGGCCATCTTGCTCGCCGCCTCGGCGAGCTTGGCGGCCGCCTGGAACTCGCCGTCCGCAGTGATGATACGGGCCCGGCGCTCGCGGTCGGCCTCGGCCTGGCGGGCCATCGAGCGCTTCATCGAGTCGGGCAGGCTGACGTCCTTGATCTCCACCCGGTCGATGTGCACGCCCCAGCCAGCCGCCGGGCTCTCCAGCATGACCTCCAGGCCCTGGTGCAGGTTCTCCCGCCCGGACAGCAGGTCGTCCAGCTCGCTCTTGCCGATGATCGAGCGCAGCGAGGTCTGGGCGACCTGCAGCATGGCGAAGCCGTAGTTCTGCACGTCCACGGTGGCCTTGATCGGCTCGACCACGCGGAAGTACAGCACCGCGTCGACGCTCACCGAGACGTTGTCCTTGGTGATGCCCTCCTGCGCGGGCACCGGCATGGTGACCACCTGGACGTTCACCTTGCGCATCCGGTCGAGCACCGGCACCAGCATCGTCAGACCCGGCTCGCGGACCTGCCCGCGCACCTTGCCGAGCCGGAACACCACACCGCGCTCGTACTGCTGCACCACCCGCATGCCGGTCATCAGCCACAGCAGGACGACCACCACGACGATCACGAGTACCGCCACGCCTGTTCTACCTTCTCCCCGTCGCGGCGCAGCCGGGCCGGGTCCGGGGTGGCCCTGTCGCCGGATGCTCGCCGCGCGCAGCACAGTATGCGCCCGGCCGGGCGGCACGGTAAGGCGTGTGCGGCGGGATCTTGACGCATCGTTGACGGCCCGCGCCGGGGGCGGGAACCGGGGCGCGCCGCTGCCTGACCCGGGTGGCGCGCCCCCACCGGAGCGGATCAGGCGCGGAAGACCTCGGCGTGCTCGGCCGCGAACTCGGCGAAGGTGCGCGGCGCACGGCCGGTCAGCTTCTCCACGTCCGAGCCGACCGCCGAGGCCTGCCCGGCCGCGTACAGCCCGTACAGCTCGACCATGCCCTCGGCCCGCCACGGGTCCCAGCCCATGCCGAGCAGGCCGTCCAGTGCCACCTCGGGGGTGAGCGCGGCGTACGCGACCGGGTGGCCCGCGGCGGTGGTCAGCTGCTCGGCCAGCTCGCCGTGGGTGAGCGCCGCCGGGCCGGTCAGGGTGTAGACCGCGCCCTCGTGCCCCTCCGTCGCCAGCACCTCGACGGCGGCCGCCGCGACGTCCCGGGCGTCCACGTACGACACCGCGCCCTTGCCGCCCGGCACGGCCAGGTGGCCGGCCTTGACGGTCGGGGCCGTGCCGAGGAAGTTCTGGTAGAAGCCGTTCGGGCCGAGCACCGTCCACGGCAGGCCGGAGGCCTTCAGGTGGTCCAGGCCCGCGATGTGCGCGCCGATGAAGCGCACGCCCTCCGGGCGGTACTCGATGCCGGCGGCCGCGTGCAGCACGATCCGCGGGCGGCGGCCGGTGCGGACGGCCGCGTCGATCACGTTCTTCTCGTGCTGGGCCATCTCCGGGTGCACGGCCACCAGCAGGTAGATCGTGTCGGCCCCGGCGAGGGCGGCGTCCAGCGACGCCGGGTCGGCGAAGTCGGCGGCGACCCGCTCGACCGCCTCGTCCCACTCGGCCGGGCCCTCGGACCCGGCGCGCACCAGCGCCCGTACCGCCTGGCCGCGCTCACGCAGCCCCACGACCACCTTGGACCCGACCGTACCGGTGGCACCCGTCACGACGATCACGGATGTGTCTCCTCGTCCCCGTTCACGACACGGACCTGATTCCGCGTCAGGGGCATGATCGCAGGCGGGGGATGAGGGATCAATGTCGGGCCGCGCGCAGGCCGCGAGGGGCGCGCCGACACGCACGGGGCCCTGCCGTTCCTCGACTTGGCCATGGCCGGACGCTTGGATGGATCGGGCCTGGTCACCGTCCGGACGCCGGTCCGGTGGCCCCCTGGGCGAGCCGAGGAGCCACCACCGTGAACCACACGTCCGATCCCGACCCCACCGCCGTGGCCCGCCGGGTCGCCGAACGGCGCGAGCGACTCGGCCTCAGTGAGGAGGACCTGGCCCACCGGGCCGCGATGGCGCCGCGCTACCTGGGCCACCTGCTCCAAGCCGGGCCCGTCTTCGACCCCGGCGGCTTCATCCGGATCGCCGCCGCGCTCGGCGCGACCCGGGACGAACTCCTGGAGGACGGCCCCGAGGCCCCGCCCGGACGCGGCGGTCCCGGCCCGCGGCCCCGGCTGCTCAACCTGACCGACGCCGAGTGCTGGGAGCTGGTCGGCTCGCACGGGATCGGCCGGATCGCCCTGCCGGTACGGCCAGGCCCGGCGGTCCGCCCCGTCAACTACGTGGTCGACCGGGCGTCCTTCGCCTACCGCACCGGCGACCAGGCCGGGACTGCCCCGGAGGAGGGGGCGGAGGTGTCCCTGGAGGTCGACCGGATCGACGAGTTCCAGGGCCGCGGCTGGACCGTGCTCGCCGTGGGGCCGGCCCGGTACGTGGACGACCCGGAGGAACGGCGCCGGCTCGACGGCCTGCCCGGCGCGGCCCCCTGGGCGGGCGGCGACCGGCCGCGCTGGGTGCGGATCCGGCCCGCGGAGATCACCGGCCGCCGGCTGGTCACCGGCTGAGAGCGGCGACCCGGGCGGCGGTGCGGGTGGCCGGCAGGCCGGTCGCCCGGGCCCGGGGCGCCGTCAAGTCCTGTACCGGCGCAGCGGGTTGGGGGATCAGCTGGTGGCGGGCGGCGGCTGACCGCTCGGGCATACTCGTCGGATGGACGGAACCGCCAGGGCTGCGTGGACCAACACCACCCACGACTGGGCCGCCGCCGTGGACGCCGAGCACCTCGCCCGGATCCGCGCGGACGCCGCGGGGTTCGCGCCGGACGGGGTGGAGCACCTCGTGCTGGAGGTGCTCGCCTACGCCGGCGACGAGGCGGCCGCACGCGGCGCGGGCCGGTGCGTCGTCACCCTGCACGCCGACGGCTCGGTCTCCGTCCGGGACGACGGGCGGGGCACCGACACCCGGGTCGACGAGCACGGCGAGATGGTCAAGAAGCCCGTCATGGCCACCAAGGACCTGCGCTTCTTCGACCAGCCAGAGGCGGAGCGGCTCCCGGACGGGCACCCGCGCCGGGGCATGTCCGTCGTCGCGGCGCTCAGCACCCTGCTGGTGCACACCAACCGCCGGCTCAACGGGGCCTGGACCCAGCGCTACGAGCACGGCCTCCCGGTCACCGGCCTCGACCCGGTCGAGCCCGACGGCACCACCGGCACCTGCGTGACCTTCCGGCCTGACCCGTCGTTGCTCCCGCAGAGCCCGTTGGACGCGGACCGGCTGACCCGGTGGGCGGCGCACTGGCCCGCCCTGGAGGTCCGCGTCGAGTCCGCCGGGCGGGACGGTAGCGCGGCGACGAGGAGCGGGTGCGGATGGGCGTGACGCTAGGCGTGGTGGTGCTGACCATGGGCGATCGGCCCCGGGAACTGCGCGCGCTGCTCGACTCGGTGGCCGCCCAGGAGGGCGAGCGCACCCCGTGCCCGCCCCGTCGCCCGATCCACTGGAGCACGGTGTGGCGGATGGCGCGGCTGGGGCGGCCCCCGCTGTTCTGAGTCCGCCTTGTAGCGGGCGCTACCGGCCGCTACGCTCACCGCCATGAAGCAGCTGAACGTCCGCCTGGACGACGCCGTGCACGAGGCGCTGGAGCAGCGCGCGGAGGCCGCCGGGATGAGCCTGCCGGACTACGCGCGCAAGGTCCTGGCGGAGGAGGCGGACGAGCGCCGCGAGCGGTTCCTGACCGCCGCCGCCCACTTCGCCCAGGCCTGGGGCCCCGCGTTCGAGGCGGAGTTCGGCCCGTACCCGGCCCCCGCCGATCACGCCGCGGCGGACGCGGCGTGATCCTGCGGATCGACCGGACCTGGCTGCTCGACATCGCCCACCAGTTCCTGCCCGGCGACCCGGACGTCACCGACTACGGCACCCTCGCGGCAGCGGTGGCCCGGCATGCCGACGAGGTCATGGACGTCCCCGTCTACGGCGCGGTGCACCAGCGCGCGGCCGCACTGATGCACCAGCTGATCCGCGTCCCGGCCCTGGAATCGGCCAACGAGCACTTCGCCGCCGTCGTCGCCGCCTCCTACCTCAGCGCCTCCGGCGTCATCGTCACCGCCGAACCCAAACAGGCCGTCGACCTCGCCGCCCGCATCCGCGCGGGCCAGGCCGACGTCCGGGAGACCGCGACCACGCTCCGCACCTGGTACCGCTGAACCGGCGGCCGCCGGCCCGCCGCGCACGAGAAGTCGGACCGGCCGACTTCTCATGGTCGAAGGGGTGACGGTGGGGGTCCACCTCGTCCCACGTCAGGCTGTGGGGGCCAGGTCCAGAGTCACCGGGCGAGCGTGACGGCGCTCCGGCCCGCGTTCAACCGGTTTTCGAACGACTCTCGGGCCGGGCGGCGGCGCACTACGGACGGTTCGCCAGGTAGGCCTTCGCCTCGGCGGAGGCCTTGGCGTAGGAGCCGGAGTCGAAGGGCGGCTGGGGGTCGTACTCGATGGCGAGTTGGAAGGCCTCGGCGGCGGTCTGGCCCGCGATCAGTTCGGCCAGGCGCAGTGCCATGTCGATGCCCGAGGACACCCCGGCGGCGGTGATGACGCCGTCGGGCTGTTCCACGACGCGCCGGGCCGTGTAGGTGGCGCCGTACGACTCCAGGAGGTCGACGGCGCTCCAGTGGGTGGTGGCCTCCAGCCCGTCGAGCAGGCCGGCCGCGCCGAGCAGCAGGGAGCCGGTGCACACGGAGGTGGTCCAGGTGGTCGTCGCGTGGATGCGGCGGATCCAGGCGAGCAGCGGTTCGTCGGTGACGCCGCGCCGGGCGCCGGGGCCGCCGGGGACGAGCAGGAGGTCGGCCGCCCTGACGTCCTGGAAGGAGGCCGTGGCGAGGAGGCTGAGCGACCCCTCGCCGTCGGTGTGGGGGCCCGGAGCGGCGGCGGCGAAGACGAGGTCGGCCTCCGGCAGCATGCGGAGGACTTCGTACGGGCCGACGGCGTCGAGCGCGGTGAAGCCGTCGAAGAGCGGGATGACGATGCGCATGGGCGGGCCTTTCAGGCGGGGACGAGGTGGGGGGAGAAGCGCCTGCGGTACTCGCCGGGAGTGACGTGCAGGGTGCGCTTGAAGCTGCGGTGCAGGGTCTCGACGGTGCCGAAGCCGCAGGAGCGGGCCACCGCGTCGAGCGTCGCCGCGGTGGTCTCCAACAGGCGCTTGGCGGCCTCGATCCGGACGCTCTCGACGTACGAGGCGGGGGTGCGGCCGGTCTCCGTGCGGAAGACCCGGGTGAAGTTCCGTTCGCTCATGGCGACGCGGCCGGCGAGGGCGGGCACGCCGAGGTCGGCGTCGGGGTGGTCGGCGATCCAGTCGAGGAGCTCGCGCAGCGGTGCCCGGTCCGGCCGCTGGGCGGCCAGCTGGGCGCTGAACTGCGCCTGACCGCCCGGGCGTTGGACGAACATCACCAGTCGGCGGGCGATCCTGCGGGAGACCTCCGGGCCGTGGTCGGCCTCGGTCATCGCGAGCGCCAGGTCCATGCCCGCGGTGATCCCGGCCGAGGTCCACAGCTCGCCGTCGCGCACGAAGATCGGGTCGGGGTCGACGGTGACCCGCGGGTAACGCTCGGCGAGCTGGGCGCAGCGCGCCCAGTGGGTGACCGCGCGCCGCCCGTCGAGGAGCCCGGCCGCGCCCAGCAGGAAGGCGCCGCTGCACACCGAGGCGGTGCGGCGGGCACGACGGGCGGTGCGGGCGAACCAGTCGACGAACGGTCCGTCCTCGCAGGCCGGGTGGACACCCTCGCCGCCGACGGCGATGAGGGTGTCCACCGGGGCGCACGCCCGGTCGAACTCATCGGTCGTCAGGGTCGGCGAGACGGCGAGACCACCGCTGGCCGGCACCGGGCCGGGCACGGCGGCCACGGTGTCGATGACGACGCCCCCGGTCAGTTCCCCCGCCTGAGTGAAGACCTCGTGCGGTCCGGTCAGGTCGAGGATCTGGAAGTCCGGGAAGACGGCGAAGACGATGCGCGGGCTGCTCACCCCTCCAGCCTGGCCGGATGCCCCGATGGCGGCAAGGACACAGGGGTGACGATTTCCGCCACGCCCGCCGCCCGCCTGCCCGCCACGCCCCGGCCGGGCGGGGGCGGTGTTCAGCGGGCCAGGTCCAAGGCCCGGTTCAGGTTGTACTCGGCGATGCCCGCCATCGCCGCCCGGTCGGGGAAGTCGCCGTCCAGCAGCCGTAGCGGCCCCGCCGTCAGCGAGAGCCGCTGCGCCAGCAGGTAGAGGGCGAGCCGGTCCCCGTCCAGCCCGGCCGCCTCCAACGGCCGGTAGGCCTCGTGCAGGCGGATCCGCAGGAACACGTGCTCCCACTCCACGTCGAAGTACATCGAGCCCTCGACGTCGATCACCACGGGCTGCCCGGCCGCGTCCACCAGCACGTGGTCGGGCCCCAGTTCGCCGTGCACGACGGCGTACTCCGCCCGCGGCCGCACCGCCCCAGCCAGGGCCAGCAGCCGCTCCGCCAACCGCTCACGGGCGGCCGCCACCCGGGGATCGCGCGCCGCCGCCTCGGCCAGGTCCCGCAGGGCACGCTCCAGCACGACCCCCTCGCACGAGCTCCCGTGCGAGGCTCCGCCCGCGTCGACCACGGCCACCTTGCCGTACCCCGGAGCCCGGTGGCCGCGCATCGCCTCCAGCGCCTCCCCGAGCCGGGCCAGCACCGGGGCGGCGGCCCGCGGATCGCGCGCGAGCAGGGCCTCCAGGCTCTCGCCCGGCACGTCCTCGACGACCGCCAGGTCGGCCGGGCCGTACGCACCGTCGCGGTCGACCAGCCGGATCGCCGGGACGCGGACGCCGAGCCCGGCCAGCCGTGTGTGCGCCGCCTCGAACAGGTCGAGCCCGAGCCCCGGGGAGAACGGGTCGGCGAGGTCGTCGTCGCCCTCGGCGGCCGGCCAGTAGTTCTCCGCGTCGTCCCAGCGGTAGGCGACCGCCGTCGTCGCGTCGTCCATCACCAGGCGGTACACGCCCTTCTTGCTGCCGCCCGCCATCCGCTCAACGGCCGCCAGCCGTCCACCCAGAGCGGCCCGCGCCGCACCCGCCAACTGCCGCTGCACCACTGCCCCGACCGCCACCCGTGCGCCCCGCCTCTCCGTCCTCGTGATCCGCGCACCCTACCCGGTGCCGGCGCGCGGCCGCGTGAGAGCCTTACGGAGATGAATCCCGGGGACAACGAGGCGGCGGTCGGCGAACGGCTGCACCGGCGCGGCTGGCGCAGGGCGTTCACCGTCGAGGAGATGGTGGGCAGTTGGGCCTGGCTGGTCGGCGAGGTCGAGCGCGGTTACCGGGACGACGTCGAGGAGTACGTCAACGACCTGTGCTGCCGGAACTGGCTGCACGAGGCGTGGCTGCTGCTGGACGACCGGACCGTGCTGCTCTGGACGGGCAGGATCGAGGCACTCGACCGACGGTTCCGCGCCGCGACCGTCGACGACGACGGCGTCGCCCTCGACCGGTTCCACCGCATCCCGCCGCCCGGGCTGTGGTGGTGGCGACGCCACCCGCGCGTGCTGGTCGGGGACCTCGGCCGCGCGCTGCGCCCGGCGCTCTGACCGCTACCGCGAACGGCGCAGGGCCCGCCGCAGCTGGTCGACGGTGGGGGCCCGCAGAGCGCGCCGTGGGCGTCCCGGAACAGCCGGCACGACAGGCCGGCGGGCTGACCGCCCCGCCCCGCACCTCCGCCGGCTACCGCGACTACCCGCCGCAGACCGCCGACCGGCTGGCCTTCATCCGCGACGCCCAGGCCGCCGGGCTGACCCTCGGCGAGATCCGCGAGGTCCCGCGGATCCGCGACGACGGCCAGGCGCCCTGCGCGCACGTGGCGGCGCTCGTGGCCGAACACCTGCGTACGGTCGAGCAGCGCATCGCGGAGCTCACCCGGGCGAGGACCGAACTGCTGCGCCTCGCCGAGACGGCGGCCGCCACCGACCCGGCCACCTGCACCGAGGCCGACATCTGCCGGATCCTGTCGTCCCGGTGACGGCATCCGTCGGCGGCGATCTGCTTGACCTCAAGCGTATTGTGAGCAAACACATTTGACGAGATGTCAGTCACAAGGCGGTTGGTACGGCGTGCCGGGGAAGTACCGGTGCCACTGCTCGCGGGTGATGGCGGTGCCCACCGTGTCGCAGAGGTGCCGGGTGAGCCGGTCGATGTCGGGGTCGATGAGGACGACCCTGCTGGGCGCGCCGTCGGCTCCGAACTCGCTGACCAGGAGGCTGCGCCCGTCGGGGCTGAAGCCGGCGCTGAAGACGACGTGCGCGGCGGTGAGCATGCCGACCTCGGACGGCTCGTGGGGATCCGCCACCCGCCACAGGTGGATCTGTCCGGCGTCGGGATCGGTGGTCTGCTGGGCCATGGCCCGGCTGACGAGCAGACGGTCGTCGGGGCTGAACTGGAGGTAGCCCTGTCGCTCCACGGCGAGCGAACCGGCGGGCGCCGGGTGGTGGATGTCGGTGATGTCCCACAGGTCGATGGTTTTGTCGGTTGACACCGCGAGGGTGCGGCCGTCGTGGCTGAGTACGAAGTCGTTCACGACGCCCCTGGCGAGCTCGCCGTGGTCGGGGCGTCGGGGGTCGCTGAGGTCCCACAGCTGGATGGTCTTCGGGTTGGCGCGCGGGATCCTGGCCATGGCGATCGCGAGCAGGTTCGCTGTGTGGTCCTCCGACACGGCCTTGTCACCGAGGTCGATCGGTGCGGCGGCGGCCGGATGCCGGGGATCGGTGAGGTCCCAGACGCTCATCCGGCGAGCTTCCAACCGGTCGACGGAGACCAGTTTCCGGTTGACGAGGCGGAGCCGCCCGGGCGGTTGAGGGGACTGGATGGTGGAGAGCTCCTTCGGGGCCCGTGCGTCTCCGGCGTCCCACACGTGGATCCGGCCGTCCCGACCGTTGGTCACTACGAGCCCGCCCTCGATGTCCAGGTCGCTGGTGAACGTGGTGATTGCTTCGGCATGCTCGACGTACTCGGCGAGCTCGTTGAGCGTGCCGCCCTTCGTGGGGTGGTCCGGGTCGGTGACGTCCCAGAGCTGCGGGGGACCGACATCGCTGAACGCGATCAGCGTGCGGTCGTTGACGGGGCGGGCGACCCCCGACTGGAACGCCGTCAACGTTCCGGCCTGGCGCGCGTCGTAGGGACCGGTGGTCCGCCACAGCCGGTACTTGCGGGCGCCGTCGGTGCCACGGTCGCGCGGCAGGTCGACGGCCCAGGCGAGGGTGCGGCTGTCCGGCGTGAAGTCCCCGTAGGCGCCTGTGTCGGACAGGACGGCCGTAGGGGCCGGGTGCCAGCTCCGGATCCGATTCTCCACGCTCGCACTGAGCAGGGACGACGCGCCGTCGCCGACCACGAGCGAGAAGATCGCCCCGGGGGTGGGGTAGTCGGCGGCGCGGACCGGAGCGTGCGGATCGCCGATGTCCACGGCCTCGACGTGACTGGTCTGGACGCCGGTGTCGATGGACGCGCCGACCGCCAGCGTCCGGCCGTCCGGCGAGAAGGCGAGGGCCGCCACGGTCTGCGTCGAGTCGATCGCCACCGGATTCGACTGGCCGTAGACGTCGGTGACGGGTGCGGGCTTGGCCGGATCGCCGGTGTCCCACAGCCTCACGCCCCGGCCGTTGGCGCCGAGCGCCAGCAGGGGCGCCCGGGGGCTGAAGGCCACGCCGAGCGCGTGGCTGTCGGCGAGCGTGGCGGTGAGCGCCGGCTTGAACGGGTCGGTGACGTTCCAGAGTTGGGTCGAGGTGGAGTCCTCGGACTCGGAGTGTACGAGGGCGAGCAGGCGTCCGTCCGAGCTGAACGACCCGGCCTGCTCAGTATTCATGGCGGTGGGCAGGGTGCTGGCCCGGACCGGGTGCCGGGGATCGCTGAGGTCCCACAGCGAGGACCCGGTCTGGCCGAGGGCGGCCAGCCTGCGCCCGTCCGGGCTGAGGGTCAGGGAACCGGAGGCGTCGGGCAGGACGGCGACGGCCTCCGGGCGGGCGGGGTCCGTCACATTCCACAGCCGTACCGTGGTGTCGGTGTCCTGGGCCGCGAGCAGCCGGCCGCCCTGGGTGAGCGCCAGGCCCGCGTACTTGCTTCCGGTCCGGATCACGGACAGGGACTTCGCCCGGCGGGGATCCGAGAGGTCCCAGAGCCGGACGGTGTGATCGTTGCTCGCGCTGGCGAGCAGGTGTCGGTCGGTACTGTAGGCGAGCTTCTTGACGGTGTCGGTGTGCCCCTCCACCGGCGTGTAGTACGGCGCCGGCGCCGAGTCGAGCAGGGCGCTGCGCGCCTCCGGGGTATCCGCGATCTTCCGCGCGGACAGGGCGAGTTGAAGGGCCAGGGTCGGATCGATCGACCGGATCTTCTCGGCGGCCTGCGCGCCGACCTTGGAGGCGAGGAAGTCCCGCTGCTCGTCCGCGACCCGGTTCTGCCACACCGCCGCGCCGACCCCGGCGACCGCCACCAGCAGCAGCACGGCCAGGGTGCCGGCCAGGGCCCGCAGCCGGGTGGTGCGCCGGCGTTCGGCGCGCTGTTCGGCGGCCTGCCGGGCCTGGCCGGCGGCCACGAACTCCCGGGCCGCCGAGGTGGTTCCGTGCCGCTGCGCGGACTCCTCGATCCACTGCAGCGCGGCGGCCAGCCGGACGCCCCGGTACAGCGCCCCCTCGTCGCGCTCGTCCCGCTCCCAGGCGTCCGCGGCGTCGTGCAGCCGCTGGCGGACCAGCAAGCCGGCCCGGTCGTTCTCGATCCAGTCCCGCAGCCGCTGCCAGGCGCGCAGCACCGCCTCGTGGGCCAGTTCGGCGTGGTCGTCGTCCACGACCACCAGCCGGGCCTCGGTGAGCGCGGCGCGCGCCGTGGGGGCGGCCGGGTCCCCTTCGAGGTCCAGTTCGCCGAGCGGGGCCCGGCGGCGGGTGTCCTCGGCGCCGTCCACCACGTGCACCAGGCGCAGCAGGATCTGCCGGGCGGCGCGCCGCCCGTCGGCGTCCAGCCCGTCGTAGGTGGCCTCGGCCGTCTGCGCGACCGCGCCCCAGATGCCGCCCGAGGCCTGGTAGCCCGCCATGGTCAGCGTCCGCCCTGCCCGCCTCTGCCAGGTGGCCAGCAGCGCGTGGGACAGCAACGGCAGGGCGGCCCCGGGGCCGCGGTGGCCGCCGCCGGTGCGTAGGTCACGCAGCAACAGGTCCAGCAGTCCGGGCTCCAGGCTGAGTCCGGCGAGCCGGGCCGGTTTCTCGACGGCGTCCCGCAGCTCCTCGGTGTTCATCGGGCCGATCAGCACCTGGCCGTCCGGCAGGGCCTCCGCCAGCGCCGGGTACGCCATGCAGTGCCCGTAGAAGTCGGCGCGCAGCCCCAGCAGGACCACCGCGCGAGGTGCGGCCGACTCGGCACTGCGGGTGGACGCGGCCGACAGCGCCGCGACGAACGCCTCCCGTTCCCGCTCGTCCGCGCACGCGGTGACCAGCTCCTCGAACTGGTCCACCACCAGCACCAGCCGTGAATCGCCTTCGGGCAGCCGGTCGACGATCGACCCTGGATCCGTCAGCAGGGCGGCCCGGATGGACTCGGGGTCATCCTGCGTCAACTCCGCGAGCACGCGGGCGAGTTGCACCACCGGTCGATCGCCCGGGGTGAACACCACCCGCGGCCAGCGCCCCGGCCGCAGCTCCGCCGGCAGCCCGTGGTCGAGCGCGGGCAGCAGCCCGGCGCGCAGCAGCGAGGACTTGCCGGCGCCGGACGGGCCGATGACCACGAGCGGCCCGTCCTTCGCGAGCTGTTCGGTGACGCGGTCGACCAGCCTCGCCGTCAGCGCCTCGCGGCCGAAGAAGAACTGGGCGTCCTCCACGCCGTACGGTGCCAGGCCCCGGTACGGGCAGGTCGCCGGTTCGGGCCCCGGCACGGGTATCAGTACCGGCTGGTAGGCCGGGTTGGCGGCCAGGACCAGCTCACCGGCCCGCCCCTCGGACTGGCGGCGCGGCCGGGGGAAGCCCCGGTCGCCCAGCGCCCGCGACAGGGCCCGGTGGAGGCCGTCCAGCGTCAGCTGCGGCGGTCCCGTCGGGTCGCCATCGCGCAGCAGGCGCAGCAGCTCGCCACTGAAGGCGGTGTACGGCGCGCCGGGCGGCGCCAGCGCGAGTTCCTCCGGCGCGGCGGAGGCCAGGACGAAGCCGCCGCCGGGGTAGGCGGTCTCGAAGGGGCTGCCCGCGCCGCCGACGGGTGCCGCCCGGCCGGAGAAGCAGCAGTCCAGGACCAGGACGACCGAGCGGGCACGAGAGGTGGCCAGGGTCTCGCGCAGCGTCGCGTAGCGCAGGCCCTTGTAGGCCAGGCCGCGGGTGAGGTGGTCGGTGACGCGGGTCGCGAGGTACAGCTCGTTGTCGTCGCCGACCAGGCCGTGGCCGACGTAGTAGACGAGCAGGACGGAGTCCGCCGTCTCGGCCGCGCTGGTCAGTTCCTCGCCGAGCACGACCGGGTTCTCCGGGTCGATCACGGTGCGCACGTGCTCCGGGGCGAGGCCGCAGCGGTCGACGAGCTCCCGCTCGATCGCGCGGACGGTCCCGGCGGCGGCCGGGACGTCGGGCAGGACCGAACCGGGGACGTGGCTGCCGGTCCCGATGATCAGGGCCCGGGCGCCGGGAAGTCCCAACGGCAGTCCGGTGTCACTCATCGCCGTCGGGGAGCGCGGTCGGCCCGGGGCGGTCGGCGAGCGACCGGCCCACCTCGCGGACCAGGGCGGCGACGCCGTCCGGGCCGAGGCCGTGCACCGCCGTCGCCCGCAGTTCGATCGAGCTGCCGTCCGTGCGGGTCACCTGGACCACCGTCTCGCCGGCCCGCCGCCGGATCCAGGCGATCAGGGCGCTGGTCAGGCCGGACACGGCGCCGCCCGTGCCGACCGCGACGGTCAGCACGTCGGCGAGGGTGCCCAGCTCGCCGGGCCGCGGCGGCGCGGCCTCCAGTTCTACGCGCCCGCGCAACTCGTCCTCGGCCCGCAGCCAGGCCAGCAGGGAGGCGGCGGCGCCGCGGTCGGCGTCGGTCACACGGATTCGGAGTGGTTTGTCCACGGTCCCCCCAGGGGCCAACGGTGCACGCTGTGTTGACCTAGCGTCACAATAATGAGCGGTCGCGGTCAAACGCCGTGGTCGGCGGGCCGCGCGGGCCGCCCGGCGACTCAGGCTGCGCCGAACGGGTGAGAGGGTGCGGCCGTCCGGCGCCCCTTGCGGCGGCGGCGTGTCGCCTGGCGGATCCCCGGGTGGGACGGGAGGGTGACTGGCGGGGGACCACACGAGGAAAGAGCGAGCATGCCCGAAGTCACCACCCCGTACGTGACCGGCACCCCGTGCTGGATCGATCTGATGGCGCAGGACCAGCAGGCCGCGCTGGACTTCTACCGCGACCTGTTCGGCTGGCAGGGGCAGGTCGGCCCGGCCGAGTTCGGCGGGTACGCCGTCTGCCGGCTCGACGGCAGGGCGGCGGCCGGCATCGGCCCGGCGATGGCCCCCGAGGGCATGCCGGAGCCGCCCACCGTGTGGACCAGCTACCTGGCCACCACCGACGCCCAGGCCACCCAGGACGCGATCGTCGCGGCCGGCGGCACCCTGCTGGTGCCGGTGATGGACGTCGGGACCCTCGGCCGGATGCTGGTCGCCGCCGACCCGCAGGGCGCGGTGTTCGGCGTCTGGCAGGAGGTGGACTTCTCCGGTGCCGGGGTGGTCAACGAGCCCGGCGCGCTGACCTGGAACGAACTCCACACCGACGACATCATGGGCGCCACCGCCTTCTACGGCGAGGCGTTCGGCATCGAGGTCGTGCCGGTGGAGGGCAACGACCAGTACTGGGAGCTGAAGGTCGGCGGACGCCCGGTCGGCGGCGCCTCGCTGCTCGCCGACGACCCGCCCGGCACCCCCGCGCACTGGCTGTGCTACTTCGCGGTCGACGACGTCGACTCCGCCGCCGACGCCGTGGTCAAGCGCAACGGCACCCTCCTCGCCCCGCCCTTCGACATGGTGGCCGGCCGGATGGCGGTGGTCGCGGACCCGCAGGGCGCCCCGTTCGCGATGATCAAGCTCGGCCCGAGGTAGCAGCGCTGCCGCGTCGACCGAACGACGAGCCCGCCCGGACCCTCTGGGCGGGCTCGTTTCGTCCGTCCGCGTTGAGCCGGCTCAGCCCGTTCAGCCGGCTTTCAGTCGGCCAGTCTGTTCAGCCGGCTCAGTCCGTTCAGGCGGTCGCGGCGCCGAACCACCGGGCCATCGCGTCGTTCAGCGTCTGCTGATCGTCGCCGACCCAGGCCACGTACCCGTCGGGGCGCAGCAGCACGGCGGGGACGTCCAGCTCCTCCACGGGGTCCACGACCTGGTCGACGCGGTCCGCCCAGCCCGCCACCGAGAGGGCGCCGCCCGTCGCGTCGAGCAGCAGCGCCCGGCCGCCGTGCATCCGCTCGTACAGGCGCCCCTGCTTCAGTCGAACGTCCCGCAGGCGGCGGCCTAGCAGCTCGTGGCCCCCGCCGAGGTCGTAGCGGACCCCGACGCCGAAGACCATCTCGGTGATGTACCGGTTCACCTCCTCGAAGTCCATCAGGGTGGAGAGCAGCTCCCGCAGCGCGACCGCGCCGGGCTCGGCGCCCAGCAGGGTCATCTGGGCCCGGGTGTTGGCCAGGACCCGGGCGCCCACCGGGTGGCGTTCGGCCTGGTAGCTGTCCAGCAGGCCGGCGGGGGCGTGGCCGTGCACGGCGGCCGCGAGCTTCCAGCCGAGGTTGTAGGCGTCCTGGATGCCGAGGTTGAGGCCCTGGCCGCCGGTGGGCGGGTGGATGTGCGCGGCGTCGCCCGCCAGGAACGCCCGGCCGACCCGGTACTGCTCGGCCTGCCGGGTGGCGTCGCCGAAGCGGGAGAGCCAGCGGGGCGAGTGCGCGCCGAAGTCGGTGCCGGCGGTGGCGCGCAGCTGCTGCCGGAACTCCTCCAGGGTGGGCGCCTCGGCGCGGTCCTCCGCCACGTCCGCGGCGGGCACGACCATGCGGTACGCCCCCTCGCCCCGGGGGACGGCGCCGAAGCGCAGCTCGGTGCGGCGGACCTCGGTGACCACGGCCTCGATCGTCGCCGGGTCCTCGGCCAGCGACAGCTCGCCGAGCAGGGTGTCGACCCGGGAGGGCTCGCCGGGGAAGGCGATGCCGAGCTGCCGGCGCACCGTGCTGCGGCCGCCGTCGCAGCCGACCAGGTAGCGCGAGCGCAGCCGGGTTCCGTCCGCCAGCTCGACCGTCACCGCGTCCTCGTCCTGGCTGAGCCCGGTCACCTCCCGGCCGCGCCGGATCTCGGCGCCGAGTTCGAGCGCGTACTCGTGGAGCAGCCGCTCGGTGACCGGCTGCTCGACGGTGAGGCCGTACGGGTGGGCGGTGTCCATGGTCTCCGGCCAGGGCTTGTGGATGTGGCCGAAGAAGCCGCCGACCTGGAACTTCCCGCCCACCGCGAGGAACCGGTCCAGCAGCCCGCGCTGGTCCATCATCTCCACGCTGCGCACGTGCAGCCCCTGCCCGCGGGACTCCTCGGTCGGCTCGGTCAGCCGCTCCAGCACGACCACCCGCACGCCCTGGAGCCGCAGTTCGATCGCCAGCATGAGGCCGGTCGGCCCGCCGCCGACCACGATCACATCGATCATCGGAACATCCCCCAGTGAGTTCGAACGAGGCCGGCAACTCGGGACACCGGCGTACGTACGGTGCGAACCGTGTATTTCGCCAGGTTCCGGCCTCGGGCGACGATTGTGCGCCCTGACGGGGGCCTTGCCGCAAGGCCCCCTGGGGGCGATACCTTGGTAGTGGCGAGGAGTCCCTGATCTCCTCGCCTTTGTTGTCGGCGGCGGCGTGGGCGATGGTGTCGGCGACGTTGTCGGCGAGGGCCCGTACGCTGCCCCGATGAACATCGACGATCTTGAATGGCAGCGGCGCGAACCCGGCGGGATCAAGGACGTCTGAGGCGGGGGCCTGCGCGGTCAGTCGGTTCAGAGGCCGATGGCGTCGGCCGTCTCCTCGCTGGTCCAGGCGAAGAAGTCCGTGGCCGGGTCGAGTGAGCCGACCAGGTGGCCGTGGAGTTCGAAGCCGATCAGCCCGATGAGCTGGACCAACGCGGAGACGGCGCGGGCGAGGGTGTGCGGGGAACTGCTGCGGATCGCCCCGGGCTTCCCGGTCTTCCGGATCACGATCGACTGAGCGGGCGTCAGACGTCAGGCGGTCGGTACCAGATAGCGGAGCTTGCGGCCCTCCGTGGCAACGAGACGGCCGCCGTTGGCCTCGATCACGCGCCGCGAGGCGGTATTCGTCTCGTCGCAGGTCAGCAGCGCCCCGCCGACGCCCAGCGCGGCGGCCACCGGCAGGGCGGCGGCCAGCATCGCGGTCGCATGGCCCCGCCGCCGGGCACCCGGCCGCACGTCGTAACCGATGTGCCCGCCGATCCGCTCCAGCTTCGGGGTCAGCCGATGACGGATCGCCAGCCGCCCCAGCAGCTGATCGCCCTCGGCCCACCACAGCGTCGTCATCGGCACCCCCACATCCCGGCGCATCCCCGCCTCGGTGCGCTCGGCCAGGACGCGCGCGACGTAGCCGGCGAACGCGGCGGGGGCCGTCAGGGCGGCGGGTTCGACGTCGGAGACGAACCACGGGACGGGCGCACCGGGCTCGGCGTGGAACTCGGCCACCGCCGCCAGGAAGGAACACCGCAGCCGGACGGTCGGGTCGATCAGTTCGGGCATCGCGCCATGATGCCCGACCGCCCACGCCGCCGTCATGGCCCGGGCCGAAGCTCCGCGGGCGTGGGGTCGGCCGGCGGACGATCAGCTCGGGTGCAGCACCGCGGAGACGATCTCGCGTACCCGGCCGGGCGTGATCCCCTCGCACTGTTCCACGGCGAGCGGGTGGTCGGTCGGCTCCAGCTCGATGCGGGGGCGCTCGCCGACCGGCCGGGTGTGGGCCATGGTCTTCAGGTTGACCGTGCTCGGCGAGTAGATCAGCCGCGGGCGACGGCTTACGGGCCGCCACTGACCATGTGTCCTCGGAGTGGATTGATGACGAACGAAGCGGATCCCGCCGACTGCGGGGGCGCCGGTGCTGCTAGCGTGGCGCGGAAATCGCAGCGATGGGAGTACGGGCGTGACGGGCGGGCATCGGTGGCTGGTGGATGAGACGCCCTGGCCGGAGCAGGCCCGGTTGGGGTACGGCGCGTTGGTGGAGCTGGTCACGCCCGAGCCGCCGGCGCCGGACCTGAGGTGGCTGGGGGACGGACTGGTCGGCACCCGGGGCGTGGTGGTCGGCTGCGAGGTGGAGGACGACGGCCCGGTGTACGGGGTGGTGACCGAGGACGGGAGCCCGTGGCGGCTGCGGCCGGAGTTCCTGGCCGCGCTGGGCGGCTGCCGGACGGACCTGCCACCGCGCTACCGCAGCGATCTGCCGGAGGGCACCCGGGTGCGGATCCTGGCCGGCCCGGCCCCGGAGGGCGGGCCGGCCGGGGCCGTCGGGCGGGTCACCGGGCTGTGGTGGGAGCGCGCGCTGGAGCCGCCGATGGGGTACACCGTCGAGGTGGGCGAGTACACCCACTGCGTGACCCCGGAGCAGGTCGAACCGCTCTGACCGCCGAACCGCTCTGACCGCCAGAGTGTCTGACCGCCGGAGTGTCTGACCGCCGGAGTGTCTGACCGCCCGAGCGCGGGCCAGGTCAGCCCTTGCCGCCCGCCTTCAGGACCTGGGCCGCGGCCACGCCCGCGGCGCTGTTGCCGTGGCCGCCGCCCTCGACCTCGGCGGCGACCGCGAGGTCGTTGCGGTAGGCGATGAACCAGCTGTTGGTGGCCTGGCTCGAACCGGCCTCGACGGTGCCGGTCTTGGCGCCGATCTGGCCGCTCAGCCCGGACATCGGGGCCCGGGCGGTGCCCTGGGTGGCGGTCCGGGCCATCATCGAGCGCAGGCCCTGGGCGACGTCGGCGGGCAGCCTGCCGGGTGCCGTCACGCGCTTGGCGTCCTCGCGCAGCACGGGCTGACGGAACGTTCCGCTCTGCACGGTGGCGGCGACCGAGGCCATCAGCAGCGAGTTCACCTGGATCTGGCCCTGGCCGATGTACTCGGCGGCCGCCTCGTCCTTGTTCCCCGGTACCGGGATGGTGGCGTCCCGGCTGGGGATGCCGATCCGCCACTGCAGACCGAGGCCGAACTGGTCACGGGCGACCGACGCCAGGGTGCCGGGCTGGAGTTTCTCCAGGCCCTTGTCGATGAACCCGGTGTTGCAGGAGTGGATGAAGTCGTCGCCGAGGGTGTAGTCGAGGTGGTTGCCGGGCTCGTCGTTGTGCCAGGTCCGAGGGGAGTTGGTGGTCTCCTTGCAGGGCGCCGCGGTGTCCGGGGTCACCCCGGCCTCCAGCAGCGCGGCCGAGGTGATCACCTTCATCGTCGAACCGGGCGCCTGCCCGCCGCCGACCGCCCGGTTGAAGTCGGCCTGCGGGGCGTAGGCCATCGCCAGGATGTTCCCGGTGCTCGGCTGGACCGCCACCAGCGAGGCGGGCTTGCCGTCCGCCGACTGCTGCTTCACCGCGTCCTCGGCGACCTGCTGGAGGTCGGCGTCCAGAGTGAGCTTGACCTGGGGCGCGCTCGGCGGGGTCAGCACGAACAGCTGCTCCGCGTCCTGCGACCCGCCGCCGGTGAGCACCACGGCCTGCCCGGTGACGACCTTCGCGCCGTCGGGCGGGGCGATCTGGGGCAGCACGGACCGCAGCGACGGGAACGAGTCCAGTGGCCGGCCCTTGCGGTCGGTGGGCTTGGACACCGGGTTGGGCAGGGCCTTGACGGCGAGCGTCTTCCCCGCGCCGAGCTTGGGGTGGATCACCGTCGGCGCCCAACGCACCAGGATGCGCCCGTCCGCGGCGCGCACGACGCCCAGCGTGCTGTCGTACTCCCAGGCCTCCGTGGTGCCGTCGAACTCGGCCCGCACCCGGTAGCCGACGGCCGGTTCGCTCGGCGTGCCGGAGGGCGCGGCGCCCGTCCCGGTCAGGGTGAGCGCACGGGCGGACACGCCGTCGTGGAACGAGGTCAGCGCCATCCGGGCGGCCTCCGGGCGGTCGGTCAGGCCCGCCGCGACGGTGAGGTCCCCGCGGCCCCAGGCCGCCAGGAAGTCCTTGGCCACCGCGTCGGCCTCTGCGGCGGTGGGCGGCGTCTGCGGGCCGTTCGACGCCGTCGCGTTCGCACCGGCCCCGCTGCCGGAGGAACCGCCGGACACGGCGCTCACCACGTTGTAGGCGCCGTACCCGCCGACGACCACCAGCGCGGTGAACACCCCGCCGACCGCCACCAGCCAGACCCGGCGGGATCGCGGACGGCGCGGGGTCTCCTCGTGGTCGGCGTGGACGAGGTAGTCGTCGTGGTCCTGGTCCGGGTAATGCTCGTCGTGCTCTCGGTGCATGGTGCTGCGTCCCCCCTGCGTATGCCGGTGTGTGCCGCCCGCCCCCTCCCGGTTGCGCCTGTCGTCCAGGGCCCGCCGGGCCGTTCGGGCCCGGACAGCCTATGCGGCGGCGGCCCGCCGGTCGACAGTGGGGGCTTTGGCGGCGTTTGACCTGTGGAACGCCCAGGTGGCCGAGGCCGTCGAGGCCGAGGATGGCGACGGTGTCACCCGGGCGGGCGGCGGCGCGACGGGCGACCAGGCGGGAAACGGCGACGGCCCGTATGAGCGCGTTGCTCGTACGGGCCGTCCCTGGTGACCTGACGTCGGCTCAGGCCTTCTTCACCACACTGGACTTGAGCTGCATCGCCCCGAAGCCCTCGATCCGGCAGTCGATGTCGTGGCCGTCCACGCCGTCGACCAGGCGGATGTTGCGAACCTTGGTGCCCGCCTTGATGCCCGAGGCGCTGCCCTTGACCTTGAGGGCCTTGACGACGGTCACGGTGTCGCCGTCGCTCAGCACGTTGCCGACCGAGTCCTTGATCACGCGCTCGCCGGCGCCCGCCTGGGCGTCGGCGTCGGCGGGAGCCCACTCGTGGCCGCACTCGGGGCAGACCATGAGGGCGTCCATCTCATAGGTGTACTCGCTGGAGCACTGCGGGCACGGGGGGAGGTTGTCGCTCATGGGGCTCTGGCTGTCCTGTTCTGTCCGGTCGGCAACGAGTGTCGGCGGCTGGCCAGCCTGTATGAACTTGAAGAATTTTTCAAATCGCCATTCCGGCTCACCTGGCCGATCCCCGGCTCCCACCCGGCGCGCGCCCACCCCGTCCGCGCCGTGGACGCGGACGCTCCGGCCTGATATCCAGTCGACTGGCAACCGGGCGGAGCGGGCGCCCCCGGGTCGGACGGACCACCAAGGAAGCAGGGGCGATGCGCAGGATTCTGATCGTCGGCGCCGGGCAGGCCGGCCTCCAACTGGCCCTCGGGCTGCAGTCCCACGGCTACGACGTCACGCTGCTGACCGACCGTGACGCGCAGGAGGTACGGGACGGGCGGGTGCTGTCCACCCAGTGCATGTTCGACTCCGCGCTGCGCACCGAGCGCGCCCTGGGCCTCGACCTGTGGGCCGAGCAGGCGCCCCGGATCGAGGGGGTCGGGTTGTCGGTCGGCGGGCCGGAGGCGGTCCGGGTGATCGACTGGGTCGGGCGGCTGGACGCCCACGCGCAGTCCGTCGACCAGCGGCTGAAGATGTCGACCTGGCTGGAGGCCTTCTCCGCCCGCGGCGGCCGGGTGGAGCTGCGGCAGGTGAGCGCCGCCGACCTCGAACACCTCGCCGGCTCGTACGACCTGGTGCTGGTCGCCTCCGGCAAGGGCAAGTCGGCCTCGCTGTTCGAACGCGACGAGGAGCGGTCCCCGTACCTGCGGCCGCAGCGCGCACTGGCCGTGAGCTATGTGTACGGCCTTGCGCCGCGCCCCGAGCACGACTTCCCGGCGGTGCGCTGCAACCTGGTGCCCGGCATCGGCGAGTTCTTCACCCTGCCGGCCCTGACGGCCGCCGGGCCCTGCGACATCCTGCTGTGGGAGGCCCAGCCGGGCGGTCCGGCGGACGCCTTCGACGGGATCCGCGACCCGGCGGAACACCTGCGGGTGATGCTGGAGTTGATGAAGGCCTTCACACCTTGGGAGTACGACCGCACCCGCGCCGGCGTCGAACTCACCGACGCCGGTGCCACCCTGGCCGGCCGCTTCACCCCGGTGGTCCGCCGTCCGGTCGGTGAACTGCCCGGCGGCCAGGCGGTGCTGGGCGTCGCCGACGTGGTCGTCACCAACGACCCGATCACCGGCCAGGGCGCCAACAACGCCGCCAAGTGCGCCGCCCTGTATCTGGAGGCGATCCTCGCGCACGGGGACAAGCCCTTCGACCGGGACTTCCAGCAGTCCGCCTTCGACCGCTTCTGGGCGGAGACCGCGCGGGCCGTCACCGCCTGGACGAACGCGATGCTCGCCCCGGCGCCCCCGCACGCGGTGGAGCTGTTCGCTGCGGCCGGTCAAGTCCCCGCCGTGGCCGACCGGTTCGCCAACTCCTTCAACGACCCGGCGGATGTGGAGGAGTGGCTCCTCGACCCGGAGAAGGCGGCCGCCTACCTGGCCTCGGTGGCACCACCGAGGCGCTGAGCGTCGGACGTGTCACGGTGAGGTCAAGGTCTCGCCAAGTTCCGCGCGGGGGCGTCCTGATCATGGTGGGTTCGTGTCAACCCCGGCCCGCCGGGGGACATTTACGCACAGAACGCGAACTTCAGGAGACATGTGGTGGCGGTCGACGGCAGCAACATGGCGCACGCTGTGATCGAGACGGCGGTGAAGGAACGCACGCGCCTGCACACCGGCCGCAGCCGGACGACGGCGATCGTGGTGCTGGTCCTCCTGGCGGGCCTCGGCTTGTTCCTGGCGCTGGTGGTCGGCAAGACCGACCCGACCAGCGCCCCGACCTGCGACGGGAAGACCATGACCCGGAGCGACGAGTGCCGGATCTGGTCCAACCGCGGCGGCGGAGGCACCTTCGGCTACCAGGAGATGATCGATCGCCGCGAGTCCGGCAAGGGGGTGTGGCAGGTGGTCGGCTTCGTCGCCACCGGCCTGTCCGTCGTCCTGATGGGCGTGGCGGTCACCAAGCTCAACCCCAACCGCCCCTGGGGCAAGCCGGTCACCGCCGTCTGCCCGCGGTGCCACCAGCCCACCCTGCGGGAGAAGCTGACGGTGCACACCATCTCCCGGGGACGGACCAACTACCGCTACAGCGGCATCGTCACGCTCTGCACCCCGGTCTGCGGCTTCACCGCGGTGCGCCAGCGCTGACGCGGGCCTGAACGGATCGGGGCCGGGTGCCGCAAGCACCCGGCCCCGATCGCATCAACGAGGTAGGTCGTTCGCGCCGCGGTGTGCGAGTAGGCCCGGCCCCTCCGGGGACCGTCGGCGCTGCCAGAACGGGCGGCTGCGCCACCGCTCCTCGCCGATGTGGATCTGGCGGTGGCCGTACCGGTAGGCGTCGAAGGTCTCGCCCAGCCGCTCCGCGTAGCCGTCGAGCGCGTCGGCCTCGCCGCGGAGTCTGGCGTCGATCGCCTGGCCGGCGCAGAGACCCGAGTAGAGGGCGGTGAGGATGCCCTGTGAGGAGAGCGGGTCGAAGGCGATCGCCGCGTCCCCGGCCGCGATCCAGCCCTCGCCGGCGAGCGGCTCCAGCCGGGCGGTGTGCGCGGCGCTGCGGCGCGGGGCCGTCCCGGCGAGGGGCGAGCGGCCGATGGCGAGCCGGGCGGTGTGACGGGTGGCGGCAAGCCGGTCGAGGTAGGTCCGGGTGTGGCCGAGGCCCGGCGGGGCGAGGTCGGTGTCGGTGAAGTAGGTGACGAGCCGGTGGGCGGGGTTGTGGGGCGCGGTGTACCACCAGCCGTCGGGGGCGGACTCGACGAGGGAGGCGCCCTCGGTGTCGGCGGGGCCGGCGGTGAGGCGAAGGTGGACGGCGACCAGGCGGTCGTAGCGGTGGCGGCGGGCTCCGCACCTGGTCGCCAGCGCGGCGCGGCGGCCGGTGGCGTCGACCAGCCACCGGCAGCGCACCGGGCGGGCCGTGCCGTCGGCGCACACGGTCACCTGCCAGCCGCCGCCGTGGTGGGGGGCCGGGTGGGTGACCGTGGCACGTTCGGCGACCTCCGCCCGGTGCGCGCGGACGGCGGCGCGCAGCAGGCGGTCGAAGGCGGGCCGGTCGAGGTGCCAGCCGTGGCCGTACGGATCGGTGATGAAGTCCGTCCGGTGCAGGTGCGGTGAGCCCCACGCGGAGAGGGTGGCGCGGCAGGGACGGTGATCGGCGTCGAGCGACCGGATGTCGACGCCGAGGTCGTGGAGGAGCAAGCGGGCGGCGGGCACGAGGGACTCGCCGGTTTTGGGCGGGCCGCTGCCCGCGTCGGCGAGCAGGACGGTGCGTCCCGCCCGGGCCAGCGTGAGGGCGGCGGCGGCGCCCGCCGGGCCGCCGCCCGCGACGACGGCGTCGTACTGGTCGGTCCGGCACCGGTCGGCGTACGGGCCGTCGCCCAGGCCGGCGTCGTACCGGCGGAACGTGCGGCCGTCGGTGGGCGCCGCCGCCGTGGTCACCGGGTGTCCCGGAAGGGATCGACCTTGGCGAGGTAACCGGCCGAGATCTCCTCGGGCCGGAACACGCTGGTGCGGGCGACCTCGTCGGCCGCGTGCTGGTTGACGGTGGCGCGCCGGGCCTCGTCGAGCTGGGGGTGGCCGGCCTCACGCACATGGATGTTGACGAGGTTCTGGCGGTCGTCGACCTTGCCGAGCGAGGGGTCGGGCGTGGACTCCACCAGGATCGCCTTCGGGAACTTGTCGTCCACGGTGTACGGGTTGGTCTCGACGACGCCGAACTTGGACCAGTTCTCGACCATCTGCTTCAGACCGGTCAGCTTGTCCGGGCTCAGGAACCGCAGCCACACCGCCCGCTTCACGAACGCCTCTTCGCGCTTGTCCTCCGTGACGGTGCCGTTCGGGGCCTGGTTGACGATGTCGAAGTCGGTCTTCTTCAGGACGTGGTTGGGCACCCGGGCCGGCCAGAAGGACGGCAGGTAAGGGCTATAGCGGGGGCCGATGTTGGCCCGGAGTTCGTAGCCGGAGCGGCAGCTCGCGGTGTCGGTCTGCCAGGGGAGGCCCATCCAGCGGGTGAGGCCGCCCGGGATCTGGGCGTGCAGGGGGCCGTTGGCCGACAGCGCGCGTCCCGGCAGGAGGTACTGGCCGTAGTCGGGTTCGGGATCGCTGTCCGGGCGGTGGCTGATCCGGAACGGCTCGGCGTAGAGCGTGTCGTGGCGGATCGGCCAGGTGACCTCGCAGCCGGGGTGGAAGGCGTCGGCGAGGCAGTAGTCCAGGGCGGCCCGGTCGAGCAGCGCGGGCCGCAGCTCGACGGGCGCTGCGTCCAGCGACTGGTAGACGGTGTGCTTCGTCTTGTCGTCGAAGTTTCCGTCCACCCACTGGGCGAGCATGGCCTCCTGGGTCGTCGTCAGGACCCCGTACTGGCGGGGCGACTTCGCCGGCACGGCCATGGCGTCCCCGTAG
This sequence comes from Kitasatospora sp. NPDC053057, assembly GCF_044546945.1. Classification (NCBI taxonomy): domain Bacteria; kingdom Bacillati; phylum Actinomycetota; class Actinomycetes; order Kitasatosporales; family Streptomycetaceae; genus Kitasatospora; species Kitasatospora sp. NPDC053057. Next base: position 2,480 of record NZ_JBITZP010000007.1, on the reverse strand, counting down.
AGCCAGGGCCAGGGCAGCGGGGACAGGCCGTCCCGGTCGTAGCTGCGCATCTGGTAGTACACGCGCTGGCGCAGGTCGCGGTACTGGTCCTTCTTGCTGCCGAGGATGGCGAGCAGTCCCGGCGAGGTGAAGTCGTTGGGGCCGTTCCATCCGTACTCGGCCGCGAAGCCCTGGTTGACCCACTGGTGTCCGTTGAACCGCTGGAGCAGCGGCTTGATGTGCTCGTCGAAGACGACCGTCGTGGGGGCGGGCAGGTCACCGCTCTGGACGAAGAGGTCGTACAGCAGGTCGTGGAGCGTCACGATGCCCTTGACGTCCGGCGCGTAGTTCGGGGGTGCGACCACCACCCAGGCCGGTTTCACCTCCACCGGCGTGCCGCCGATCGTGACCTTGGCGGTCACCGGACCGTCGGAGATGTCGTCGTACCAGCCCTCGTTGTTGCCGAACGTGGTGAGCGGGGACGGCGGACTGGTGAACGAGGCGGAACTTCCCTTGCCACCCAGGACGACGAGCCGCCCGCTGTCGTCGGTCCGCAGCTCTCCCAGGTAGACGGGGATGTTGTTGATCTTCCCGGTGTCGAAGCTCCGGCCGCTCTGGTTCGCCCCCGAGATCGTCCGGGGGCCCGGGTCGATGGTCAGCACATCCCTGGCGAGCGCGTTGTTGCGCCGTTCGTACTGGTCCTGGGACAGACGCTGGGCCTCGGGGATGTCCAGCGCGAGCGAGAACTTGTACCAGGCCGCCTTCCGGTTGGCCAGGTGGACCGTCCACTCGACGCCGGCACCGCCCTGCCCGTCCAGGATCTCCCGGACGACGTTGCCCTCCTTGTCGTAGCCGTACACGCGGAAGCGCGCCGCCTGCCGCTTGATCTTGCCGGTGCCCTCCTTGGAGAAGCCCGGTGGATGGGGCGGCTCGTCCGGTGTCTCCGGTCCGTAGAAGAACGTGTCGCCGTTGCCCACCCGCGCGATGCCGATCGCGGGGTGGATCTTCACATAGGCAATGTCGGTCATTCGGATGGCTCCTGGAAGTTCGCGGGCTCCGGCGGGACGACGGAGCCTCGGACACGGACACGAATGCCCCAGGGCCGGGCGGTGGCCGACGGCCACTTCGAGCGGAACCGCCGGGGTCCGTACCGCGGGCTCCGCAGCCTCTCCGTCGTGGGGTGCGTCGGCCGCGGATCGGCTGACAGGTGCACGAACGGATGCCGCGCGAGGATGTCCGCGCCTCCAGCATGTGACCGGGGCCATCACCCGTCATGCTGGGGGCGGCCGTTCAAGGTAGGCATCGTTCGAATGCCACCTATGCCGGGGCCGAGGAGCTCCGGGTCGGGCATGCCGCTCTCGGGGCGGATCTGCGTCGTCATGGACATCAACACTTCGCGCCCCACCCCCTGTGACCTGCTCTGCCCGCCTGCCGTAGTGCCGGTGGAACGCCCTGTCAGCGGATTCCGCCGACGGCGGAGACCAACGTGGATCAGTCGGCGAGCCCCAGCGGGTCCGGGGCGGTGCCGAGCAGCTCGGGGCCGTTGTTGCGCACGCTGTTGACCGTGGGTGGGACGGCGCGGACCCGCAGGGCGCCGTCGGCGGGGCGGCGCAGCAGGTGGTGGAGTTCGGCCGGGTCGGTGTGGCCGGGGGAGAGCCAGGTGGGGAGGTCGTCGGGGGCGATGGTGAGCGGCATCCGGTCGTGGACGCGCCCGGCGGAGTCGGTGGCGTCGGTGGTGATGACGGTGGCGGTGGCGAGCCAGGCGAGCGGGTCGTCCTCGGGGCGGGCGGGGTCGCGCCAGAACTCGTACAGGCCGGCCATCAGCATCACGCCGCCGGTGCTGAGGAAGTACGGCTGCTTGTACTTCTTGCGGTCGTCGGTGGCGGGCACCTCGCGCCACTCGTAGTAGCCGTCGGCGGGGATGACACAGCGGCGGGCGGTGAAGGCCTTGCGGAAGGCGGGCTTGGTGTCGACGGTCTCCGAGCGGGCGTTGATCATCCGGGCACCGCCGGACGCGTCCTTGGACCAGGACGGGACGAGGCCCCAGCGCAGCGGGCGCAGCTGGCGCAGCACTTCGCCGGTGTCCCGGTCGACGCGTTCCAGGACGGCCGGCACCGGGTCGGTGGGGGCGACGTTCCAGCTCGGCGCGAGGGTTTCGGCCGGGTCCCACCGGAGCTCTCCGAGCAGCGAGACGAGGTCCTGGGGCGTGGTGGTGGAGACGAAGCGGCCGCACATGCCCCCAGCCTGCCACCCGGCACGGACAGCCGGGGCCTTCAGCGCGCCGGGCGGCCGTGCGGGGCGGGGCCGGGGTGGCCCGGGGTGTGGCCGAAGGTACGGCGGAAGACGTCGATGAAGGCGCGGGTGGCGCGGGCCGTTGCGCAGGGGGCCGGGCACCGGGGGATGGCCTGGATGCCCCTATGACTGTCAAGCAGTCATGCCGGGAGCGGTGTGAGCCCGACACGTGGCAGCAGCGAGAAGACCTCGCGGGCGACGTAGCGCTT
>NZ_JBITZP010000006.1:116910-246151 GCF_044546945.1 Kitasatospora sp. NPDC053057 | reverse complement strand
CAAGCAGCGAGCCAGGCGCCACGACGTCGGCAAGACCGTCAAACGCGCCGAGTCGATCAAGGAACACCAAGCCCGCCGAGGTTAAACGGCAAGCTTAGAAGTCGTCGTCGAAGGAGACGGAACCCTCAACCGCGACCTGGTACGCCGACACGCGACGCTCGAAGAAGTTGGTCAGCTCCTGGACGTTCTGGAGCTCCATGAAGCCGAACGGGTTGGTCGACCCGTAGCGGATCGGCATCCCGAGGCGGGCCAGACGCTGGTCGGCGACGGCCTCCAGGTACTGGCGCATGGAGTCGGTGTTCATGCCGGCGAGACCATCGCCGCACAGGTCCTGGGCGAACTGGAGCTCGGCCGCGACGGCCTCCTCCAGCATCTCGGTGACCTGCTTGGCCATCTCGTCGTCGAAGAGGTCGGGCTCCTCCTCGCGAACGGTGTCGACCACCGACATGGCGAAGTCCATGTGCATGGACTCGTCGCGGAACACCCAGTTGGTGCCGGTCGCGAGACCGTGCAGCAGACCGCGGCTGCGGAACCAGTACACGTAGGCGAAGGCGCCGTAGAAGAACAGGCCCTCCACGCAGGCCGCGAAGCAGATCAGGTTCAGGAGGAACGCGCGGCGGTCCTCCTTCGTCTGCAGCGACTCGATGTGGTCGACCGCGTTCATGTACTTGAAGCAGAACTGGGCCTTCTGGTGGATGGAGGGGATGTTCTCCACCGCGGCGAAGGCCGCGTTGCGGTCCTCCGGGTCCGGAAGGTAGGTGTCGAGCAGCGTCAGGTAGAACTGGACGTGCACGGCCTCCTCGAACAGCTGGCGCGACAGGTACAGCCGCGCCTCCGGGGAGTTGATGTGCTTGTAGAGGCTCAGCACGACGTTGTTGGCGACGATCGAGTCACCCGTCGCGAAGAAGGCGACCAGGCGGCCGATCAGGTGCCGCTCGCCCTCGCTGAGCTTCGCCAGGTCGGCGACGTCGGAGTGCAGGTCCACCTCCTCGACGGTCCAGGTGTTCTTGATCGCGTCGCGGTACCGGTCGTAGAACGACGGGTAGCGCATCGGGCGCAGGGTCAGCTCGAAGCCGGGGTCGAGCAGCATCTTGCGGTCGTCGGCAGTCATTACTGGCAGGCCTCGCAGGACTCGGGGTTCTCCAGGGAGCAGGCGATGGCGGCTTCCTGCTCCGGGGTGAGGGTCGGGGTGTTCACGGGCACCGGCGCGGCGGCGCGGGCGGCACCGGACGCGGCCTGGGCGATGCGGGTCGCCGGGCGCGAGCGCAGGTAGTAGGTGGTCTTGAGACCGACCTTCCACGCGTAGGCGTACATCGAGCTGAGCTTGCCGATGGTCGGCGCCGCCATGAACAGGTTCAGCGACTGGCTCTGGTCCAGGTACGGCATGCGGGCCGCGGCCAGGTCGATCAGCGCGCGCTGCGGCAGCTCCCAGGCGGTGCGGTACAGCGACCGGACCCCCTCCGGCAGCCAACCGAGCTCCTGCACCGAGCCGTTGGCGTCGCGCAGGGCGTCGCGGGTCTGCTGGTCCCAGACGCCGAGCTCCTTGAGCTCGCGCACCAGGTACGGGTTGACCTGCAGGAACTCGCCGGAGAGCGTCTCGCGCTTGAACAGGTTGGACACCTGCGGCTCGATGCACTCGTACACGCCGGCGATGGACGCGATGGTCGCGGTCGGCGCGATCGCGAGCAGCAGCGAGTTGCGCAGGCCGGTCTCGGCGATGCGGGCGCGCAGCGCGGTCCAGCGGTCGGCCCACTGCGGGGCGGCCGTCGGGAAGTGGTCGATGTGCAGCTCGCCGCGGGCGGCGCGGGTCTCGCCGTAGGCCTCGTGGCGGCCCAGCTGCTCGGCCAGGTCGGCGGAGCGCTCGTAGGCGGTGAGCATGATGCGCTCGGAGATCATCGTCGACAGCTGCTTGGCCTCGGCCGAGTCGAAGTCGATCCGCAGCTTGAAGAAGACGTCCTGCAGGCCCATCACGCCGAGGCCGACCGGGCGCCAGCGGGAGTTGGACGTACCGGCCTCGGTGGTCGGGTAGAAGTTGATGTCCACCACGCGGTCGAGGAACGTCACGGCGGTGCGCACGGTGGCGTCCAGCCGCTCCCAGTCCATGGCGTTGATCAGATCATCGGCGCGAGCATCAAGAGCCACGTGGGCACCGAGGTTGACCGAGCCGAGGTTGCAGACGGCGGTCTCGGAGTCGTCCGTGACCTCCAGGATCTCGGTGCACAGGTTGGAGGAGTGCACCGTGCGGCCCGGCAGCGCGGTCTGGTTGGCGGCGCGGTTGGAGGCGTCCTTGAAGGTCATCCAGCCGTTGCCGGTCTGCGCGAGGGTGCGCATCATGCGGGCGTAGAGGGTCTGCGCCGGGATGGTGCGGACGGCCTTGCCGGCCAGCTCGGCCTTGCGGTAGGCCTCGTCGAACTCCTCGCCCCACAGGTCGACCAGCTCGGGCACGTCGGCCGGGGAGAACAGCGACCAGTCGGCGTTGGCGTTGACCCGGCGCATGAACTCGTCCGGGATCCAGTGGGCCAGGTTGAGGTTGTGGGTGCGGCGCGCCTCCTCACCGGTGTTGTCGCGCAGCTCCAGGAACTCCTCGATGTCCGCGTGCCAGGTCTCCAGGTAGACGCAGGCCGCGCCCTTGCGGCGGCCGCCCTGGTTGACGGCGGCGACCGAGGAGTCGAGGGTGCGCAGGAACGGGACGATGCCGTTGGACTTGCCGTTGGTGCCGCGGATCAGGCTGCCGCGCGAGCGGATGCGCGAGTAGGACAGGCCGATGCCGCCGGCGTGCTTGGAGAGGCGGGCGATCTGCGCGTAGCGGTTGTAGATCGAGTCCAGGTTGTCCAGCGGCGAGTCGAGCAGGTAGCAGCTGGACATCTGCGGGTGCCGGGTGCCGGAGTTGAAGAGCGTCGGCGAGGAGGTCAGGTACTCCAGGCGGCTCATCAGGCCGTACAGCTCGGCCACCTCGCGCACCGACTGCTCGGAGTCGCCGACCGCCAGGCCGCAGGCGACGCGGAGCAGGAAGTGCTGCGGGGTCTCGATGACCTTGCGGGTGATCGGGTGGCGCAGCAGGTAGCGGGACTGCACGGTGCGCAGGCCGAAGTACTCGAAGCGGTCGTCGCCCTGGGTGTCGATCAGGGCGTCGAGGGCGGCGGCGTGCTTGGTGACGAAGGCCGCGGTGGTGTCGCCGATCAGGCCCTCGGCGTGGCCGACGGCGATCGAGGCGGAGAAGGTGACCGAGCCCTGGCTGTTCGCCTCGTCGACGATCTCCAGGGCGAGCAGGCGGGCCGCGAGCTTCGAGTACTGGGGGTCCTCGGCGATCATCGACGCGGCGGCGTCCACGGCCAGCCCGCGCAGCTCGGCGAAGTCCGAGCCGGCGTGGCGGCCGCGCAGCGCGGCGGCGGCGACATGGCCGGGGTCGACCTCGGTGAGGTCGGCGCTGCGGTCGGTGAGCAGCCGCAGCAGCGCGCCCCCGGGGTCGGAGACCGTCGGGTCGGTGAAGGCGGTACCGGAGCCCTGGGCGGGCAGGGTGGCTGAGGCAGCGGTGGTCAAGGCGCTCTCTCCTGGCGGCGATCGGCGGCGTGATCGGGGTCACCCGGGCCGATCTGGGCAGGGGAGCACGGCGCGAACGCAAAAAAGCCGTCGCGCGAGGCGTCTCCCCGGCCCGCCCGCGAGGCCCGGAGGGGTGGTGCTGAGTGCCGGCGCGGCCTCTGCGGGAGGGCCGTGGCGCACGCTGTCGGCAGGTACTCGGACTCGCGGACACGGCTGCTGGAGCCGCCCGCACACCGCTGCGGGGCAGTCCCGGACTCCCACCGGGTTCCCCTGCATCGACAGCAGGAGTGAGCATACATGTAGTGGTGTCTCAGTGATGCGACACCACATGTAGTGCGGCGCGGTGTATTGGTGCGATGACCGGCGGTGCCGGGGCAGGGGGCGGTTCGTGCCCGTCCGGGGCCGGGATCCGCGCCTCGGGCGGGTCGTCATCGCGCCTCGGGCGGGTCGGGCCGGCGCGCCGGGCGGGCCGGATCCGCGCGCCGGTCGTCCTGGTTTCGATGCGGAATGGTCACCGGGCGGATCGGCGGTCAGGGGGATGCCCTACGATCTGGGCGCATGAGCGACGGAACCGGCGTACCTGGGCACGGGCCGCAGGGAACGCCTCCCGCCGGGCCGGGGGGCACACAGAATCAGCAGCCGGCGGTGCCAGGCCCGGTGCCGCCGCCGAGCGGCGGCTTCGGCCCGCCGCCGGCCTCGTACGGGCCGGTGGCGCCGTCTGCGCAGCCGCTTTCGCAGCCCGTCCCGCCGGTGCCGCAGCCTCAGCCGCAGCCGGTCGCGCAGCCGCAGCCGCAGCCGGTCGCGCAGCCGCAGCCGGTGCAGCCGATGGCCCCTCAGCCGCAGTGGCAGCAGCAGGCGCCCCAGCAGCCCGTGCCGCCGCAGCGCGTCGAGCCGGACTGGGCGGCGCTGGCGGACCGCAACGAGGCCGCGGGCAAGCGCAAGCGCCGGATGAAGGTCATCGGCATCGTGGCCGCCGTCGTCCTGGTGGGCGGCGCGGCCGCGGGCGGCGTGCTGCTGTTCGGCAAGAAGGACGACCCGAAGAAGGTCGGCGGCGGCCCGGTCACCACCGCCTCCAACAAGCCGACCCCCGGCCCGTCGAGCGCGAGTTCGACCCCGGGAGGTCAGACGGACGACCCGTCGAAGCCGATCTGGGAGGCCGCCACCGATCCGGCGCCGCAGGACGCGGGGGCGCTGTTCTCCGCGATGCAGGTGACGGTGAACGGCGCGACCTGGAACCGGACCGTGGTCTCGCTGGACCAGCCCTGCTGGGACGGCAACTCCACCACCGGCGGGCTCGGCAAGATCCTCGGCGACCAGGGCTGCCAGAAGGTGCTCCGGGCGACGTACGTCTCCGGGGACAGCGCGGTGACCGTCGGCGTCGCGGTCTTCGACCACAAGATCCAGGCCGAGACCGCGACGAAGAACTACGCCGGCCAGCTCAAGGGCCTTCCCGCCCCCGGCGCCCCGGCGTTCTGCGCCAACCCCGGCTGCACCGGCACGCACAGCAGCCTGGGCCGGTACGCCTACTTCACCGTCGAGGGCTCGGCGAAGGGCGGCAACGCCCCCGACGCCACCGCGACGGCGGCGGCCTCCGGCTTCGCCGATCACGTGAAGGGCCAGCTGCTCCAGCGGGCCAAGGCGGCGGGCTCCGCCACGCCCGGTTCGCAGGGCACGCCGGTCGGCTGACCGGCCATGACACCCCGGTGCCGGCGGATCCGTTCGCCGGGACCGGGGGAGTGTGGCAGGCTCTCATCGGAGTCATTCGTACGCGTGTTCCGGTTGCGTCCGTGGGGGTCGGTACCGGCGAGCAACCGGAGGAGCGGTCGTGGCCCTGCCCAGTGCCCTGCGCGGCAAGTCGGCCGTCCTGGCCGCGGCCGGGGTCGTGGTCCTCGCGGGCACCTTCGCGCTGCTGGACCGGGACGACCGGGCCGACGTCGGCGAGCCCGTGCGGGTACCGGTGTCGGTCGGCGCCCCCGGGCGCACCCTGCCGCCGGACGTGGGCCGGGACCTGCTCGCCCGGGACCCGAAGGCCTCGCCGAACGCCCGCGCCGTCGACCAGTTCCTCACCGACCTGGAGGCCCAGGCCCGCACCGGGCAGAGCGGCGGCACGGTGATCGGCCAGCACGTCGAGGCGCACAACGAGCGCAACAACCCCGAGTACGGCGACTACCGGGGCACCAAGCAGGTCGGCTACTACTACAAGAAGGCCGCCGACATCACCGGCCGGCTGCCCGGCTTCCTGGAGACCGACCTCGGCCCCGGCTACGGCCAGAACGCCTGGGGCGTCGGCAACCCGCGCTCGTACTCGGCCGGCCGCTGGCCCACCTGCCGGACCGGCTGGCAGTACACCGACGACGCCGTCGACCTGATGGCCGACGTCTGGTCCGGCCACCCGCGTGCCGACGACGGCACCTACGACAGCTCCGGCGTCCAGCAGAACTGCGACGGCAGCAGCACCGACCTGCCCGACAACGGCGGCGCCCCGGCCGGGATCGTCGGCATGTCCTTCCACGAGCCCTACCCCGGATCGGACGTCAAGTCCTTCGACCGGGTGCTCTGTTCGAACTCCCCGGCGGCCAAGGACCCGGGCTGGTTCGGCCGGGTGGTGGACGCCGCGGACGGCACCCCCGAGTACCGCGCGCTGATCACCGACCTGTCCTACCTGGCCGACCACCTGGAGTACCTGGCCGCCCACGACGTGCCGGTGCTGCTGCGCCCGTACCACGAGATGAACGTCCAGGACTGCTCCAGCCGGTTCTGGTGGGCGGGCCAGAAGCCGGCCGACTACCAGGCGCTGTGGAAGATCACCTACAAGTACCTGGTGGAGACCAGGGGCCTGCACAACCTGCTGTTCGTCTGGACGCCGGTGTCCTGGGACGGCGCCCCGGGCGTGGACCCGTGGGACTACTACCCGGGCGCCCAGTACGTCGACGTGGTCGGGGTGGACGACTACAGCGGCAGCCCGGCGCACCCGATCGGCACCGGCGAGGTGTGGACCAAGCGCTACTACGACGGGCTCGCCGCCTACGACAAGCCGCGGATGCTGGCCGAGTCCTTCGCCGTACCCGTCAACTCCCGCCAGCCGGACACCCTTCGGCGCACGCCGTGGACGATCTGGACGGTCTGGGGGCAGTCGCTCACCGCCAACAACCTGGCCCCGGACCAGCCGCGCAACTCCGTCGCGGACGTCAACGCCACCTACCACAGCCCGTTGGCGATCACCGGCGGCTCCGGCTCGTCCGGCGGGACCATCGACTGGGGCGGACTGCACGTCCGCTGAGACCGGCCGAGGTCCGGGGAGGTCCGGGGAGGTCCGGGAAGATCCGTGCGGGATCGGTTGAACGGGCTGGATTCCGGGTCCGTTGCGCCGTGTGGCATCCTGTGGCGGCGATGCCGAGGGCTCGGTGGACGGTCGGGACAGGGCCGAAGGGGCGGGGGTAGGGGATGACACAGACGCGTCCGATGCGTGGGGCCGGTGGCCTGGCGATCGGCTGGGGCGTGGTGCTGCTCGGCTGGGCGGCCTACAACTGCTTCGGCCAGGTCGGCTTCGCCACGTACCTCAAGGGCGTCTTCTACTACGGCGGGACCTCGGTCGACGCCGAGACCGGAAGCCTCAACTACGGCCTGCTGTACCTGATCGCGGGCATCCTGCTGCTGCGCGGGCGCAACTGGGCGCTCGGGGTGGCGGCGGGCGTGGCTCTGGTCGAGGGCTACAACCGGGTGCGCAGCCTGACCGGCGCGCTGCTGGACAAGCCGCAGCGGGAGTGGTTCACCGGGACCACCGAGGGCGGGCTGAAGCTCGCGACCTTCGCGCTCGGCGTGGTCGTCACCGCGGCGCTGATCCTGCTGCTGGCCCGCTCCAAGTGGCGGGAGCAGCCGGAGGGGGCCGCGGCCGGGGAGCCGCACTGGTCGATCATGCAGACCGTGCCGGCCGCGCCGACGCCCGTGCCGTACGCCCAGCAGCAGCCTCAGCCGGTGCAGCCCCAGCCCCAGCCGCAGGCCGCCTGGCCGCAGCAGCCGCCGGCCCAGCCGGGGTGGCAGCAGCAGCCGGTCGCGCCCCAGCCCCAGCCCTCCGCCTGGCCCCCGGCACAGCCCCAGCCGCCGCAGCCGCTCCCGTACGCCCAGCAGCCGACCCAGACGGCGACGTCGTACCAGCCGGCCCCGGCCCCGGCCCCTGCCCCGCAGCCGTGGCCCCCTGCCCCGCCCGCGCCCGGCCAGCCGGCCCCCGGCCCGGTGGTGCCGCCGCCGGCCGCCCCCGGCCCGGTGGTGCCGCCGCCGGCCGCCGCACCGCCGGCGGACCGCCCGCCGCAGGCCTGACCACTCACCGAGGACCCGAGCCCCGCCCCGGGGCCGGACCGCTACCAGACGAGGAACGACTTCCGCCATGACATCGACAGCCCCCGTGCGGACGGTGCTCACCACGTCCCGCGAGGCCGCCCGGCTCGCCGAGCGACAGATGTCGTGGAAGCCCCGGGTGCTGCCGTTCTACGTCGCCTTCCTGATCATCTTCGGCTTCTCGCTCTGGGCGTACGTGCCCAACCCGACCCCGCTCGGCTGGGCCATCACCATCCTGTGGGGCATGCCGGTGTTCGGCGTGCTGATCGGCTTCCAGGGCGTGCTGATGGTCCGCCGGCGGCTGCGCCAGGTGGACAGGATGACCCCGCCGGCGCCGGTCGAGGACGACTTCCTGATCGTGCTGGTGCCGACCATCGGCCGCCACGACACCTACCCGGCGCTGGAGCGCTCGGTGCTCTCGTACGTCGAGCACCTGCCCCCGTACTTCCCGTGGATGCGGGTGGACATCCTCACCGAGGAGGGCTGCGCCGCCGCCGAGAAGATCGACGAACTGGCCGAGCGCCACCCGCTGATCCGGGTGGTGACCGTGCCTAAGGCGTACGAGACGGCCAACGGCACCAAGTTCAAGGCCCGCGCCAACCACTACTCGCACGAGCTGCGGATCGAGGAGGGCGAGGCCGAGGACGACGTCTGGGTGCTGCACATGGACGACGACACCGGCGTCGGGCCGGACACCGCCGCCGCCGTCGCCCAGTTCGTCAACCGGCAGCGCCGGGCCGGGGACGACGCCAAGCACATGGCGCAGGGCATCCTGACGTACCCGCGGGAGAACGCCGTCTCCACCTTCACCTGGCTCGCCGACGCGATCCGCCCGGCCGACGACATCGCCCGCTTCCGCGCGATGACCGGCACCGGCACCCCGATCGCCGGCGTGCACGGCGAGCTGCTGATCGTGCGCTCCTCGGTGGAGGCCACCATCGGCTGGGACTTCGGGCCGAAGACCATCGTCGAGGACGCCCAGATGGCGCTGAACTTCTGCCAGCGCTACCCGGGGCGCAGCGACTGGTTCAACGGCCGCTGCTACGGCGCCTCGCCGGCCGGCGTCAAGGACTTCCTCAAGCAGCGCGAGCGCTGGGCCTGGGGCCTGGTCGCGCTCTGCTTCAACAAGACGATCCCGCTGCGGTACCGGCTCTTCATCGGGATGGGCATGGTCAGTTGGGTGCTCGGCCCGCTCCAGCACGTCGGCCTGGTGCTGATGGTCGCCTGGTTCACCGGCACCTGGAACACCTCGCCGGTCACCCAGTCCGTGGTGCTGCTGTGGGCGATCAACTTCGCCTACGTGATCTGGACCTACTGGGAAGGGCTGCGGCTGAACGTGGTCGCCTCGGCCAACCACCGGCGCAAGTGGTGGGAGCCGATCGCCGTGGTGGCCTGCATACCGGTGTTCTCCTTCCTGGAGGGCTGGGGCGGCCTGCGGGGACTGATCAAGTTCCTCAAGCGCGAGGAGAACAAGTTCGTCGTCATCGCCAAGCCGGCCTGATCGGAAACCACGCCTGTGAAACGCCCCGCGATCTTCGTCCTGCCCACCCTGGTGCTCGGCATCGCCGTCGTCGTCCCGATGGTCTGGGGTGACCACCCGATCCGGTTCGAGCACCGGAGCCCCACCGAGGTGCACTGGGCCGGCGCCCCGACCGAGCAGGGCCGGGTCTGGGGCTTCGGCAAGGACGCGCCGCCGACCCCCGCGGACACCGGCCCCAAGGTGGCCCGTCCGTGGGCCAAGGGCAGCCCCGAGTGGGGCGTGCAGGTGTACTGGCTGGACGATCCGGCGGACCCGGACAGCTTCGTCCAGGGCAAGGTCGACCGCATCGTCAAGTACGTGGTCGGGCTGAACGCCAACTCCCTGTCGGTGACGTTCCCGTACTACACCACGGGCACCAAGTCGAACGCCGTCGCCGCCCGGCCGACCTCGCCCAGCCCGGAGCGCCTCGCGCTGCTGCTGGACGCCGCCCACCGGGCCGGGCTGCGCACCACCGTGCGTCCGATCATGGACGAGGAGGTGTTCGACTACGTCCACACCCTCAAGTGGCGCGGCAACATCACGCCGACCGACCGGGACGCCTGGTTCGCCAGCTACGCCGCCTTCCTGGCGCCGTACCTGAAGACCGCCCAGGACCACTCGGCGGCCGAGTTCACCATCGGCACCGAGTTCAACTCGCTGGAGGGCGACCCGCACTGGCAGGGCCTGATCGACGAGGCCCGGAAGACCTTCCACGGCGAGCTGGAGTACGACGCGAACTTCGACAACTGGGCCAAGGGCGCGATAGCGGTACCCACCGACGGGACGGGCGCGGACGCCTACCCCCCGGCCAAGAACTCCGACGACGACGCGCCGATCGGCGACCTGAAGGCCAGCTGGAACGCCTGGCTCGACAAGCGCGCCAAGGGCCCGCAGCCGACCACCAAGCTCACCGAGGTGGGCATCCCGGCGCAGAACGGGGCGTACAAGACCCCCGGTGAGTACTACAAGAAGACCGAGCTGAACGAGACGGTCCAGGCCACCTGGTTCACCGCGGTCTGCCAGGTGGCGCAGGAGCGCAAGCTGCGCGGGCTCTACTTCTGGTCGCTGTACTTCGGCATCGACCCGACCCTGCCGACCACCCCGGACACCCCGCGGATGGACTACGCCGGGCGCCCGAAGTCGGAGAAGGCGATCCGCGACTGCTTCGCGCAGACCTACGAGGTCCCGCAGCAGTAGCGGACCCCGGCCGCGGCCGTAGCCGGTTCCCCGGCCATGACCCCGGCCGCGGCCGGTGACCCGGCTACGGCTGGGGCTCGGCCGGGTGCCCGCCGGCGCCGGAGGTCGCCTTGCCGGTCGGCGTCCGGTTCGGCTTGGCCGTGGTCGGACGGCCCGTCGGCCTGGTGCTCGCCGTGGGCGTCGGGGCGGCCGCCGTGGCCGTGGGCGTCGGGGTGGGCGTGGGAGTGGGCGTCAGGGTGGGCGCCGGGCCGGCCGGGTGGTCCGGCTGGGCCCCGGACAGCGCGCCCGCGATCTCCTTCTCCAGCCACGGCGTCACGAACCGCATGCCCGCCGGGGTGAGGTGCACCCCGTCGTTGGCGGGGGTGACCCAGTGGCCGTCCTTGTCCTTCCAGGCGCAGGTGTCGTACGGGCAGTAGAAGGTGTCGAGGTCGACCAGCCGGACGGTGCCGCTGGCGGACTTCACGAAGTCGCCGACCTGCTGGTCGTAGCAGCCGCCCCAGGTCTTGCTGATGGCGCCGTTCTCGACGCGCTCGTTCATCAGCAGCACCTGGGCGCCGGGGGCGCGCCGGCGGACCTGCTCCACGGCCTGGGTGAGCTGGGTGCGGTACCGGCTGCGGTAGTCGTCGTCGCAGGGGTTGAGCCAGGTGCCGTCCAGGTACTGCTCGGCGGCGTCCCAGCCGAGGTGGATCACGACGGCCTTCGGCGCGGCGGAGGCGAGGCTCCGGTCCCACTCGGCGGCGCGGTCGCGGCAGTCCGTACTGGTCTCGAACTCCGTCTGGGAGGTGGTGCGTACCTTGTCCGGGTCGAACACGCCGCAGCCGCTGATGCCGCCGTCGACCACCCGGTAGCGGTCGCCGTAGCGGTACAGGCCGGTGGCGAGGTCCTGGGCGAAGGAGTCGCCGAGGACGAGCACCACGGGCTTGTCGCTCGACCCGGACTTCATGTCGTGGCTGACCCAGGCCGGCAGGTACCAGGCGCCGGTGGTGGCCACCGCGGTCGTGACGGCCAGCAGCGGGACGGCCGGGAAGGCCCGCCAGCGCAGCACCCGCAGCTTCTCGGTGGCGGTGTGCAGCAGCCAGGCCAGCACCCAGGAGACCGGTCCGCCGATCAGCAGCAGCTTCTGCGGCGAGATGTCGTCGACGTAGTGCTGCAGCAGCCAGTACACCGGCAGGTGGAGCAGGTAGAGGCTGTAGGAGATGGTGCCGGTGAGCCGTACCGGGGGCAGCGACAGCAGCCACACCAGGGGGCCGCGGTCGAAGCAGAGCGATGCGGTCAGGACGGCGGCGAGCGCCGCGACCACGGCCAGTCCGCCCTGGTAGAGCCAGGGTTCGTGGTACGAGCCGACGGACAGGCTGGCCCAGACCAGCCCGCCGAGGGCGGCGGTGCCGACCAGGGTGGGCAGGGCGGCGCCGCCCGGCAGCCTCCGCCCGGTCCGGGCGCCGTCCGTGCCGTCGGCGGCCTCCGCGCGGACCCGGCCGCGCAGCCACAGGTAGACCCCGAAGGCGGCGGTGGCGCCGGCCGCGAAGCCGACGGCGCGGGTCTCGGTGCCGAGGTAGAGGCGGTCGCTGTTGTCGCCGTTCCACATCAGCGGGGCGACGGCGGCGGAGGCGGCGAACAGGACGGCGGTGACGATGCCGGTGGCGCGCAGCGAGCGGCGGCACAGGCCGAAGACCATGAGCAGCAGCAGCGGCCAGAGCGCGTAGAACTGCTCGGTGATGCTGAGCGACCACATGGCCGCGAGCGGGTCGATCGAGGCGAAGTGCTGCCAGTAGGCGTCGCCGCGGGCCAGCTGGGCCCAGTTGGCGACCTGGGCGAGCGTGGCGAGTGCCTGCGGGCGCAGGTCCTTGACGTCCCGTAGCGGGCTGACCAGGGCGGACAGGCCGACGACCAGGATGATGGTGGCGAGCAGGCCGGGCAGCAGCCGCTTGGCGCGGCGGCGGTAGAAGACGCCGAGCCGGATGCCGTCGGTGCGGTCCAGTTCGCGGATCAGCACCAGGCTGACCAGGAAGCCGGAGAGCACGAAGAAGACGTCCACGCCGAACAGGCCGTTCTGGAACCAGTCGGTGTGGTAGAGCAGCACGGAGGCGATGGCGACGCCGCGCAGCCCGTCGACCGCCTTGAAGCGGACCGAGGGCGGCAGGGGACCGCGCGGCTCGGGAACCGGCGCGGGGATGGCGTAGCGGCTGGCGGTGGGGGCCGGGAGGCCCCGTGCTTCGCGCATGTCCTGGAGCGTGGGGCCGCTTCCGGGCGCGCCGAGGCCGGGCGCGTCGTCCATGTGGTGCGTCCCCCCGGGGTCGATCGACTGTCGCGACGTGTCAATGAGACGTGTCTTGATCTGTGGTTTATATCAAAAGACGTCTGTTGATCGTCTGCCGGTCACCGGGGAGGGGCGGCCGGTGAGTGGCCGTGAGGGCGTCAGAACACCATGGTGTAGACCATCAGGTCCATCCCCGGGAAGGGGGCCCAGTCGCGTTCCGGGGTGCGGCGGAAGCCGACCCGCTCGTAGACGCGGTGGGCGGTGGTCATCTCCGGGCGGGTGGAGAAGGCCATGCCGGCCAGGCCGAGTTCGCGGCTGCGGGTGACGGAGGCGCGGACCAGGGCCTCGCCGACGCCGCGGCCGCGGGAGACGGCGGCGGTGGCGAGCATCCGTATCTCGCCCTCGCGCGGGGTGGCGATGTCGGCCCACTCGGTGCCGCCGACGGCGAAGGTCACGCAGCCGAGGACCCGTTCGTCCGCCGCGTCGACCGCGACCAGGAGCTCGGCCTCCCGGGAGCGGCGCTCGGCGTCGCGCAGCAGGCCGACGTAGCTGCCGGCCGGGTCGGTGAAGCCGTCGCCGACGAAGGCGTCGACGGTGATCCGCCCGGCCTCTTCGAGGTCCTGGGGGAGGGCGTGGCGGATGAGGTAGTCCATCGGGCCAGTGTGCCGGAGCCGTGCGGGGTTCTGGATTCGGGGGGCTCTTGGGGGTTCCGGGAAGGGGATGCCGGGAGGGTGGCCGGGTCGGCGCAGGGGCGCAGCGAGGCGGCGGGCAGGGTGCCGTACAGCCGGTCGGCGCGGCCGGGGTCGGCCGGGTAGCCGCCGGGGCGGTGGTGGTTGTCGCGGCCGGCGGCGGGGCCGCGGGAGAGTTCGCGGCCGATCAGGGTGCCGAGCAGGCCGAAGCCGCCGACCGCGCCGACCAGGCCGAGTGCACTGGCGAGGGTGTCGCTGTCCATGGCCACCACTGTGGCCGGGCGGCCCGGGTGCCCACGAGTGGCAGGAACGCCGTGTTGCCTCGAAATCCTGCCAGGCCGGGGCCTTCCCCGGGCCGGGACCGGCGGGGCATCCTGGGCGGCATGCTGAAGAACGTGGTCGCGGTGGTGCTGGAGGAGGTCCACCCCTTCGAACTGGGGGTGGCCTGCGAGGTCTTCGGCCTGGACCGCACCGCGGACGGGCTGCCCGGGTACGACTTCGCGCTGGCCGGCGCCCGTTCCGGGCCGCACGCGACCCACTCGGGCTTCGCGGTGGACGTCCCGTACGGCCCGGAGCGCCTCGCCGGGGCGGACCTGGCGGTGGTCACCGCCTCCGGGATCCGCGGGCAGTACCCGGAGCCGCTGCTGGAGGCGTTGCGCGCGGTGGTGGCGGACGGCGGCCGGGTGCTGTCCATCTGCAGCGGGGCCTTCGTGCTGGGCGCAGCCGGGCTGCTGGACGGCCGCCGCTCCACCACCCACTGGCGGCACAGCGACGAACTGGCCGAGCGCTTCCCGGAGACGGTGGTCGAGCCGGACGTGCTGTACGTGGACGACGACCCGGTGATCACCTCGGCCGGTACGGCGGCCGGCATCGACGCCTGCCTGCACCTGGTGCGCAAGGTGCAGGGCGCCGAGGTGGCCCGGGGGATCGCCCGCCGGATGGTGGTGGCGCCGCACCGGGAGGGCGGGCAGGCGCAGTTCGTGAACCGCCCGCTGCCGGAGGGCGGCGGCGATTCGCTGGCCCCGCTGCTGGACTGGATGCGCCACCACCCGGACCAGGAGGCGAGCGTCGAGCAGCTGGCCGCGCGGGTGCACATGTCGCCGCGCACCTTCGCCCGGCGCTTCCGGCAGGAGACCGGCACCACCCCGCACCGCTGGCTGGTGGGGCAGCGGGTGCTGCTGGCCCAGCGGCTGCTGGAGTCGACCACCGAGTCGGTGGACGCGATCGCCGCCCGCTGCGGCTTCGGCAACGCGGCGGCGCTGCGGCACCACTTCGGGCGCCGGCTGGGCACCACGCCGCTGGCCTACCGGCGCTGCTTCGGGGCCGGGTGACGGGTGGTCAGGCGGTTTCGGTGCCGAGGTGGTCGACGCTGTTCCAGCGGTCCGGCCGCAGCCGCCCCTCCTGGGACCGCCAGAGGCTGGTGGAGCAGTTGTGCACCGGCCCGAGCCCGGTGAGCTGCTGCTCGGTGAGGCGGTCCAGCGCGTAGCGCAGCATCAGCACCGTGCAGTCGTGGGCGACCAGCAGGACGGGCCGTCCGGCGTCCTCCTCGCAGACGTCCCGCAGCAGGCTGCGCACCCGCAGGGCGACGTCGGCCCAGGACTCGCCGCCGGGCGGGCGGTAGTACAGCTCGCCCATCTTGCGCCGCCGGGCGGCCTCCTCCGGGTGCTTGGCCTCGATGGCGGCCTTCGGCAGCATCTCCAGGACGCCGAGCTCGCGGTCGCGCAGCCGCTCGTCGTAGCGGACGGCCAGGGTGACGGGCACGGCGCCGAGCCCGGCGGCCTGGGAGAGCGCGATCCGGGCGGTCTCGGCGGTGCGCACGTACGGGGAGCACCAGACGCTGCGCGGCCGGTCGGTGCTGGGCAGGGCGGCCCACCAGCGGCCGAGCGACTGGGCCTGCCGCTGGCCGCGCAGCGACAGCGGGATGTCGGCGTCGCGGCAGCTGATCGGGACGCTGAGCGAGCCGGCGGCCTCGGCCAGCTGGAACTCGACGTTGGCGGTGGACTCGCCGTGCCGGGTGGCGATCAGTACGGAGGGCAGCCGGGTGGCCGCCGAGCCGTTCGCGCCCACCGCGCCCACCGCGGTCAGGGTGGGCTGGTGCTGGGCGGACTGGTGCTGGACGGGCTGGTGCTGGGTGGACTTGTGCTGGCCGTTGAGTGTGATGCCGAGTTCTGCCATGGCCGCGAGCTCCCCGTGGGTCGATCAGGTTCCGGCCGGATGCCGGTCCGGTCTGGTGGTGCCCGGCGTGCACGCCTGTTCATACATATGATCGCGCCGCCTCCTCCAGTGTTCACGGAGAAGGCGGCGCGATCACAGGGCGCGCGCAGGGCCAATCAGTGCGCCGCTACGGGCTCCGGCGCGTTCTCCAGCTCGTCGTCGCCGGCCTCGGCGCTGTAGTCGGAGGGCTTGGTCTCGTCCGGGCCGTCGGGCGCCTTGAGCGCCCGCAGCACCAGGGTGAGCACCACCGCGACGACCAGGTTGAGCACGAAGGCGGTCAGGCCGATGTAGCCCATCTCGCCGATGCCGGGGATCTTCGCCGCGTTGCCGCCGAAGTGCTTGGTCGCCGGGCTGGCCAGCCCGTAGGCCAGCCAGGTGCCGTAGACCATGCCGGCCGCCCAGCCGGCGAACAGCGCCCAGTGGTGGAACCAGCGGGTGAACAGGCCGCCGACGATCGCCACGAAGGTCTGCAGGATCCACAGCCCGCCCAGCAGCTGGAGGTTGATCGCCGCCTGCTTGTCCATGCCGAGGACGAAGACCAGCGCGCCGACCTTGACCAGCAGCGAGACCAGCTTGGCGATCCGGGTCTCGTCGGCCGGGGTGGCGGCGGGCTTGAGCCACTCCTTGTAGACGTTGCGGGTGAACAGGTTGGCCGCCGCGATGGACATGATGGCGGCCGGCACCAGCGCGCCGATCCCGATCGCGGCGAAGGCCACGCCGGTGAACCAGTCCGGGAACATGCTCGCGAACAGCTGCGGCACCGACAGCTGGGAGTTGTAGCCCTTGACGCCGCTGCCCACGCCCGCCGCGATCGCCATGAAGCCGAGCAGCGCCAGCAGGCCGAGCATCAGCGAGTACGCGGGCATGATCGCCATGTTGCGGCGCACGGTGTTGCGGGACTTGGAGGCCAGCACGCCGGTCACCGAGTGCGGGTACATGAACAGCGCCATCGCCGAGCCCAGCCCCAGCGTGGCGTACGTCCACTGCTTGTCGGCCGGCAGGGTCATCGCGCCGGTCTTGACCTGCTTGAAGTGCTCCGTGGCCGCGCTGAAGATGTGCCCGTAGCCGCCGAGGCGGATCGGGATGTAGATCACCGCGACGATGATCACGATGTAGACCAGGGCGTCCTTGACGAAGGCGATCAGCGCCGGGGCGCGCAGGCCCGAGGAGTAGGTGTAGGCGGCCAGCACGCCGAAGGCGATGAACAGCGGCAGGTCCTTGACGAACCAGTTGGCGTTCTCCCCGCCGCCGACGCCGAGCACGTCCAGCACCGCCTGGATGCCGACCAGCTGCAGGGCGATGTACGGCATGGTGGCCAGGATCCCGGTCAGCGCGACGACCAGGGACAGCGGCCGCGAGCCGTAGCGGCCGCGGACGAAGTCCGCCGGGGTCACGTAGCCGTGCACCCGGGAGACCGACCAGAGCCGCGGCAGGAACAGGAAGACCAGCGGGTAGGCGATGATCGTGTACGGCACCGCGAAGAAGCCCGCCGCGCCGGTCACGTAGACCGCCGCCGGGACGGCCACGAAGGTGTACGCGGTGTAGAGGTCGCCGCCGAGCAGGAACCAGGTCACCCAGGTCCCGAAGCTGCGCCCGCCCAGGCCCCACTCGTCCAGGTGCGCCGAGTCGTCCGCGCGGCGCCAGCGCGAGGCGAGGAAGCCCATCACGGTGACCAGCAGGAAGAACAGCACGAAGACCACGAGGGCCGGCACGTTGACGTCCTTCATCGCGCACCGCCGTTCCGGGCCGCCTTGCGGGCCTTCTCGTCCCGGTTGATCAGCAGGTAGGCGGCGACCGTGAAGACGGCCGACACCGGCACCCAGAGCAGCTGGTACCAGTAGAAGAAGGGCACCCCGGCCACCACCGGGTCGGACTTGTCGTACGAGGAGACCCAGAGCATCACGACGATCGGCACGAGCAGGGCGAGCCCGGCCAGCACCCGTTCGGGGGTCACCGCCGGGACGGGGGTCCCGGCTGGCTCGGGCATGACAGCTTGGTCGGGGGCTTGATCAGAGGGCATCTTCGGC
The DNA here is from genome assembly GCF_044546945.1 of Kitasatospora sp. NPDC053057. Lineage (NCBI taxonomy): Bacteria > Bacillati > Actinomycetota > Actinomycetes > Kitasatosporales > Streptomycetaceae > Kitasatospora > Kitasatospora sp. NPDC053057. The sequence goes on along the minus strand of NZ_JBITZP010000006.1, from coordinate 228,373 downwards.
TCCGCTCCGGAGGGTTCTCCCCGTCGGCGCCGCAGCCCCCGGAAGCGCCGCGCACGCCCGCGAGCCCGCCGAGCAGCACCATCGGTGATCGGCAGTCAGTACGGCTGCGCAATCTAGGGCATGGGGTGATCCATGTCACCCGATATGACGCAACTTTCCGCCATCCGGACACGAAGGGACGCGAAGTGACGTGAAAGGGCACCGGCGCGCGGGTCGCGCGCGCCGGTGCCCGTGGTGGAACAACGGTGTGCGTCTACTCCGGACGCTTCAGCCGGGTGATGAACTTGTAGCGGTCGCCGCGGTAGATCGAGCGGACCCACTCCACCGGGTTGCCCTCGCCGTCGAAGGAGTGCCGGGAGAGCTGGAGCATCGGCAGGCCGAGGTCGGAGCCGAGCAGCCCGGCCTCGCGCGGGTTGGCGAGGGTGGTCTCGATGGTCTCCTCGGCCTCGGCCACGGTGACCCCGTAGACCTCGCGCAGCGCCGCGTACAGCGAGTTGTGCTTGGCCAGGTTGCGCCGCAGGGCGGGGAAGCGCTTGGCGGACAGGTGGGCGACCTCGATGGCCATCGGGTCGCCGTTGGCCAGGCGCAGCCGCTCGATCCGCAGGACCCGGCCGCCGGGCTTGATGTCCAGCAGCGGGGCGAGCCGGTCGTCGGCGGTGATGTAGCCGATCTCGATCAGCCGGGAGGTGGGCTCCAGGCCCTGGGCGCGCATGTCCTCGGTGTAGGAGGTGAGTTGCAGCGCCTGGGCGACCTTGGGCTTGGCCACGAAGGTGCCCTTGCCCTGGATGCGCTCCAGCCGGCCCTCGACGACCAGTTCCTGCAGGGCCTGGCGGACGGTGGTGCGCGAGGTGTCGAACTGGGCGGCCAGCGCGCGCTCGGGCGGGACCGGGGTGCCCGCGGGCTGGGTCTCGGTGAGCTGGAGGAGGTGGCGCTTGAGGCCGTAGTACTTGGGGACGCGCGCGGTCGGGTCGGCGCCGGCCTGCGCCGGGAGGTTCTTCACCTCGGGGTCGTCGGCCTGGGCGGTGGTTCCCCCGTCGCTGCTCATCGGACCTGTTCTCCCGCTTCTCGCGGGGCCTTTTACCGCCCCGCCACATCGTTAACGGACCACATCGTTGCATGTATGGCTGCGGAACGAATACCTCATCACGCGATGAACGATGTGCGGTGTCGGCTTGATAACGGGTGGTCGAGATCGGTCGAACAGCCGTTGACAGGCCCATTGGTCTAGGCCAAGCTCCAGGCATCTGGTCTACACCACTAGGCCGGTATCGATGAATCCCCCCACCCGTTCGAAGGGGTCCGCGGCACCAGTTCTCCCGCTTTGCGTGGATCTGCCGCCGCCGCCCGACGGGGGTAACCCAGGCATCCCTCAGGAGGATGGCGTGAAGCGTCAGCTCATCGCGGCGGTCGGCGTCGCAGCAATGGTCGTCGGTCTCGCGGCCTGTGGCTCGGACGGCAAGAAGGACGACTCCACGTCGTCCTCCACGGCCGCCGACAGGTACAAGGGCAAGACGCTCAAGGTGTGGACGATGAGCGGCTCGGCCCCCAAGGGCTGGACCGACTCGGTCAAGAACGAGTTCGAGTCCACCTACCCGGGCTCCAAGGTCGACTTCCAGGCCCAGGAGTGGACCGACATCGGCCCGAAGATCACCGCCGCGCTGTCCGAGGGCTCCGTCGACGTCCTGGAGCTGGGCAACACCCAGACCTCCGGCTACGCCGCCTCGGGCGGTCTGCTGGACATCACCAAGGACAAGTCCGCGCTGGGTGGTGACGGCTGGGCCGCCAACCAGAACGAGGCCGCGATGCTGGACGGCAAGCAGTACGCCGCGCCGTGGTGGGTCTCCAACCGGGTGGTCGCCTACAACAAGGACCTGTGGGCCAAGGCCGGCCTGACCGCCGCCCCGAAGACCCTGGACGAGCTCTACGCCGACCTGGACAAGCTGAAGGCCACCCCGGGTGTCGCCGACCCGATCTACCTGCCGGGCCAGGAGTGGTACACCTACTTCGGTTTCCTCACCGGTGAGGGCGGCAAGATCGCCAAGCAGGACGGCGGCAAGTGGGTCGGCGGCCTGGAGTCGCCCGAGGCCCAGCGGGCCTTCGAGACCTACAAGAAGCTGCAGAGCTACTCGGTCACCGGCCCGAAGGACAAGGACGAGGCCACCCCGCAGCAGAAGGACGTCTTCGCCAAGGGTGACATCGGCACCATGATCGCCCTCGGCTGGGAGCTCCCGGACGAGAAGGCCATGGCCAAGGACAAGATCGGCTTCTTCCCGATCCCGGGCAAGACCGCCGACAAGCCGTCCGGCGTCTTCATCGGTGGCTCGAACCTCGCGATCGCCTCGCAGAGCAAGAACACCGAGATGGCGAAGGACTTCCTGAAGATCGCCCTCAACGACAAGAACGAGGGCATGGTCGCCGCGGCCGGCGACATCCCGAACAAGCCGGCCCTGAACAGCCAGGTCGCCGGTGACTTCGCGAAGGCCGCCCAGGAGGCCACCGCGGTCGGCGGGATCACCCCGAACACCCCGAACTGGGCCAGTGTCGAGAACACCCCGAACCCGATCAAGGACTTCCTGACCGCGGTCCTGCAGGGCGCCGACTACGCGTCCACCGCGAAGAAGTACGACGACGAGATCGCCAAGCGGCTCAACCAGAAGAACTGAGGCATTGAGCGGCGTCGCTCACCAGCCCCCGGCGGGGGTCGGTGGGCGACGCCCGTCCGTCGTGGCCGGGTTGTGAGGAAGTGAGAACGATGGCTGTGCATTCGGGCCGGGTGCAGACGCAGTCCCCGGAGTCAGGGGAGGCTGTTGTGGCCGAGATTGACACCAGTGCCGCCGGCGGCGGGGCCGAGGGCGCCGCGCCGAAGGGCACCAGATCCGCGGGCGGCCCCGGTCTCGGCGCCCGCTCCGCGCCGTACCTGCTGCTGCTGCCGGCCGTCGTGGCGACCGTCGTCCTGCTCGGCTGGCCGCTGCTGAAGACCTTCCTGCTGTCGTTCCAGGACCTCAACCGGCGCCAGCTGGTGATGCACCTGACCGAGTGGACCGGCTTCGACAACTACAAGGAGCAGCTGAGCGACCCGGAGTTCTGGTCGGTCACCGGGCGCACCGTCGTCTTCACCCTGGTCAACGTGGTGCTGATCATGGTCGGCGGCACCCTGGTCGGCCTGCTGCTCAACCACCTCGGCAAGAGGATGCGGCTGGCGCTGTCGATCGCGCTGCTGATGGCCTGGGCGATGCCGGTGGTCGCCGCGACCACGGTCTACACCTGGCTGTTCGACGAGCAGTGGGGCGTCGTCAACTGGTGTCTGGACAAGCTGGGTTGGCACTCGATGGCGCACTACAACTGGATGAGCGACGAGTACTCGACCTTCTTCGTCGTCATCCTGCTGATCGTCTGGATGTCGATCCCCTTCGTGGCGTTCAACATGTACGCCGGCCTGACCACCATCCCCAAGGAGCTGTACGAGGCCGCCCGGATGGACGGCGCCGGCTCCTCGAAGATCTTCACCGCGGTGATCTTCCCGAACCTGAAGCCCTTCTTCCTGGCCACGACCTTCCTGGAGGTCATCTGGGTGTTCAAGTCCTTCACCCAGATCTACGCGATCAACGGCGGCGGCCCCGAGAAGCTCACCCGGACCCTGCCGGTGCACGCCTTCCTGGAGGGCTCGGGCAGCCAGCACTACGGCGTCGGCGCCGCGATCGCGGTGCTCACCATCCTGATGCTGGGCGTCCTGATGGCCTACTACTTCCGCATCATCATCAAGCAGGAGGACGAGCTGTGAGGCGCTCTCTCTTCGGACGTACCTGGCCGAACGTGATCGCGGTCGTCCTCATCGTCTTCTTCGTCTTCCCCGTCTACTGGATGATCGCGACCGCGTTCAAACAGAACAACGACATCATCAGCAAGACGCCGGTCTTCATCCCCTTCGACGCGACCTTCGACCACTTCACCACCGCGGTCGACGCGCCGAACTTCTGGACGTACGTCACCAACAGCGTCGTCGTCACCGTCGGCGCGGTGGTGATCTCGCTGGTGATCGCGACCCTGGCGGCCTTCGCCGTCGCGCGGATGAGGTTCCGCGGCCGCAAGACCTTCGTGCTGGTCATCATGATGGCGCAGATGGCGCCCTGGGAGGTCATGACCATCGCGGTCTACATGATCTCCCGCGACAACGACATGCTGAACAGCCTGCTGCCGCTGACCCTCTTCTACATGATGATGGTCCTGCCCTTCACCATCTGGACGCTGCGCGGCTTCATCGCCGCCGTGCCGAAGGAACTGGAGGAGTCGGCCATGGTGGACGGCTGCACCCGCACCCAGGCCTTCGTGAAGGTGATCTTCCCGCTGCTGGCCCCCGGCCTGATGTCGACCTCGCTGTTCGGCTTCATCACGGCGTGGAACGAGTTCCCGCTCGTCCTGATCGTCAACAAGGAGCAGGGCAAGACCCTCCCGCTGTGGCTGTCCTCCTTCAAGACCGCCTTCGGCAACGACTGGGGCGCGACCATGGCGGCCTCCACGATGTTCGCCATCCCCGTGCTGATCCTGTTCGTCTTCCTGCAGCGCAAGGCGGTCGGCGGTCTGACCGACGGCGCCGTGAAGGGCTGAGCCACCGTGAGCATCCTCGTACCCACCGCCCCGGCCAGCGACCAGCTGCACCGGGACGCCCTGACCGTCCTGCAGCCCGGCTTCGTCGGCACCGAGCCGCCCGCCTGGCTGCGCCGCCACCTGGCCGCCGGGCTCGGCTCGGTCGCGCTGTTCGACCGCAACGTGGTCGACCTCGACCAGCTCTCCGCGCTCACCCGGGCGCTGCGCGCGGAGAACCCCGACCTCCTGATCGCGATCGACGAGGAGAGCGGCGACGTCACCCGGCTGGAGGCCGGCTCCGGCTCCTCCTGGCCCGGCAACCTCGCCCTCGGCGCGATCGACGACCCGGCGCTGACCCGGGACGTCGCCCGCGAGCTGGGCCGGGCGCTGGCCGCGGCCGGCGTCAACTACAACTGGGCGCCCACCGCGGACGTCAACTCCAACCCGCGCAACCCGGTGATCGGCGTCCGCTCCTTCGGCGCCGACCCGGAGCTGTGCGCCCGGCACACCGCCGCCTGGGTGGAGGGCCTGCAGTCGGCCGGCGTGGCCGCCTGCTCCAAGCACTTCCCCGGCCACGGCGACACCGCGGTGGACTCGCACCACGGCCTGCCGGTCATCGACGTCGACCTGGACGTGCTGCGCGCCCGCGACCTGGTGCCGTTCCAGGCCGCGATCGCGGCCGGCACCAAGGCCGTGATGACCGCCCACATCATGGTCCCGGCGCTGGACCCGAAGCTGCCGGCCACCCTGAGCCCGACCGTGCTGCGCGACCTGCTGCGCGCCGCCCCGGCCGACGGCGGCCTCGGCTACCAGGGCCTGATCGTCAGCGACGCGATCGAGATGGGCGCCATCGCCGACACCTTCGGCATGGGCGAGGGCACGGTGCTCGCGCTGGCGGCCGGCGCGGACGCGATCTGCGTCGGCGGCGGGCTGGCCGACGAGGAGACCGTGCTGATGCTGCGCGACGCCATCGTGGCGGGCGTGCGCTCCGGCGGGCTCACCGAGGAGCGGCTGGCGGACGCCGCCGACCGGGTCCGGGCGCTGGGCAGCTGGGGGCGGATCGCGGCCCAGGGCGAGCAGCCCGAGCCGGACCTCGCGGTGGGCCTGCGGGCCGCCCGCCGGGCACTGAAGGTGGTCCGGGCGCCGGGTCGCGAGGTGCTGCCGGTGAGCGAACGCCCGTACGTGGCCTCGTTCTCGGACGAGCCGAACATCGCGGTCGGCGACGTGACCCCGTGGGGCGTGGCCGGGATGCTGGCCGACCGCTTCCCGGGCACCCGCACCCGCGAGGTGTCGGCCACCGAGGCCGCGCCGGAGCTGCTGGACGCGCTGGCCGCCGAGCTGGTGGCCGGCGCCGAGGGCCGCCGCCTGGTGCTGGTGGTGCGGGACGCGCACCGGCACGCGTGGATGGCCGCCGCGCTGAGCCGCCTGGTGGCGGCCCGGCCGGACGCCGCCGTGGTGGAGATGGGGCTGCCCCAGTCCGAGTCGGTCGGCGCGCTGTACATCGCCACCCACGGCGCCGCCCGGGTCTGCGGGCTGGCGGCCGTGGAGGTGCTCACCGGGCAGCCGGGAGCGATCGGCTGAACCGCAGGGGGAGACGTCACCGGCCGTGTTCGGGAGGCGCCGGCCGACGAGCCCGTCATGCGCATGTCGCATGGCGGGCCCGTCCCGTTTCCCGGGCGTCGACCTGCGTTTTCGTCACCCTTCCGGGAGGCGGCGGATCGGGGGTGCCGCGCCGGGAGCGCGCTCGTAGGATTGCCCGCGAAGAACCGCAGCGAGTGTGCGGACTCGCCGCCGTAGAGGTCCCGTCGGGCAACCCGCCCGGGCGGGGTGGACCCATCTCATCGGAGGCATCCAGATGTCCGACCCGCAGACTGTTTCCGTCCCCGGCCGGATCATGGCGGCGGAGATGGCCGAGCAGCCCGCCGTCCTCCAGCGCATCCTCGACGAGGGCGCGCCGAAGATCCGCGAGATCGCGGCCGGGATCGCCGCCCGCAGCCCCCGCTTCGTCCTGCTCACCGCGCGCGGCACGTCCGACAACGCGGCGCTCTACGCCAAGTACCTGATCGAGATCCTGCTCGGCAAGCCGGCCGGTCTGACCTCGATGTCCACCACCACCGCGTACGGCGCCAAGCCGGACCTCACCGACGTCCTGGTGATCACCGTCAGCCAGTCCGGGGGCTCGCCGGACCTGGTGGCCTCGACCAAGGCCGCCCGTGAGGCGGGGGCGATCACCCTGGCCGTCACCAACAACCCCGACTCCCCGCTGGCCGAGGTCTCCGAGTTCCACATCGACGTGCTGGCCGGCCCGGAGAAGGCGCTGCCGGCCACCAAGACCTACACCGCCGAACTGCTGGCGCTCTACCTGCTGGTCGAGGGCCTGCGGGGCGGGGACGGCTCGGCCGCCGAGGAGCTGCCGGGCCTGGCCGCCGGCGTGCTGGCCCGCCAGGCGGAGGTGAGGGCGCTGGCCGAGCGCTACCGCTTCGCCCAGCGCCTGGTGATCACCTCGCGCGGCTACGGTTACCCGACGGCCCGGGAGGCCGCGCTCAAGCTGATGGAGACCACGTACATCCCGGCCACCCCGTTCTCCGGCGCCGACCTGCTGCACGGCCCGCTGGCCATGGTGGACAACGTCTCGCCGGTGATCGCGATCGTCCCGGACGGCAAGGGCGGCGAGGCCCTCCAGCCGGTGCTGAACCGGCTGCGCGGCCGCGGCGCGGACCTCGTGGTGATCGGCCAGCAGGCCCAGGTGGACGCCGCCTCGGCGGGCTTCGCGCTGCCGGCCGGTGTGCCGGAGGAGGTCCAGCCGATCCTGGAGATCCTGCCGCTGCAGCAGCTGGCCTACGAGGTCACCATCGCCCGCGGCCAGGACCCGGACGCCCCGCGCGCCCTGGCCAAGGTCACCGAGACCCACTGAGGCTGTTACTCGCCCGCTCGCCTCCGGCAAGGGAATCGGCCCCGTCCACAGCCTGTGGACGAAGGCCGGTTCTTCGAGCGGCGGAACGTGGTTCGGGGGAGAGAGCCGGACGCGGGCCGGAAAGTACTACGGGCCACGGCGCCGACACGGGACCCTCAACCCATGCGGCACCGCAGCCCGGAGCTGTCGTCGGGCACCGGTGTCGATCGAGAACTGTGCGGGGTCCTCGTTCGGTGGCGTCCGACCGAGGAGAAGGCCGCGCGCGGTCAGGGCAGTTGCGCGGTGGGCCTCTCCTTGGTGCCCTTTCATTGTGGACTAGACCAATCAGGGTTGTCCAGGCCGCCCGGCAAATTGGTCTAAACAACTCCGGACGGTCATCCGCCACCACCACGCCGTCCGCCGAGCCCGCCCCCGACCGGCGGCGCTACCCTCGCCATGTGCCCTCGTTGAACGAACTCGTCCGCCGCCACACCACCCTGACCGGGGCCGACGTGGAATGGCTCCACATGCTGGTCTCGGAGTGGCAGCTGCTCTCCGACCTCTCCTTCGCCGACCTGGTGCTGTGGATCCCCACCTGGGACGGCATCCGCTACGTCTCGGTGGCGCAGATGCGGCCCAACACCGGACCCACCTCCTACCACGACGACATGGTCGGCCACCTCGTCCCGCGCGGGCGCCGACCGCTGCTGGACGCCGCCTTCGACGAGGGCCGGATCGTGCGCGAGGGCGACCCGGAGTGGCGCGAGGAGGTGCCCGTCCGGGTCGAGTCGATCCCGGTCCGGCGCGAGGGCAAGGTGCTCGGGGTGATCGCCCGCAACACCAACCTGCTGACCGTGCGCACCCCCAGCCGGCTGGAGCTCACCTATCTGCAGAGCGCCTCCGACCTGGCCCAGATGATCGCGGCCGGCGGCTTCCCGTTCCCCGGCGTGGAGCAGGCCGACATGGACGCCGCCCCCCGGGTCGGCGACGGCCTGATCCGCCTGGACGCGGACGGCATCGTCACCTACGCCAGCCCCAACGCCCTCTCCGCCTACCACCGGCTCGGCCTCACCTCCGACCTGGTCGGCAGCCACCTCGGCCGGGCCACCGCCGACCTCACCCCGCCCGCCCGCTCGGCCGTCCACGAGGCGCTGGTGAAGCTGGCCAGCGGCTGGGCGCCCCGGCAGACCGAGGTGGAGGCGCAGGGGGGAGTGGTGACCCTGCGCGCGATCCCGCTCAAGCCGAAGGGGGCCCTGACCGGTTCGCTGGTGCTCTGCCGGGACGTCACCGAGCTGCGCCGGCGCGACCGCGAGCTGATGACCAAGGACGCCACCATCCGGGAGATTCACCACCGGGTGAAGAACAACCTGCAGACCGTCGCCGCCCTGCTGCGGCTGCAGTCCCGTCGGATGGAGTCCGAGTCCGGCCGGGCCGCGCTGGACGAGGCGGTGCGCCGGGTCGGCTCGATCGCGATCGTGCACGAGACGCTCTCCCAGGCGCTGGACGAGCAGGTGGCCTTCGACGAGATCGCCGACCGGGTGCTGGCGATGGTGATGGAGCTGTCCCAGGACGGCCGGGTGGCGACCCGCCGCAGCGGCAGCTTCGGCATCCTCTCCGCCGAGGTGGCGACCCCGTTGTCGATGGTGCTGACAGAGCTGCTGCAGAACGCCCTGGAACACGCCTTCGGCCCGACGGCCTCCGGGAACCTGGAGGTGAGTGCTCTGCGCGGACGGGCCCCGGCGACCGGCAAGGGCTGGTCGGACAGCTGGAACGGCGGCGCCCGGCCGGAGGAGTACCTGCTGATCACCGTGCAGGACGACGGCCGCGGCATGCCGGAGGGCTTCGACCCGAAGACGGCCGGCAACCTCGGGCTGCAGATCGTCCGGACGCTGGCCACCGGCGAGCTGGGCGGGACCTTCGACATGGTGGCCGGCCCGAACGGCGGGACCAAGGTGATCCTGGAGATCCCGGTCCGCTGAGCCCCGTCCCGGCGGGGACCGGTCCTCGCTGAGATTCGTCTGAGACTTCGTCGCATTCAGGCGCGCGGCAGGGGCGTGCACTCGGTCAAGAGCGCCGGGTGAACGCTCCGCGAGCCCCGCGATCGTTCGGACGCGGAAACAGAAACGAGGCCCTGTCGACCGGGGGGGGTGGGTCGACAGGGCCTCTCAACCCGTTCCGGCCGTCGGGGGGAGTCGGCCGGAACGGGGGCTCTGGGTGGTGCGACACCTGGCATGTGCGTTGCACACGGTGAGCGTCACAGCTCCACGATATTGCTCTAAGTGAACAGTATCAAGTGGCTGGACGGTCCTGTGTCGCGGGACTTCGCGGGGCTAGGCCCTTTGTGCGGAAGGCTTCACCAGGAGGTGCAGGGAAGCCTTTGATCATGTGTTGATCGGTACGGCGGTTACTGCTGGTGCTACGGCGTGTGATCAGACGCTGCTGATCAGGCGGTGCGGGCACGGTTGCGGGCGGCACGGCGCTTCATCGCGCGACGCTCGTCCTCGCTCATACCGCCCCAGACGCCGGCGTCCTGGCCGGTCTCGAGCGCCCACTGGAGGCACTGCTCCATCACCGGGCAGCGGCGGCACACGGCCTTGGCTTCCTCGATCTGCAGCAGAGCAGGACCGGTGTTCCCGATCGGGAAGAACAGCTCCGGGTCCTCTTCGCGGCAGACAGCGCGGTGGCGCCAGTCCATGGTCGTCCAACTCCTCCTGCCGCGGGGGTGGCCCGATCGGCATAATCGAATGGTGGCTTGTGAATGTGAACGCTTTCACGAATCCCACAACAACAAAAGAGACCAAAGGCCCGTCGGGCCCGGGTGGTCTGTGCTGGGGGGGATTCGGCGATTCGAGGGGCACCCCGCGGTCGGCGCTCCTGTGGTTCCGGAGTTGCCGTCGCTGCGATGTGTCCCGATCGCCATGTAGAGGTTCGCAAACCTCGGGCTCGGATACAACCCCCTTCGGGGAGGAATTTTTGATTCTTCGGTGTCGCCTAGCTCACAGCCAGTACTTCTATGGAGTGAAGGGGGCTTGTGCGTTCGAGAAGAAGGGCGAACCCCCCTTCCGGTCACACAATCACACGCAGTGCCCGTCGTACGCCTGTGAAACTGACGCGACTCCGGTCTCCAAGATGGTCCCCGTCGACCTGGAACGGGGCGGGTTCCTGGGAAACCAAGGTGAAGTGCCTGACGTCGTGATAGGAGACGACGTGCTTTCCGGACGGCCCGGCCGGTGGGGCGCCGTCGCCCGAAGGCGCGTACGACCGCAGGATCTGACGGACCGTTCGAGCGGTACCGAACGCCGTCATCCGGGTGACGCCGAAGACGTCCAGATCCGTGTCGAAGGAGGCGAGGGGTGAGGGGTAGACCGGACGGTTGCCGAGGAACGTCCACGGAGAGGTGTTGCTGACTATGGCCAGCACCAGGCCCGGAACGGCTTCGTGGCCCGGGAGTTCAAGGGCCACCGGGCCCGAGCGGCGCTGCTCACGCTGGGTGAAGTAGTGCCGGACCGCCTGCCCGACGTACAGCGCGTGGGTGGACTTTCGACCGGCCCGGCGCTGCTCCTCGACCCGGCCGACCACCCCGGCGTCGAAGCCGAGGCCGGCGGTGAAGGTGAACCAGCGGTCCGGCAGCCCCTCGGTCATCGCCTTGCCCAGCCCGATCGGCCGCTCGTGCCCCTGCTCCAGCGCGTTCAGCAGGGCACCGGTGGCCTCCACCGGGTCGTTGGGCAGGCCCAGCGCGCGGGCGAAGACGTTGGTCGAACCGCCCGGCACCACGGCCAGTCGCGGGACCTTCTCGCCCGGGCCGTTCGTCAGCAGCCCGTTCACCACCTCGTTGACGGTGCCGTCACCGCCCAGCGCGACCACCAGGTCCACCGTGCCGTCCACCGCCGCCTCACGGGCCAGGTCGCGCGCGTGGCCCCGGTACTGCGTCTCGGCGACCTCCAGCTTGAGGTCGCTGCGCAGGGCGTGGATCAGTACGTCCCTGGTCCGGCCACTGGTGGTGGTGGCCTTGTGGTTCACGACCAGGAGAGCGCGCATGGGGAAAGCCTACGGGGCGGTACGGACCGCCCGGCGGCTACCCTGCTGGAGTGACCGCAGAAACCTCCGCCCCCGCACCCCCTCGCCCGGTTTCGCTCACCCTGGGCGCCGCCATCACCGCTCTGGAGGGCGCCGCGCTGGCCGTCGTCGGCGTCTCGGACATGGTGTCCGCGCTGTCCGGGCAGGCCAAGCAGCTGGCCCTGAACGAGTTCGGCGGTCTGGTCATCGTGCTGCTCGGGGTGCTGCCGGTGCTGGCCGCCCGGGCGCTGCTCAAGGAGCGCCGCTGGGGCCGCAGTCCGGCGGTGCTGACCAACTCGATCTGCCTGCCGGTGGCTTACTACATGGTCCAGAGCGGCGGCGCGATGATCGCGGTCGGCGTGCTGGTCGGCCTGCTCGGCCTGGTGGGCATCGGCGCGCTGCTCAACCCGAAGTCCACCGCGGCGCTGTACGCCCAGCGGGAGGGCTGAGCGCGCTGGGCCGCCGGAGGCCCCGGAACGCTCCGGACAACCGGACGGCCGCCACAGCGGGAGCTGGGCGGCCGTCGGTGTTCCTGCTCGCTGCTACTCCTCCACGAGGAGCTTCTCCCGCAGCTGGGCGAGGGTGCGCGCCAGCAGCCGGGACACGTGCATCTGGGAGATTCCCACCTCGGCGGCGATCTGCGACTGGGTCATGTTCCGGAAGAACCGCAGCACCAGGATCTTCTGCTCGCGGGGCGGCAGTTGGGCCAGCAGCGGCTTGAGCGACTCGCGGTACTCGACGCCCTCCAGTGCCTCGTCGGTGGCGCCCAGGGTGTCCGCCACGGCCGGCGACTCGTCGTCGCTGTCCGGCACGTCCAGGGACAGCGTGGAGTACGCGTTGGCGGACTCCAGACCCTCCAGGACGTCCTCCTCGGAGATGCCCAGGTGCTCGGCCAGCTCGTGCACCGTGGGGGAGCGGCCGTGCCGCTGGGAGAGCTCGCTGGTCGCCGTGGTGAGCGACAGCCGCAGCTCCTGCAGACGGCGCGGGACGCGCACCGCCCAGCCCTTGTCGCGGAAGTGCCGCTTGATCTCGCCGACGATGGTCGGCGTCGCGTAGGTGGAGAACTCGACCCCGCGCTCGTGGTCGAAGCGGTCCACCGACTTGATCAGTCCGATGGTGGCGACCTGGGTCAGGTCGTCCAGCGGCTCGCCCCGGTTGCGGAACCGCCGGGCCAGGTGCTCGACCAGCGGGATGTGCATCCGCACCAGCTGGTTGCGCAGCTCGACGCGCTCCGGGGAGCCCTCGGGCAGTGCGGACAGCCGGACGAACAGGGCGCGGGCGGCTTCCCGGTCCGGTGCGCCGGAGCGGTGCGAGCCCTGGGCGGGCACGGCGCCGTGCAGGTCCGCGGCCTCCTCCGCCGGTTCCGGCGGAGGAGCGGAGGCGGGCGTCGGCTCAGACGTCGGCTCGGTCGGGTGGCTCATCCGGTGGGCGTCCTTCGGGTGCGCTTCGTCGTTGGCGGCGAGGCCGGAAACGCTCGCCTGGGTCGGTACGGCAGGTCCCGCCGTCGCGAGGCCGGTACGGTCCAGATCACTCACGGCCATTCCCCCGTTCCGTTCCGGGAGCACCGGGGCCGTCGGCCCCGGCATCGTCTCGTTGGTCGTACCGCCCGGGGGGCGGTACCGGGAGCCGTCCGTCGGGCCCCGGGTGGGGAACGGCGGACGGCCCTTGCAGGGTGCTGCTCGATGCCCGTCAGTGGGCGGTGGACCCGCCGCGCTTCTTGTGCAGGCTGATCGACACGGTGTTGTCCTCGGCGACCGAGGAGTCCACCTCGCCGGCCAGCGCGGAGAGCACCGTCCATGCGAAGGTGTCGCGCTCGGGCGCCTTGCCGTCCGTGGTCGGGGCGGCGACGGTCACCTTCAACGAGTCGCCGACCAGCCGGAACTCGCAGGACAGCACGGAGCCCGGCACCGCCTGCTGGAGCAGGATGGCGCAGGCCTCGTCGACCGCGATCCGCAGGTCCTCGATCTCGTCGAGGGTGAAGTCCAACCGGGCCGCGAGCCCGGCCGTGGCTGTTCGCAGCACGGAGAGGTAGGCCCCCGCCGCGGGCAGCCGGACCTCCACGAAGTCCTGAACGCCGAGATCGCTGTCGATCTGGGACACCCTTGCCTCCTGGGTGACGCGCTGTGCTTGCTCGGTACCCCCGGTGGGGGCCCCTTTGCTACCGCTGTTCTACCGCTACCGGTTCCGCCGTTGGTACCCCTGACCGGGGGTATCGAAGCCGCGGTTCCGCCAGCGTTGTGCCTGTCCTCCGCACCCGGTGCGGGAGTTACTCATGGTAAGGCATTGCGACGCAGGGTGGCAGGGCCTTTGCCCGTACTCCGTGCGTCCGTTCAACGGCTGCCGGCGGCCCGGAGTGCCTCGCCGGTGAGCCGGTACACCGTCCACTCGTCCATCGGCACCGCGCCGAGCGACTTGTAGAAGTCGATCGAGGGCTGGTTCCAGTCGAGCACCGACCACTCCACCCGCGCGTAACCGCGCTCGACGGCGATCCGCGCCAGCTCCAGCAGCAGCGCCTTTCCGTGGCCGCCGCCGCGCGCCTCCGGGCGGACGTACAGGTCCTCCAGGTAGATCCCGTGGGTGCCGCGCCAGGTCGAGAAGTTGAGGAACCAGACCGCGAAGCCGACCGGCTCGCCGGTGGCGTCGTCCTCGGCGATCAGGCCGAACAGCGCCGGGTTGGCGCCGAACAGCGCCTCGCTCAGCTGCTCCTCGGTGGCCACCGCCTCCTGCGGGGCCTTCTCGTACTCCGCCAGCTCGCGGATCATGGTCAGGATGACGGGAACGTCGGTGACGACGGCGGTGCGGATCATGCCGCGAGCCTACTGCTCGGGCCCGGTCTCGTCCCAGGCCTGGACGGAGGTCTGGTCGACGATCCGGCCGTCCCGCAGGTCGGCCATCGAGGCCATGAGCACCCGCACCCCGTCGGGGTAGCGGCAGGACTCCAGGAAGGCGACGTGGTCGCCCTGGACCACCACCTGCTCCAGCTTGTGGGTCATCTCGCGGCCGTAGACGTCGTCCAGCATGGCGCCGATCTCGTCCCGCCCGTGCATCACCAGGGGGTGGCTGGGCTGGGTGGTGCGGTCGACCACGCGCAGCTCGGCGTCCTCGGCGTACAGCGCCAGCAGGGCCTCGGCGTCGCAGCGCTCGATGCCCTCGCGCAGCGCGCGGGTGTCGAAGGCGGCGGGGGCCGCCATGGTGCTCATGGTCTCGCTCCTCCGGTCGGGTTCCGTCGGCTTCGCACCTTCGAGCGTACGCCCGGCCGGGGGCTTCGATCGGGGGCTCCGTTCGGGCCGGTCAGCGGGCCGGTACGGTGCGTAGGAAGTCGGCCAGGGTGCTGATCGCGGAGACGTTCGCCAGCAGCGGGAAGGACTTGAGGAAGGTCCGCTTCTCCTCGGCGCTCGGGGCCGCGTAGTTGTTGCGCCGAGCGGAACGCACGACCGCCCCCGTCCGACGGAGCGGACGGGGGCGGTCGGGTGGCGACGCGTCAGGCTCAGGCCTGCTTGGTCTCCCAGAAGATCTTGTCGACCTCGGCGATCAGGTCCAGCAGGGCCTGGCCGGTGGCCGGGTCGGTGGACGCCTTGGCGGCCGAGGCGGCCTTCAGGGTGTCGTTGATCAGCTGGTGCAGCTGCGGGTACTTCTCGAAGTGCGGGGCCTTGAAGTAGTCGCTCCACAGCACCGAGATGTGGTGCTTGACGGCCTCGGCGCGCTGCTCCTTGATGATGATGGCGCGGGCGCGGAAGTGCGGGTCCTCGTTGGCCTGGTACTTCTCCTGGGTGGCCTTGACCGACTCGGCCTCAAGCTTGGCCTGCGCCGGGTCGTAGACACCGCAGGGCAGGTCGCAGTGGGCGTGAGCGGTGGCGCGAGGTGCAAACAGACGAGAGAACATGGGAGTCCTTCCTTAGATCGTCTTCCCGCGCCCGAGATTACCCTTCCGCCCGCCGGGTTTCGCGATCGGGCGGTGGGCCTAGGGCAAAAGGCGGACCCGGAACCGGGGTAATCCGGACATCGAACAGATGACGGTCCGTACGGCAGACTGGGGGCGGGCGGTCCGGGAGGAGGAGTCGTGGCGCGGAGCACGGAACCGCAGGGCGGCGCGGGCGGCGGAGTGGTGCCGTTCGGGCTGGTCGACGTGGCGGGCCCGTCGATGGTCCCGACCCTGCGCGAGGGCGACCAGCTGCTGGTCCGCTACGGCGCGCCGATCCGGCCCGGCGCGGTGGTGCTGTTCCGGCACCCCTTCCAGCAGGACCTGCTGGTGGTGAAGCGGGCCGCCGAGCGCCGCGCGAAGGGCTGGTGGCTGCTGTCCGACAACCGCCCGGTGGACAGTGACAGCCGCAGCTACGGCCCGGTCCCGGACGAACTGGTGCTCGGCCGGGTGCTGCTGCGGCTGCGCCCGAGCCCGGCCTGGCTGGCGCCGGGCCGCGGGCTGGAGCGACTGCTGCTCGGCCCCCGGCTGTCCCGGCTGCCGGGCCTGGCCCGTCGCCTCGGGGTGTGGGTCGAAGAGGTCTAGTTTCCGGAGTGCTGATTCCCGCGGTGCAGGGCGGCCTCGGCCTCCTGCCGCTTGCGGGCCCGGTACGCGGCGACGTTGGCGCGGGTCGCGCAGCGGTCGGAGCAGTAGCGGCGGGAGCGGTTGGTCGAGGTGTCCAGGTAGGCGTTGCGGCACGGCGCGGCCTGGCAGATGCCGAGCCGGTCGGCGCCCAGCTCGGTGAGGTGGACGGCCAGGCCCATGCAGGCGACGGCGCTGAAGTGCGCGGTGGCGGTGGGCGAGTTGTCGGCCAGGTGCAGGTGCCAGCGCGGCCGACCGGCGTCGTCCAGGTAATCGTGCCCGGAGACCAGCGGGCTGACGGGGTACTCCATCAGCAGGCTGTTCAGCAGGTCGACGGCCCGGACCTCGTCTCCCTCGGCGGCGGCCTCGAAGACCCCGCGCAGTCTGGTCCGCACCGCCCGCAGCCGGGGCACGTCGGACTCGTCGGCCAGCGCGGCGGCACGGGCGGAGTCGGAGAACAGGGCGCGCACGGCGTCCACCGAGGTCAGCGTGTCGGTGCCGCGCTCGGGTTCCTCGGTGTTCACCAGCCGAACGGCGAGGTCGGCGTACGAGGCGAGCTCCACGGCGGTCCTTCCAGGAGTATCGGTAACGGGCTGACTGCTTCCAGCCTATTACCCGGCTGGGGAAAGCGGCGGCGCCCGGCAGGAAGTCGCCTGCCGGGCGCCGACCGTACGGGCTCAGAGCACCTTGGAGAGGAAGGCCCTGGTGCGCTCGTGCTGGGGGTTGGTGAGCACCTCGCGGGGGTTGCCGGACTCGACCACCACACCGCCGTCCATGAACACCAGCGCGTCGCCGACCTCGCGGGCGAAGCCCATCTCGTGGGTGACGACGATCATCGTCATCCCCTCCTCGGCCAGACCGCGCATGACGTCCAGCACCTCGCCGACCAGCTCCGGGTCGAGCGCCGAGGTGGGCTCGTCGAAGAGCATCAGCTTGGGCTTCATGGCCAGGGCGCGGGCGATCGCCACGCGCTGCTGCTGGCCGCCGGAGAGCTGCGAGGGGTAGCTCCTGGCCTTGTCGGCGAGGCCGACCCGCTCCAGCAGCGCCATCCCGCGCTCCCGGGCCTCGGCCTTGTTCTCGCCCTTGACCTGGACCGGCGCCTCGATGACGTTCTCCAGGGCGGTCATGTGGGGGAACAGGTTGAAGTGCTGGAACACCATGCCGATGTCCCGGCGCTTCTGCGCGACCTCGCGGTCCCTCAGCTCGTGCAGCCGGTCGCCCTTCATCCGGTAGCCGACGAGTTCGCCGTCCACCGAGAGGAGGCCGCCGTTGATCTTCTCCAGGTGGTTGATGCACCGCAGGAAGGTCGACTTGCCGGACCCGGAGGGGCCGACCAGGACGAACACCTCGCCCTTCTTGACCTCCAGGTCGATGCCCTTGAGCACCTCCACCAGGCCGTAGGACTTGCGCACGCCCTGTGCCTCGACCATCGGTACGGATCGGGCGTCCGCCACGGGCTTGGTCAGGTCGGTCATACGTGGCCACCTCCTTCGAGGCCGGGCACCACGTCGTCCTTGGCCGGCGGGACGGGCTTGCCGGCGAACAGCCGGCGCAGTCGCTGCAGCGGCGTGGGCGGGAGCACCCGGTTGGCGCCGCGGGCGTAGTAGCGCTCGATGTAGTACTGGACCACGGTGAGGATCGAGGTCATCAGCAGGTACCAGATGCTGACGACGATCAGCAGCGGAATGGTCTGGAACGTGCGGGAGTAGATGTTCTGGCCGGCCCGGAGCAGTTCCTCCAGGGCGATCGACGAGACCAGCGAGGTGGTCTTCAGCATCGAGATGGTCTCGTTGCCGGTCGGCGGGATGATCACCCGCATGGCCTGCGGCAGGATGATCCGCCGCATGGTGTTGAACTGGCTCATGCCCAGCGCGTGCGCGGCCTCGGTCTGGCCGAGCGGCACGGACTGGATGCCGCCGCGGACGATCTCCGCCATGTACGCGGCCTCGTTGAGGCCCAGGCCCAGCAGGGCGGCGACGAACAGCGGGATCGCCTGGTTGGTCGGCTCGGACCAGAAGGCCGGGCCGAACGGGATGCCGAACGAGATGTTGGCCCACAGCGTGCCCAGGAAGTTCCAGAACAGCAGCTGGACCAGGACCGGGGTGCCGCGGAAGACCCAGATGTAGAACCAGGCGGTGCTGGAGAGCACCGGGTTCGGCGACAGGCGCATGATCGCGAGGATCACGCCGCCCGAGACGCCGATCAACATGGAGAGGAAGGTCAGTTCGAGGGTGACGCCGAGGCCGTGCAGGATCGAGGAGTCGAAGAGGTAGGTGCCGACGACGTCCCACTGGAACTGGGGATTAGTGGTGAGGGCGTGGATCAGCATCGCCGCGAGGACCGCGACGACTGCTGCCCCGACCCAGCGTCCGGGGTGGCGGACCGGGACGGCCTTGAGGGTTTCGGGCCGTCCCGGGTGCACCGACCCCTGGTCGGAAGAGTTCACTTTGTGGCCTCAGGGGTTGTGTTCAGAACAGCGGATTCAGCTGGTGGCGCCGTTGACGACGGACTTGTCGATCGCACCGGCCTGCACGCCCCACTTTTCCAGGATGCTCTTGTAGGTGCCGTCCGCCATCAGGGACTGGACGGCGCCCTGAACGGCCTTGGAGAGCGGCGAGTTCTTCGCCAGCACGACGCCGTACGGGGCGGTGTCGGTCACCTGGCCGACCTTCTCCAGCTGGCCGTTGGTCTGCTTGATCGCGTAGTCGATGACGGGGGAGTCGGCCAGCATGACCTGGTCGCGGCCGGAGACCAGCGACTGGGTGACGTCGGTCTGCAGGTCGAACTTGTCGCCGTCGTTCGGGACGGTCGGCTTGCCGGCCTTGGTGCAGGCGGGGTTGATGGTGTCCTTGACCGCGTCGGCCTGGGTGGTGCCGGTCTGGACGGCGACCTTCTTGCCGCACAGGTCGGTGGGGTCGATCTTCTCCGGGTTGCCCTTCTTGACCGCGGCGCCCGTACCGGCGCTGAAGTAGGTGACCATGTCGACCGACGCCTCGCGCTCCTTGGTGTCGGTGAAGGAGCTCATGCTCATCGTGTACTTGTTGCCCGTGATGCCCGGGATGATCGCGTCGAAGGTCGCGTTCTGGACGTCGGCGGTCAGGCCCAGCTTCTTGGCGATGGCGTTGGCCAGGTCCACGTCCATGCCGACGATGGCGCCCTTGTCGTCCTTGAACTCGTTGGGCGCGTAGGAGGCGTCGGTGGCGACGACGATCTTGCCGGCGGACTTGACGTCGGCCGGGACGAGCGCGGCCAGCGCCGGGTCGGCGGTCACGGCGGGGACCGACGCGCTCGCGTTGACGCCGGCCGAGGAGCCGGACGACGACTTGCTGCTGCCGCAGCCGGTCAGCACGAGGGACACGGACACGGCGGCCACGCCGGCGGCGAAGAGGCGGGTGCGCTGGGTACGGGCGGTCATGAGGGGGATCTCCTCCTGGGGAGAGAAATCGGGCGGAGCGCGCCGCGGAAGCGGCGCACCGGGGCAGCTGGCCGTACGGAGCCGTACGGATGGGTATGTCGCTGTACGTCGTCGTACGGGCGTTGCCGGGTTGTGCAGTTGCCTGGGCGCATGGGGGCCGCCCAGGGTGGTGCGGGGTACTGCTTCCGCCACCCTCCGCCGAGGTGGACGTCGACCTGAACCGCCTCGACCAGTGGCCGGCTCGATCCGAGATGGGGGGAATCCTGCCATCTGAGGACGGTCAGGTGGCCCTCATTCAGATCAAAATCGGATAACAAGGGCTCGCGGTGTCCGCTATTCGGACGGATCGCGTGCCCCTGTCACCCTGCGTATAAGTATGCAGATCCGCCTGTGCTCTGCCCGTAAGCCCCGCCGGGGTGGCCCGCTGCCCCGGACGGGCTCAGATGCCCCCGTTGACCACCGCTGGGGCCGACCGCGGTCGCCGCGGTGTCGCGCCGGTGTACGCGGAATGGCGGACATGCGATCGTGCCATCCCACCCTGCCGGGCCCGGCAGCGGGTGTGTCAGAATTCGGTACCGGGTGACCCCCGAACGCTCGAACCAGACCGACGAGCCCCGACAGGCTCGGGGTGTTCAGGACCGGAAGTCATCACGTGGCTCCGTATCCGGAGCACCGAATCCCCAACGGGTCTGCGTTCACTCCCGCGGGTGCGCGTGCCTCCACGCCGTTGCCGCCGCCGGGGCCCGGCGCTTCCGACGCCGGATCCCAGTCGACGCGACAGCACGGCGATGAACGGCACGTGACGAGGACGAAAAGGCATAGGTGCGATGCCTTCGTCCGACCTACGCTCGGCCCGGTAGCACAAGCGGATCAAGACAAGACCCCATAAAAAACCCTCATCCGAGGGCGCCACCCGACGGCAGCGCCCCACCCCGACCCCGGGTCCGCTTTCGGCGTACCCGGTTTCCGGTTTCCGGACGGGGCCGCACTGCCCGTCGGCCGCGCACCTCGCCAGATCAATGACGAAGAGGTCATCGTGGCAGCGGAGATCATCAGCAGCACCCAGGACACCGACGATCCGGTCGACGCCGTTTTCGCGCTCCACCGCGGCGGCAAGATGGAGATCCGGGCGACCGTGCCGGTGCGCGACGCGGACGACCTGTCCCTCGCCTACACCCCCGGTGTCGCCCGGGTCTGCACGGCCATCGCCGAGCAGCCGGAGCTGGTCAACGACTACACCTGGAAGTCCAACACCGTCGCGGTGGTCACCGACGGCACCGCGGTGCTCGGCCTCGGTGACATCGGCCCGGAGGCCTCGCTCCCGGTGATGGAGGGCAAGGCCATCCTGTTCAAGCAGTTCGGCGGCGTGGACGCGGTGCCGATCGCGCTCGCCTGTACCGGGGTGGACGAGATCGTCGAGACGGTGGTCCGGCTGGCCCCCTCCTTCGGTGGCGTCAACCTGGAGGACATCTCCGCCCCGCGCTGCTTCGAGATCGAGCGCCGGCTCCAGGAGGCCCTGGACATCCCGGTCTTCCACGACGACCAGCACGGCACCGCGATCGTCACCACCGCCGCCCTGTGGAACGCCGCCAAGGTGACCGGCCGGGAGATCGGCTCGCTGCGGGCCGTCATCTCCGGCGCCGGCGCGGCCGGCATCGCCATCGCCAAGATGCTGCTGGCCGCGGGCATCGGCGACGTGGCCGTCTGCGACCGCAAGGGCGTGGTCCACCAGGGCCGCGAGGATCTGACCGACGTCAAGGCCGAGATCGCCGAGCAGACCAACCGCTCGGGCCTCAAGGGCTCGCTGGCCGACGCGCTGGTCGGCGCGGACGTGTTCATCGGCGTCTCCGGCGGCACCGTGCCGGAGGAGGTCGTGGCGACCATGGCCGAGGGCGCGTTCATCTTCGCGATGGCCAACCCCAACCCGGAGATCCACCCCGAGGTGGCCCACAAGTACGCGGCGGTCGTCGCCACCGGGCGCAGCGACTTCCCGAACCAGATCAACAACGTGCTGGCCTTCCCGGGCATCTTCGCCGGTGCCCTGCAGGTGCGGGCCTCCCGGATCACTGAGGGCATGAAGCTGGCCGCCGCCAAGGCGCTGGCCGGCGTGGTGGCCGACGAGCTGACGCCGCAGAAGGTCATCCCCTCGCCGTTCGACGAGCGGGTCGCCCCGGCGGTCACCAAGGCCGTGGCCGACGCCGCCCGCGCCGAGGGCGTGGCGCGGATCTGACGATCCGACGAACCCAGCCTGAGGCCGGGACGCGCGTCACACGTACGCGTGGTTCCCGGCCTCGGCCGTCCCGGCTAGTGTCCGGGGCATGTTTGCTGCCTATGCCGCCCGTATCGACGCCGACGACCCGCTCGGCGGCCTGGAGTTGGGCGAACTCCCCGAGCCGCAGGCCCGCCCCGGCTGGAGCGTGGTGACGGTCAAGGCCGCCAGCCTCAACCACCACGACCTGTGGTCGCTGCGCGGCGTCGGCCTGCCCGCCGAGAAGCTGCCGATGATCCTCGGGTGCGACGCCGCCGGCGTCGACGAGGACGGCAACGAGGTCGTCATCCACTCGGTGATCGGCCAGACCGGCCACGGGGTGGGCCCGAACGAGCCCCGGTCCATCCTGACCGAGCGCTACCAGGGCACCTTCGCCCAGCAGGTGGCCGTGCCGACCTGGAACCTGCTGCCCAAGCCTGCCGAGCTGAGCTTCGAGGAGGCCGCCTGCCTGCCCACGGCCTGGCTGACGGCCTACCGGATGCTGTTCACCAACGCCGGGGTCAAGCCCGGTGACACCGTCCTGGTGCAGGGCGCCGGCGGCGGGGTGTCGACCGCGCTGGTCGTCCTCGGCAAGGCGGCCGGCCTGCGGGTCTGGGTCACCGGCCGGGACGAGGCCAAGCGCCGCCGGGCGGTCGAGCTCGGCGCGGACGCGGCCTTCGAGAGCGGCGCCCGGCTGCCCTCCCGGGTGGACGCGGTGATGGAGACGGTCGGCGCCGCGACCTGGTCGCACTCGGTGAAGTCGCTGCGCCCGGGCGGCACCATCGTCATCTCCGGTGCCACCTCCGGCCCCAACCCGAGCGCCGCCGAGCTGAACCGGATCTTCTTCCTGGAGCTCAGGGTGGTCGGCTCGACCATGGGCACCAAGGAGGAGCTGGCCGGGCTGCTGGCGCTGTGCGCCAACACCGGTGTCCGCCCGGTGATCGACTCGGTGCTGCCGCTGTCCGAGGCCCGGGACGGCTTCGCCCGGCTCGCCAAGGGCGAGGTCTTCGGCAAGATCGTGCTCAACCCCTGACGCGCGACGGCCCGGTGTCCCCGTACGGCGGCACCGGGCCTGCACCGAAGGCTCGGGTCAGCCGAGCAGCCGCTTCAGCCGCTCGCCGGCCGCGCCCAGCACCGAGCGGGCCTCGGCCAGCTTGTCGGCGTTCACCCCGCCGTCCCGGGCCGCGTCGCGGACCTGGTCGCGGAAGCGGTCGAGCAGCCGCTCCAGTTCGCGGGACGGGTCCCCGTCCGGGTCGGTGTGCGCCCACGCTGGCAGGTCGGTGGGGGCGGCCGTCTCGTCCTGGTCCTTGTCCAGGTCGATCCGGGTCACGGTGATCCGCTCGCCCGGTTCGGCCGGCTCGTCCGTCGCCGGGTGGCCCCAGCGGGCGGCGTCGGCCAGCCCGGCCAGGCCCTTGGTCAGCTCGGACAGGCCCTCGGCCAGCCCGGTCGGCCAGTCGCCCTTCGCGGCGTGCTCGCGCACCTGCTGCTCGACCCGGCGCTTGATCCGCAGCGCCTCCTGCTGGGCGGCCGTGCGGGAGGCCTTGGCCTGCTCGCGCAGCCTACGGGCCTCCTCCTCGGCGGCCTTCGCCTTGGCCTTGGCGGCCCGCTCCTGCTCCCGGGCACGCTTGGCCTGCTCCTTGGCGTGCCGCTTGAACTGGGTGAACTCCTCCTTGGCGCGCTGCCAGGACTCGTTGTCGCCCCAGGGCCCGGCCCACGGGTCGCCGCCGGCTCCGGCCTTAGTGTCGCGCTCCGGCCGGGGGGCCTGCTTGGCAGCCTGCCACAGCTCCTCGCGCAGATCCTTGGCGCTGTCCCGGACGTCCTCCCGGATCGCCCCGGCGAGCTGTGCCACCGAGTCGTGGATCTCCAGCTCCAGCTCGTCCAACTCGCCGCGCCGGGCTTCGAGTTCGGCCCGCCCGGCGTCGGTCAGCCGGTAGACCTTGCGGCCACCCTCGGTGCTGTGGCTGACCAGGCCCTCCTGCTCCAGCTTGGCCAGCCGCGGGTAGACCGTCCCGGCGGAGGGGGCGTACAGGCCCTGGAAGCGCTCCTCCAGCAGGCGGATCACCTCGTAGCCGTGCCGCGGGGCTTCGTCCAGCAGCTTCAGCAGGTAGAGCCGGAGCCGGCCGTGGCCGAACACAGGGGTCATCTCAGGCCTCCTTGGTGAGGTCGGGGCCGGCGGGCTTGTCGGTGGCGGGGGAGGCCGGGAGCTCCTTGACCACCACCGGGGCGTCGTCCTCGGTGTCGGGGCGGCGCAGCACCGTCACCGCGCCGGAGACGGTGGTGACGCTGAGGCTGCCGCGGCCCTCGCCGAGTTGCCCGGAGATCTTCTTGGCGCCCCAGGTGCTGCTCATCGTGAGCTCGTCGAAGGTGCTGGAGACGTCGCCGCTGGTGGAGCCGGCCTCGACGGTGGCGTCGGCCAGCGAGGGGATCCGGACCACGACCGGGCCGCTGACGGTGTTGACCTTGACGTCCGTCTCGCCGGCCACGTCGAGGTCCAGGGTGACGGCGCCGGTCACGGTGTTGGCCTGGACCCGGTCGGCGGTGCCGGCGATCACGGTGAGCTGCCCGGAGACGGTGTTGACCTTGAGCTGGCCGCCGACCGCCTGGGCGTCGACGTCGCCGGTGACGGTGCTGGCGTCGATCCGCCCGGTGACCCCGGCCAGGGTGGTGTCGCCGCTGGCGCCCTGCACCGAGACGTGCCCGTCGATGCCGGTGACGGTGGAGTGGGCCGACACGGTGCCGACCTTGACGTCGGTGCCGGCCGGGACGGTCAGGGTGACGTCGACGGAGCGCTTGCGCTTGAAGGAGTCGAAGAAGTTGCGGACCGAGCCGACCGACTTGATCCAGTCGCCGAACTCGCCCCAGCTGTTGATGTCCTTGTAGGTGACGGTCAGGACGCCGTCGACCAGCGTCACGTGCAGCGCCTCGCCCTTGAGGTCGGTGACCTCCAGGCGGGCCGGGCCCTCGGCCGCGACCACGTTCACGGTGCCGTCGATGACGCGCACGTGCAGCGCGCGGACCGCGTCCTCGAAGGTGGTCCTGCCCGGCCCCTCGATCGTCCACTGGCTCATCTCTGCCGCCTCCCGTCGCGGATCGCGATGTATCGCGTTCTCTTCCAAAGACGATATATCGCGTGCCGGGAAAAGCAAGCGGTTCCGCCCCCGAGACGGGCCCTGACCCGACCCGGAGCCGCCCCCTACGGGGAAACGCCGAGGGCCCGGGAGGCGGTTGCCTCCCGGGCCCTCCGTCCGGCGGCGGTCGCCACCGGGTCAGGACGTCACTCGTCGTCGTCCTCGTCGTCGAGCCGGGCCAGCCAGGTGGCCAGCCGCTCGACCGGGATCTCGAAGTCCGGGTTGAGGTCGACGAACTCGCGCAGGCGCTCGGCCAGCCACTCGAAGCTGACCTCCTCCTCGCCGCGCCGGTTCTGCAGCTCCTCGATGCCTCGGTCGGTGAAGTACACGGTTCGCTCCGGTCCGATGGGGATTGACCCGGTCAGGATAGACCGGGCCGGTCAGCCGTCGTTGCGGTAGTAGGTGAGCGCGCAGGTCGCCGAGCCGTCGTTCGAGCCGAGCTTCAGCACCTTCAGGACGACGATCGACCGGCTCGCCCGGGCCCGCACGCAGAACGACCGCTCGACCGGGATGTTCTCGAACTTGAACTGGGCGGCCGGCTCGCGGTCGATCCCGGCCGCGCACTGCTCGGGGGTGAGGGGAGAGGCGTCCTTGGCGATGAACGCGTCGGTTTCGCTGCTGATCCGGAACTCGGCGCCCGAGGTGCCGACCGTCCACTGCACGGTGTTGTCCGGCACCACCTTCCCGTTCTGCAGGTCGAACTGGTAGTTGCCGGACGGCGGGATGCTGAGCACCTGGTCCTGGTAGACCACCGTGTACTTGACCGGCCGGTTCGCGGCCGGGCTGGCAGTCCCGCCCGTCGACGAGCTCGACGGGGTGGCCGGGGTCGTCGCCGCGGCCTGCGTCGGCGCCGGCACGGTCGGCTGGGCGGACTGCGGGCCCGGGGGGAGCGTCACCGTCTGGACGGGGGCCGGGGTGGTGCTCGCGGCCGGCTTCTTGCCGTCGTCCAGCTTCTTCATCAGCACGACGCCGCCCGCCGTGCCGCCGACCGCCATCACCAGGGCGACGGTCAGCAGCGCCTTCCAGGACACCCCGCCCCTGCGCCGGGCCTCCGGCTCGGGCGCGGGCACCGGGACGGCGGCGGTGAACGCCGGGCCGGGCGGCGGGGTGTCGAAGGACGGTGGATCCGGCTGGAGCTGGACGGTCGGCGGGGTGGGCAGCACGGGGGCGGTCGGCGTCTCGGTGGGCGGCTGCGGCGCGCCGTACGCGCCGAGCGGCGGCGGGGCGAAGCCCGGCGGGGGCGAGGCCGGCTGCTGCGGAGCGTGGATCGCCGCGGTGGCCGGTTGGGTCGGCGCGCCGGCCGGCTGCGGGGGAGCGGCCGGGGCCGGCGGGGCGGTGGGCGCGGCCGGCAGCGGGGTCGGCGGCGTCCTGGGCAGATCGGAGCGGCGGGTGATCTCGGTGTTGACCTGCCGGGGCAGCCAGTCCTCACCGAACCGCAGCTGGCCGCCGACCTCCGGGTGGTTGCGGGCGGTCTGGATGATCTCGGCGGGCTTGGGGCGGTCCTCCGGGGACTTCGCCAGGCAGCGCTGGATCAGCTCCCGCAGGTCCGCCGGAACGGCCTCCAGGTCCGGCTCCTCGTGCACCACCCGGTAGAGCACCGCGGTGTCCGGCCCGTCGCCGAACGGCGCGGTGCCGCCGGCCACGTACGCGGCCAGGGCGCCGAGCGCGAACACGTCGGTGGCGGGGGTGACGGTGCGGCCCTGGGCCTGCTCGGGGGCCATGAAGGCGGGGGAGCCGATCCGGTAGCCGGTGCCGGTCAGCGCGGTGGCGTCGGCGGCCCGGGCGATGCCGAAGTCGATCACCCGCGGGCCGTCCCCGGCGACCAGCACGTTGGCGGGCTTGAGGTCGCGGTGGACCACCTCGACGCTGTGTATCGCCTGCAGCGCCTCGGCGATGCCGCCCATCAGCAGCAGCACGGTGCGGACCGGCAGCGCGCCGTGCTCCCGCACCACCTGCTGCAAGGACGGGCCCGGCACGTACGCGGTGACCAGCCAGGGCGCGTCCGAGTCCAGGCCGCCGGAGTCGATCACCTGCGCGGTGTACAGCCCGTGGATCCGCTGGGCGTTGCTGACCTCCTGGGCGAACCGGCGGCGGAACTCGACGTCCTCGGCGAACTCGGGACGGACCACCTTGAGCGCCACCGGGCGTCCGCCCGGCGTGTACGAGAGGTAGACCCGGCCCATGCCGCCGGCGCCGAGCCGGGCGAACAGTCGGTAGCCGCCGACCTCCCGGGGGTCGTCGGGGAGGAGCGGCTGGAAGACCGGAGGGAGCTTGCCGGGGTGCGGCGTGTCGGCGGTCATGCGGTGGATCCCCCTGGGAGAGCGGTGAGGTCGTTCGGCCGGGGCCGCGGCGCGATGACGGGCGCCGAGCGGCGATCCGGCGAGGCATAACCTATCGATCCGTCAGGAAGCCGTGCAGGCTGGTCCCCGTTTGGTTGCAGAGCTGCGACCTTGACGTGAACAGGAACGCCCGCGGCTCCCGTCCCCTCACCGAGGGGACGGGAGCCGCGGGCGTGTTCGCGGTGCGGGGTCTCAGCGCGTCAGAGCGCGAAGACCTCCTCGATCAGCGCCTGCTGCTCGGCGCCGTGCCGCTTGGCCGAGCCGACGGCCGGCGACGAGGCCGCGGTGCGGGCGACCCGGCGCAGACGGGCGTCGCCGCCGCTGCGGCCGATGACGACCTGCAGGTGGTCGACCAGGTTCATCGCGATGAACGGCCAGGCACCCTGGTTGGCCGGCTCCTCCTGCGCCCAGACGAACTGGACGTTGTCGCCGTAGCGGGCCAGCTCCTCCTGGAGCTCGGCCACCGGCAGCGGGTAGAGCCGCTCCATGCGGACGATCGCGGTGTCGGTGATGCCGCGCTCGGTCCGGGCCGCCGCCAGGTCGTAGTAGAACTTGCCGGAGGTGATGACCACCTTGCGGACCTGCGCCGGGTCGACGGTGGTGTCACCGATGACCGGGCGGAACGAGCCCGACAGGAACTCCTCGGTCGCACTCGCCGCGGCCTTCAGACGCAGCATCGACTTCGGGGTGAAGACGATCAGCGGCTTGTGGTGCGGGTTGTGCGCCTGCCAGCGCAGCAGGTGGAAGTAGTTCGACGGCAGGGTCGGCATGGCGACCGTCATGTTGTCCTGCGCGCACAGCTGGAGGAAGCGCTCCGGGCGGGCGGACGAGTGGTCCGGGCCCTGGCCCTCGTAGCCGTGCGGCAGCAGCAGGGTGACGCCGGAGTGCTGGCCCCACTTCTGCTCGGCGGAGGCGATGTACTCGTCCACCATGGTCTGCGCGCCGTTGACGAAGTCGCCGAACTGCGCCTCCCACATGACCAGCGCGTTCGGGCGGGTCAGCGAGTAGCCGTACTCGAAGCCCATGGCCGCGTACTCCGACAGCAGGCTGTCGTAGACGGTGTAGCGGGCCTGGTCCTCGGTGAGGTACTGCAGCGGGGTGTAGTCCTCGCCGGTCTTGCGGTCGATCAGGACGGCGTGCCGCTGGCCGAAGGTGCCGCGGCGGCTGTCCTGGCCGGCCAGGCGGACCGGGTGGCCCTCCATGAGCAGCGAGCCGATGGCGAGGGTCTCGCCCATCGCCCAGTCGATGGTGTTGTCCTCGACCGAGGCGGCGCGGCGCTGCAGCTGCGGCAGCAGGCGCGGGTGGACGGTCAGCCAGTCCGGGTGGTTGACCTGCGAGGCGGCGATCCGCTTGACCATCTCCTGGGAGATGCCGGTCTGGATGGAGACCGGGAAGTCGGCGACCGGCTTGCCCGTGGTGGTGTCGGCCGGCGCCTGGGCCGCGTCGCGGACCTCGGCGAAGACCTTCTCCAGCTGGCCCTGGAAGTCCTGGAGCGCCTGCTCCGCCTCTTCCATGGTGATGTCGCCGCGACCGATCAGGCCCTCGGTGTACAGCTTGCGCACCGAGCGCTTCTTGTCGATCAGGTCGTACATCAGCGGCTGGGTGAACGACGGGTTGTCGGCCTCGTTGTGACCGCGGCGGCGGTAGCAGATGAGGTCGATCACGACGTCCTTGTGGAACGCCTGGCGGAACTCGAAGGCGAGCCGCGCGACGCGGACCACGGCCTCCGGGTCGTCGCCGTTCACGTGGAAGATCGGGGCCTCGATCATGCGGGCCACGTCGGTGCAGTACATCGAGGAGCGCGAGGACGCCGGGGCGGCGGTGAAGCCGACCTGGTTGTTCACCACGATGTGCACGGTGCCGCCGGTGCGGTAGCCGCGCAGCTGCGACATGTTCAGGGTCTCCGCGACGACGCCCTGGCCGGCGAAGGCCGCGTCACCGTGGATCTGGATCGGCAGCACCGGGAAGGTGGTGCCGCCCTGGTCCAGGATGTCCTGCTTGGCGCGGGCGATGCCCTCGACGACCGGGTCGACCGTCTCCAGGTGGGAGGGGTTGGCGGCCAGCGAGACCTTGATCTGCTCGCCGTCCAGGCCGGTGAAGGTGCCCTCGGAGCCCAGGTGGTACTTGACGTCGCCGGAGCCGTGCATCGACTTCGGGTCGAGGTTGCCCTCGAACTCGCCGAAGATCTTGCCGTACGGCTTGCCGACGATGTTGGCCAGCACGTTCAGACGGCCGCGGTGGGCCATGCCGATGACGGCCTCGTCCAGGCGGTGCTCGGCGGCGGAGTCGATGGTCGCGTCCAGCAGCGCGATCAGCGACTCACCGCCCTCCAGCGAGAAGCGCTTCTGGCCGACGTACTTGGTCTGCAGGAAGGTCTCGAAGGCCTCGGCCGAGTTCAGCCGGCGGAGGATCCGCAGCTGCTCCTCGCGCTCGGGCTTCGCGTACGGCTTCTCCAGGCGCTCCTGCAGCCACTTGCGCTGCTTCGGGTCCTGGATGTGCATGTACTCGATGCCGACGGTGCGGCAGTAGGTGTTGCGCAGCAGGCCGAGGATGTCGCGGAGCTTCATCATCTTCTGGCCGCCGAAGCCGCCGACCGCGAACTCGCGCTCCAGGTCCCACAGGGTGAGGCCGTGGGTGGTGACGTCCAGGTCGGGGTGCTTGCGCTGCTTGTACTCCAGCGGGTCGGTGTCGGCCATGAGGTGGCCGCGGACCCGGTAGGAGTGGATCAGCTCCATGACGCGGGCGGTCTTGTTGACCTCGTCGTCGTGGGTGGTGGCGACGTCGGTGGCCCAGCGGACCGGCTCGTACGGGATCCGCAGCGACTCGAAGATCTCGTCGTAGAAGCCGTTCTCGCCGAGCAGCAGGCGGTGGATCTCGCGCAGGAACTCGCCGGACGCCGCGCCCTGGATGACGCGGTGGTCGTAGGTCGAGGTCAGCGTCATGATCTTGGAGACGCCCAGGCGGGACAGGGTCTCCGGGGCGGAGCCCTGGAACTCGGCCGGGTACTCCATGGCGCCGACGCCGACGATGGTGCCCTGGTTCTGCATCAGGCGCGGCACGGAGTGCACGGTGCCGATGCCGCCGGGGTTGGTCAGCGAGACCGTGACGCCGGTGAAGTCGTCCATGGTCAGCTTGTTGGCGCGGGCCCGGCGGACGATGTCCTCGTAGGCCTGCCAGAAGCCGAAGAAGTCGAGGGTCTCGGCCTTCTTGATGGCCGCGACGACCAGCTGGCGGTCGCCGTTCGGCTTGACCAGGTCGATCGCCAGACCGAGGTTGACGTGCTCCGGCTTGACCAGGAAGGCCTTGCCGTCCTCCACCTTGTAGCTGTGGTTCATGCCCGGGGCGGCCTTGATGGCCTGGACCAGGGCGTAACCGATCAGGTGGGTGAAGGAGACCTTGCCGCCGCGGGCGCGCTGCAGGTGGTTGTTGATGACGATGCGGTTGTCGATCAACAGCTTCGCCGGGACGGCGCGGACCGAGGTCGCGGTCGGCACCTCCAGCGAGGCGTCCATGTTGGTGGCGACGGCCTTGGCCGGGCCGCGCAGCTGGACCAGCTCGGGGCCGGCCGGGGCGGCGGCCGGGGCCGGGGCAGCGGCGGCGGCCTTGGGGGCCGGGGGCGCGGCGGGCGCGGCGGCGAGCGGGGCGGCAACCGGGGCCGGAGCGGCCGGTGCGGCCGGTGCGGCGGGCGCGGGTGCGGCCGGAGCAGCAGCAGCGGCGGGCGCGGGGGCAGCGGCAGGGGTCGGCGTGGGGCCGGCCTGGGTCGCGGCCTGGGTCACTGGGGTCACCTCGGTACCGGGCTTGTAGTCGGCGAAAAAGTCCCACCAGGCTCGGTCGACCGAGTTCGGGTCCTGGAGGTACTGCTGGTAGATCTCATCGACGAGCCACTCATTGGGGCCGAAGCCAGTGGAGCTTGCCGAGCTGTTGGGGGTTTCAGGGGACTGTGGCGACACGGCGGCAACCGCCCTCTTCCGCTTCCTTTTGGGATGTTTGGACAGCGGGGATTAAGGCTACGCCCCTGACCAGTGATCGCGCAGTCCCCGGGCCCCAGGCGTCGCCCAGATCACAGTCCTGACCTGCAGATTGGCTGAAAAACTACGTTAGAAAGCCGTATCTGAGGGGAACCGATCGGGCCCGATCGCCCCCCAAATCGGGGCGAAAACGGACAAAGACCCAGGGTGATCCGCAGGCGATCTTCGTATGCGTCTGTGTCGGATCTGTGACAAATGTCCCGGCGCTCAGGACTGCCCGGGCAGCCGGACCTCGATCCGGCAGCCGCGCGGCGACTCGGCGACGGCGATCCGCCCGCCGTGCAGGTCCACCGCCCAGCGGGCGATCGCCAGGCCCAGCCCGGTGCCGCCGTCGGAGCCCGGACCGGAGGCGGTCGCGGTGCCGCTGCGGCTGAACCGCTCGAAGACCCGGCCGCGGTCCGCCGGCGGGATGCCCGGACCCTCGTCCTGGACCTCCAGCAGCAGGCCGCCGTCCTCGCCGTCCGGTCTCGCGCGCACCGTCACGGTGCCGCCGGGAGGGGAGTGCTTGCAGGCGTTGTCGACCAGGTTGGCGACCACCTGGTGGAGCCGTTCCGGGTCCGCCACGGCGGTCAGGCCGGCCGGGCTGACCTCCAGGGCCAGCCGGACGTCGCCGCGCCGGGAGAACGCCCCGCCGGCCGTCGCGCCGTCCACGGTGACCCCGCGCAGCACGCCGTCCAGGAACTCGCGCACCTCGAAGGGGCGGGCGTCCAGGTCGACCACGCCGTCGTCGATCTTGGAGAGGTCCAGCAGGTGGGTGACCAGGCGGCCGAGCCGCTCGGTCTGCTCCAGTGCGGCCCCCAGGGTCGCCGGATTGGGCTGCACGACGCCGTCCACCACGTTCTCCAGCACGGCGCGCAGCGCGGCGATGGGCGTGCGCAGCTCGTGCGAGACGTTGGCGACCAGCTCGCGGCGGTGCTGGTCGGCGGCCTGCAGGTCGGCGGCCATGCCGTTGAAGGCGGCGGCCAGCTCGCCGATCTCGTCGCGCGAGTTCACCTCGACCCGGCGGCTGTAGTCGCCGGAGGCCATCGCGCGGGCGGCGGCCGTCATCTCGCGCAGCGGGGCGGTCAGCCCGTGCGCGAGGAACTGCATGAACAGCAGCGAGGCGATCATGGAGAAGACCATGATGATCCGGATCTGGGTCTCGGACCGGATCGCCACGACCACCATCCCGGTGGCCAGGAACACGGAGACGATCACCAGCAGGGCGAGCTTGCCCTTGATCGACCGGACCGGGTCGAGCGGGCGGATGTCGGCCCAGACCCGGCTGGCCGCGCGTGCGGCCAGCGTCTGCGGGCGCGCGCCGTCGGCGTCCCCGTTGCGTTGCTGTGGAAAGGTCATTGGTCCCTGTGATCCCCGCGAGGTCTCACGGCGGTGTCGGACACGGGCCCCCCGGTGGCCCGTCGCCCGAAGCCCCCGTCAGGAGAGCGGGGCCTCCAGTGCGTATCCGACGCCGTGCACGGTGCGGATCCAGCTGGCGCCGATCTTCCGGCGCAGCGCCTTCACGTGGCTGTCGACGGTGCGGGTGCCGGACGCGTCGGTCCAGTCCCACACCTCGGCCAGCAGCTGCTCGCGGGTGAGCACCGCGCGCGGCTGGGCGGCCAGGCAGGCGAGCAGGTCGAACTCGGTCGGCGTCAGGTGGACGTCGCCCGAGGCGAGCCGGACCCGGCGCTGGACGTGGTCGATCTCCAGCTCGCCGAAGCGCAGGCTGCCGAGCGCGGGCGTGCGGGCGGCCTGCTGGGCGCGCTCGACGCGGCGCAGCAGCACGTTGACCCGGGCGGCCAGTTCGCGCATCGAGAACGGTTTGGTCATGTAGTCGTCGGCACCGACGCCGAGGCCGACCAGTAGGTCCGTCTCGTCGTCGCGGGCGGTCAGCATCAGCACCGGGACCGGGCGCTGGGCCTGGATCCGGCGGCACACCTCCAGCCCGTCGAAGCCGGGCAGCATGATGTCCAGGACCACCAGGTCCGGCTGCCAGGTGTGGAAGCCGTCCACCGCGCCGGGGCCGTCATGGGCCACGGCGACCTTGAACCCCTCCGCGCCCAGTCGGGCCGCGATCGACTCGGCGATCGTGGGTTCGTCCTCCACCACCAGCACTCTGCGCTGACTGCTCACTGTGCCACCGGTGTTGGGGTTGTCCTGCTGAATTTCTGTCACGGTCACGCCACCGCCCCCAGGGCTGCGGGCCGGCCACCTGTGGGGATGGCGGGGCTCCGCTCGTAGTCTTGTTCCGTCGTGGACTGTGCCGGGTCCGCCGTCCCGTCGCGTGCCCGGGAGTCGTGTGGACGGATGGTCTCCCGTCCACTTCTCCCACGCACTTCGCAGCGTACGGACAGCAGATGCTTTCCGGCAGGTGGACCGGACGTTTCCGGCCCGTGGGCCGGCTGTCCGGCCGCCCGTGGACCCACCGCTTGAGTGGGCACGGGCCGATACCTTACCCGGCGAATTTTCTCTGCGTAACGGTACGTATGCAGTCCAGTTGACACCAAGTCGCCGGTCAGAGGCCCTACTGACGCGTTAATGGGGAGAAGGTCTGGACCAATGCCGGGAATCCGGCGGATCTTCGCGTCGACGGTCTTCACGGGCTTTTCTCAGGTGCCTCTCAGAACCTCGACGTACCGTGGCCACGACAACGCCCCGCCGGGCGGAATCCGGCGCACGCGCCGGTACGTTGGGCACCTGCGAGCACCGGTGTCGGCGGGCGTGGAGCGGAGGCGGCATGGCGGGACTGCGGCGGGAGGCCGCCCGGAGCGCGCCCGCGGGGGTGCCGTACGGAATGCTCCGGTTCGGACTGCGCACCGGCGTCTTCGAATGGCTGCTGGAACGCGTGCCGACGCCCCGGCGCACTCCCTTCACCCTCGGATATCTCGCCGTGGTGGGAGCCACCACCACCTTCGCCAAAGTCGCCGATCCGGAACTCGTCCAGCGTCTGCAGGAGGCCTCCAGTTCGGACGGCCACAACCTGCTCCAGCACCCTTTGCGCGCCCTTGTGCTCAGTGGCTTCTGGGTGGCCGGGGAGGTGTGGATGCCCTACCTGTGGGGCTTCGCCTTCACCCTGGCGCCGCTGGAGCGCAGGGTCGGCACCGGCCGGGCCGCGGCGGTGTTCGCGATCGGGCACGTCGCGGCGACGCTGCTCTCCCAGGGCGTGGTGATCACCGCGGTGGAGACCGGGCGGATGGCGCCGGAGGCGATGGACTACCTGGACATCGGGGTCAGCTACGGCGTGCTCGCCTGCCTGGGTGCGGTGGCCGGGCTGCTGCCCTGGCGCGGGCGGGTGTTGGCGCTGGGCGGCGTCGGGCTGATGATCGCCCAGCAGATCGCCGTCGAGAAGGACGTGGTCACGGCCGTGGGGCATCCGGCCGCGGTGCTCACCGGGGTGGTGCTGTCACGCTGGCTGCGGCGGATCGAGCGGCGCCCGCCGCGGCCGCGCACCCGTTCGGCGCAGGCCCCGGCGGTCGGCGCCGCTGCCTCCTCGGCCTCCGTTGCCTCCTCGGCCTCCGCGGCGGTGCGGGCCGGTGCCCGCCCGTCCACCGTGCGCTGACGCCCGGGGTCTCTTGGGTCGTTCTTTCCCGGTCCTTTTGACGGCGCCTCCTCTTGGCCGTCCCGGTGACGCGGCGTTCGCTTGCGGCGAACAAGGTGCCGGGAACATCCGGAGCCCGTGAAGCCTTAGTCAGGTCGACTCAAGTTCACTGACTAGGGAGAGATCATGGCATCGACGTCCACACCGCTCACCCTGCCCGTGCTGCCGCTCGACGACGAGGTCGTCCTCCCGGGCATGGTCGTCCCGCTGGACCTGAAGGACGCCGAGGTGCGCGCCGCGGTCGAGGCCGCCCGCGCCGCGGCCGCCGGCTCCGGCAAGCCCCAGGTCCTGCTGGTTCCGCGGGTGGACGGCTCGTACGCGGCGGCCGGCACGCTCGCCACGGTGGAGCAGGTCGGCCGCCTCGCGGACGGGGACCCTGCCGCGCTGGTGCGCGCCGTGCGCCGGGTCCGGATCGGGGTCGGCACCACCGGCCCCGGCGCCGCGCTCTGGGTGGAGACCACGCCGTTCCGGGAGTCCTCGGTCGGCATGCCGGTGGCCGGGCGGGCCGCCGAGCTGGTCAAGGAGTACAAGGCGCTGTCCACCCAGTGGCTGCGCAAGCGCGGCGCCTGGCAGATCGTCGACCGGGTCGCGCAGATCGAGGGCGTCGGCGAGCTCGCCGACAACATCGGCTACGCGCCCTTCGCCACCGCCGAGCAGAAGCTCAAGGTGCTGCTGGAGGCCGACCAGGTCGCCCGGCTGGAGTACGCGCTCACCCTGCTGCGCGACCACCTCGCCGAGGAGGAGGTCAACGACACCATCCGCAAGGACGTCGAGGAGGGCGTGGCCAAGCAGCAGAAGGAGTTCCTGCTCCGCCGCCAGCTGGAGGCCGTCCGCAAGGAGCTGGCCGAGCTGAACGGCGACCCGGCCGACGAGGAGGGCGACTACCGCGCCCGGGTCGAGGCCGCCGACCTCCCGGAGAAGGTGCGGGCGGCCGCGCTCAAGGAGGTCGACAAGCTGGAGCGCTCCTCCGAGCAGTCCCCCGAGGGCTCCTGGATCCGCACCTGGCTGGACACCGTCCTGGAGCTGCCCTGGAACGAGCGCACCGAGGACGCGTACGACATCGTCGGCGCCCGCGCCGTGCTCGACGCCGACCACGCCGGCCTCGCCGACGTGAAGGAGCGGATCGTCGAGTACCTGGCCGTCCGCAAGCGCCGGGCGGACCAGGGGCTCGGCCTGATCGGCGGCCGCCGCGGGGGCGCGGTGCTCGCCCTGGTCGGCCCGCCCGGCGTCGGCAAGACCTCGCTCGGCGAATCGGTGGCCCGCGCCATGGGCCGCAAGTTCGTCCGGGTCGCGCTCGGCGGCGTCCGGGACGAGGCGGAGATCCGCG
Organism: Kitasatospora sp. NPDC053057; assembly: GCF_044546945.1. Lineage (NCBI taxonomy): Bacteria > Bacillati > Actinomycetota > Actinomycetes > Kitasatosporales > Streptomycetaceae > Kitasatospora > Kitasatospora sp. NPDC053057. Next base: position 192,238 of record NZ_JBITZP010000006.1, on the reverse strand, counting down.
GCCACCGGCGCACCTACGTCGGCGCGCTGCCCGGCCGCCTGGTGCGGGCGATCAAGGAGGCCGGCTCGATGAACCCGGTCGTCCTGCTCGACGAGATCGACAAGGTCGGCTCCGACTACCGGGGCGACCCGGCCGCCGCCCTGCTGGAGGTGCTGGACCCGGCCCAGAACCACACCTTCCGGGACCACTACCTGGAGGTCGAGCTCGACCTCTCCGACGTGGTCTTCCTCGCCACCGCCAACGTGCTGGAGGCCATCCCCGAGCCGCTGCTCGACCGGATGGAGCTGGTCCGGCTCGACGGCTACACCGAGGACGAGAAGGTCGTCATCGCCCGCGACCACCTGCTCCCGCGCCAGCTGGAGAAGGCCGGCCTCGGCGACGGGCAGGTCAGCGTGGACGAGGAGGCGCTGCGCCGGCTCGCCGGGGAGTACACCCGCGAGGCGGGCGTGCGCACCCTGGAGCGCTCGATCGCCCGGGTGCTGCGCAAGATCGCCGCACAGGCCGAGCTGGGCGAGCGCGAGCTGCCCGCCTCGGTCGGCGCGCAGGATCTGCGCGCCCTGATCGGCCGACCGCACCACGTGCCGGAGTCCGCCCAGGAGCCCGCCGAACGGCGCACCGCCGTCCCCGGCGTGGCCACCGGCCTCGCGGTCACCGGCGCCGGCGGCGACGTCCTCTACATCGAGGCCTCGCTCGCCGACGCCGAGACCGGCGGCACCGGGCTCACCCTGACCGGGCAGCTGGGCGACGTGATGAAGGAGTCCGCGCACATCGCACTCTCCTTCCTGCGCTCGCGCGGCGCCGAACTGGAGCTGCCGGTCACCTCGCTGCGCGACCGCGGCGTGCACCTGCACGTCCCGGCCGGGGCCGTCCCCAAGGACGGGCCGAGTGCCGGCATCACCATGACCACGGCGCTGGCCTCGCTGCTCTCCGGCCGCAAGGTGCGCACCGACGTGGCGATGACGGGCGAGGTGTCGCTGACCGGCCGGGTGCTGCCGATCGGCGGGGTGAAGCAGAAGCTGCTCGCCGCCGACCGGGCCGGCCTCACCACCGTGATCATCCCCAAGCGCAACGAGGCCGACCTGGACGACGTCCCGGCCGAGGTGCTGGAGCGGCTCACCGTCCACCCGGTGGCCGACGTGCGCGAGGTGCTCACACTGGCCCTGGAGCCGGCCGGGGTGCTGGTCGCCGCGGCCTGACGTGATCGACAGGGGGACGGCCGGTCCGCGTGCCAGACTGCGGACATGCCGTCCCCCACGCAACGCGTCCTGGCCCTGGCGCCGGCGCGGCTGCGACCGTTCCTGGTCCGGCACCGCCGACTGGTGAAGTTCCTGCTGGTCGGCAGCGGCTGCTTCGTGCTCACCACGGTGATCGACCTCGAACTCAAGTTCACCGTCCTGGAGCACAAGCCGGTGGTGGCGCTGACGGTGGCGACGGTGATCGCCACCGTCGTCTCCTACGTGCTCAACCGCCGCTGGGCCTTCCGGACGGACGGGCGCCGACCCGAGGCCCTGCTGTTCTACCTGGTCAGCGCGGTGGCGATCGGCGTCAACGACATCCCGCTGGCGCTCTCCCGGTACGCCTTCGAGCTGCGCGAGCCGTACGTCACCCCCTTCCAGCAGGAGATCGCGGACTTCCTCAGCGGGATGGTCCTGGGCACCTTCGTCGCCATGCTGTTCCGGTACTGGGCGATGCGGCGCTGGGTCTTCACCAGCCCCGTCGCGCGGACGCACGCGGGGCCGGAACCCGGTTACGCTGCACCCGAGATGCCACGGGATGTGCCGTAGGGCATGACGTGAGCGAGCGGAGCGAGCTCACAGATGAGAGGCGCGCGTTGTGCGAAGCGCCTCCCGAACGAAGTGAGGTGGGGCGCATGAGCGACATGCGCGCGGAGCCGGACGGCGTCCGGACCGGGCCCGCCAGCCAGCAGGGGATGCGCCGGGCCAACCTGGCCCTGGTGCTCGGCGTGATCGCGCGCGGCCCCCGCTCGCGCGCCGAGGTGGCCGCCGAGACCGGACTGACCAGGGCCGCGGTCTCCTCGCTCGCCGAACAGCTGATCTCGGCCGGCCTGGTCGTCGAGGAGGGCCCCGCCGCCCCCAGCGGCAAGGTCGGCCGCCCCGGCACCGCGCTCGGGCTCAACCCGCTCGGGCCCGGCGGCCTCGGCGCCGAGATCGGCGTCCGGCACCTCGGCGTCTGCGTGGTTGACCTGCGCGGGGAGGTCCGCTCCTGGCGGCGCCAGGAGAGCGCCAACCGCGGCCGCCAGCCCGCCGCCGTGATGGCCGACCTCGCCCAGCTGGTGCGCGCGGCCGTCGCCGAGTCCGGCCTGCGCCCGGCCGGGCTGACCCTGGCCGTGCCCGGGCTGGTCGGCGGCAGCGGGATGCTCCAGCGGGCCGCCAACCTCGGCTGGCAGGACATCCCGCTCGCCGCCGAACTGCGCCCGGCGCTGCGCCTGGCCGGGGGCGGGCTGGCCGAGCTGCCCGTCGAGGCGGACAACGAGGCCAACCTCGGCGGACTGGCCGAACGGTGGCTGGGCGGGAGCGCCGAGGACTTCCTGTACGTCTCCGCCGAGGCCGGCGTCGGCGCGGCCGTCGTGGTCGGCGGCCGACTGCTGCGCGGCGCGCGCGGCTACGCGGGCGAGTTCGGCCACGTCCCCGTCCACCCGGAGGGGCCGCGCTGCGCCTGCGGGGCGCACGGCTGCCTGGAGCAGTACGCGGGCGAGGCCGCTGTGCTGCGGGCGGCCGGGCTGGCCGGCGCGCGCGGAGACTGGGTGACCCTGCTCGCCGAACGCGCCGGCGCCGGGGACGAGCCGGCCCGGGCGGCGCTGGCCGGGGCCGGCTCGGCGCTCGGCATCGCGGCCGCCGGGGCGGTCAACCTGCTGGACCCGGCCCAGGTGGTGCTGGGCGGCGGCTACGCCCGGCTGGCGGCCTGGCTGCTGCCGGCGATGCGGCGCGAACTGGCCGCCCGGGTGACGGTGCGGCCCTTCGCGGAGGACCGGCTGACGGTCTCCCGGCTCGGCCGGCGCGGACCGCTGCTGGGCGCGGCGGTGGGTGTGGTGCGCGCCATCGTGTCCGACCCGGGCCCGCTCGCGGGCGGCTGAGTCCGGACCCGCTGAGCCCGTACCCGCTGAGCCCGGAGCCGCTGAGCCCGTACCCGCTGAGCCCGTGCCGCACCGGAACGCGACCGAGCCCCCGGCCGCAGCGGCCGGGGGCTCGGTGGGTCGTGCGCTGGGGCTCAGGCCCCGGCGGGGGTCTGCGCGGGGGTCCCGGCGCCGATCGCGTCGACCTCGGCGCGCGGGCCGCGCAGGACGGCCAGGAAGGCGACGCCGATGCCGAGGACCGCCCAGACCACCAGGACCAGGATCGGCATGCCCAGGTTGGTGGAGCCGAAGTAGGCGATCGACTTGGTGGCGCTGGTGCCGGCGCCGTTGGGGATCAGCGAGCCGATCGCCCGCCAGAACGGCGGCATCATCGGGGCGGGGTAGACGCCGCCGGCGCTCGGGTTGCCCAGCACCACGAAGACCAGCACGGCGAGGCCGATGCCGATGATCCCGAACAGGCACTGCAGCGCCATGGTGAACGCGCCGACGGTGAACACCACCAGGGTGCCGATGGCGGTCAGGGCCAGGATCGAGCCGGGCATCGCGTCCAGGACCGGTCCGGCGATGATCGTGCCGCCGAGGCCCGCGCCGACCGAGTACAGCGCCAGGACGCCGAGGCGGATCAGCAGGCGGTGGACGTTGGCCGGCTTGGAGCCGGCGCTGATGCCGAGGATCGAGGCGACCAGGTAACCGCCGACGCACCAGCCGATGACCAGGTAGAAGGCGGTGAGGCCGTTGGTGTCGCCCTTGGCCAGCGGGACGACGTCCTCGACCTTGACGGTGCGGCCCTGGGACTTGTCCAGCGCGGTGGTGATGCTCTCGGCGGCCTTGGCGGCGGAGGTGCCGCGGGCGCTGCCGGTGAGCAGGGTGTCCTCGGTGCCGTTCGGGTTCACGACCAGCGCGGCGTAGATCTTCTGGTCCTTGATCTGCTGGGTCGCCGTCTCGGCGTCCGGCGCGGTGACGGGCTTGACGGCCTCGTCCGGCACCGACTCCAGGGCCTGCACCAGCTTGGGCGTGACCTGCGGCGGGGCGACCACCCCGATCGATAGCTTGTGCGGGGTCGGGTGGTGCAGCGCCCCGACGTACGAGGTGATGAAGCCGAGCTGCAACAGCAGCACGCCGATCACGAGCAGCGCCGCACGCGGTGTGACCGCGCCCTTCAGTTCAGCGATGAAACCCTGCCCCGGGGCGGCCATCCACATCTCCCTGCGTATCGGCGGAAATCGGATACTTAATACCATGAACTAGTTGGGTTGTCCCATCTCCCGCGCCGGTTCTCGGCCACCCCCGCTGGGCGATACTGGCGCGGTGACGGACGAGGAAGCCCTGGTGGCAGTGGAGCGCGAGGTCGGGCTGATGTTCCGGCGGGGACGCGCGAGAGTGGCGGAACTCTCACGCCGCGTGCACCCCGGGCTGGACGGCATGGCGTACAGCCTGCTCGGTTACATCGAGCAGACCGGGCGGGTGCGGGTGACGGACGTCGGAGTGCACTTCGCGGTCGGCAAGGGCACCGTGAGCCGGCAGATCCGCGCGCTGGAGGAGCTCGGCCTGGTCGCCCGGGAGGCGGATCCGCTGGACCGCCGGGCGGCGCTGGTCTCGCTGACCGAGGACGGGCGGCGGCGCTTCGAGTCCGCCCGGGACGTCCGGATGCGGCGGGTGCGCGGGGTGATGGGTGGGTGGTCGCGCGAGGACGTGGACCGCTTCGCCGAGCTGCTGCACCGCTTCAACGAGGTGCTGGGGGAGCCGCCCGCGGAGTGAGTCGAAGGGCCCGGGTGCGGGCCCGGTGCGGACCTTGCTGGAGCACGAGGAAAGTTGCCTTAGTCAACCATCGGGCTTATGGTTGCTTAAGGCAACAAATTTTCATGCCCGCGCATCCCCGCACCCGCTCCGCACTCCGCCCGCCTCGCCGAAGGACCCAGATGACCGTGACCACCCAGGCCTCGACCGGCGCCGCAGCCGGCGTCGACGACCGACCGATGACCCACCGGCAGGTGATGGAGGCACTGTCCGGCCTGCTGCTCGGCCTGTTCGTCGCCGTGCTCTCCTCGACCGTCGTCTCCAACGCCCTGCCGCACATCCTCACCGACCTGCACGGCGGCCAGTCCGCCTACACCTGGGTGATCACCGCGGCCCTGCTCACGCTGACCGCCTCCACCCCGATCTGGGGCAAGCTCTCCGACCTGGCCAGCAAGAAGCTGCTGCTCCAGATCGCCCTCCTGATCTACATCGCCACCTCCGCGCTGGCCGGCCTGTCGCAGAACACCGGCGAGCTGATCGCCTGCCGCGCGCTCCAGGGCATCGGCGCCGGCGGTGTCGTCGCGCTCGGCCAGATCTGCCTGGCCGCGATGGTCCCGCCGCGCGAGCGCGGCCGCTACAGCGGCTACTTCGGCGCGGTCTTCGCCCTCGCCACCATCGGCGGCCCGCTGATCGGCGGCGTCATCGTGGACACCTCCTGGCTCGGCTGGCGCTGGTGCTTCTACGTCGGCATCCCGTTCGCGCTGGCCGCGATCCTGGTGGTGCAGCGCACCCTCAAGCTGCCGGTGGTCAAGCGCCCGGTGAAGATCGACTACCTGGGCGCGCTGGTCATCACCGCCGCGGTCAGCCTGCTGATGATCTGGATCACGCTGGCCGGCACCAACTACGCCTGGCTGTCCTGGCAGACCGCGGCGATGGTCGGCGGCGGCCTGCTGCTGGCCGCACTGGCCGTCGTGGTCGAGCGCCGCGCCGCCGAGCCGGTCATCCCGCCGTCCCTGTTCAAGCACCGCACCGTCACCCTGGCCGCGATCGCCAGCGTGCTGGTCGGCGTCGGGATGTACGGCGCGACCACCTTCCTCAGCCAGTACTTCCAGCTGGCCCGGGACAAGTCCCCGACGATGGCCGGCCTGATGACCCTGCCGATGATCATCGGCCTGGCGGTCTCCTCGGCGGTGGCCGGCCGACTGATCACCAAGTACGGCAAGTGGAAGGCCTACCTGGTCTCCGGTACCGCGCTGCTCGCGATCGGCTTCGGCCTGCTCGGCACGGCCCGGGTCGACACCAACTACGGGCTGCTCTCCCTCTACATGGCGATCACCGGCGTCGGCCTCGGCCTGACCAGCCAGAACCTGGTGCTCGCGGTGCAGAACACGGTGCCCCGGCACGAGCTCGGCGCGGCCAGCTCCGTCGTCACCTTCTTCCGCACCATGGGCGGCGCGATGGGCGTCTCCGCGCTCGGCGCGCTGATGACCAACAAGGTCGGCCACTACCTGACCGAGAACCTGGCCGCGGCGCACATCCCGGCCGGGCACGCGGCGGCCGGTGGCGGCATCCCGGACCTGGCGAAGCTGCCCGCCCCGATCCTGCCGCTGGTGACGGACGCCTTCGGCCACGGCGTCGGCACCGTCTTCCTGTGGGCGGCGCCCTTCGCGGCGCTGGCCTTCGTCACGGTGCTGTTCATCCGGGAGACCGCGCTGAGGACGAGCCAGCAGGGCTGACCGGGCGCGGGGCACGCGGAACGGGCCGGGGAGTGTCGAGACACTCCCCGGCCCGTTGCGGTTCTCCGGACGGACGGGACTACGGCGCGGCGATCAGCACCAGGCCGTAGGCCACGGCGGCGGCGCAGAGCGCGAAGCAGGCGTAGGCGCCCGCCAGCAGGGCCGGCCGGCCGCCGGGGGCCTGCCCGCCCTCCGCCTCGCGAGCGCCCAGCGCGGCCTCACGGCGGGACAGCGCCAGGATGCCGAGGGCGAAGACGGCGACCACGGCGACGGTGACGCCGAAGCTGATGCCGGCGGTCTGGGCCAGGGCGTTCCACTTGATGTGCATGGTGAGTGCTCCTCAGCCTGCGGCGCTCAGGCCGCGACCGTGGTCGAGGCGGGGGTGGGGACGGCGTTCGCCGGGGAGGCCGTGGCGATCTCGACGGGGGTGATCTCGGCGATGTCGTTCACGTTGTCCGCGCCGACCCGCTCGCGACGGGAGAGCATCCACATCGCGGCCGAACCGGCCACCAGTGCGGCGCCGACCAGGGCGACGCCCCAGGTGCCCTGCCGGGCCACCGCGGCCGCGCCGCCGGAGACCAGGCCGGCGGCCGGCAGGGTCAGGCCCCAGGTGTAGACCATGCGGCGGACCAGGCTCCAGCGCAGCTCCGGCTTCGGGCCGCCGAGGCCGGCGCCCATGATGCCGCCGGTGCAGACCTGGGTGGTGGAGAGGCCGAAGCCCATGTGCGAGGAGGTCAGGATGACGGTCGAGACGGCCGACTCGGAGGCGAAGCCCTGCAGCGGCTTGATGTCCGCCAGGCCCTTGCCCATCGAGCGGATGATCCGCCAGCCGCCCATGTAGGTGCCGAGCGCGATCGCGGCGCCCGCCGAGACGATCACCCAGGTGGGGGGCAGCGCGCCGTGCGGCAGGGCGCCGACCGAGACCAGGGTCAGGGTGATGATGCCCATCGTCTTCTGGGCGTCGTTGGTGCCGTGCGCGAGCGAGATCAGCGAGGAGGAGAAGATCTGGCCGGTCTTGAAGCCCTTGTCGGTGGCCGCGGAGCTGCCCTTGCGGGTGATCGCGTAGGCCAGCTTGGTGGCGCCCCAGGAGGCCAGGCCGGCGACGAAGGGGGAGGCGACCGCCGGGATGATGATCTTGGTGATCACGGTGTCGAAGTGGACGCCGTTCATGCCGACGCCGACGATCGTGGCGCCGATCAGGCCGCCGTACAGGGCGTGCGAGGAGCTGGACGGCAGGCCGCGCAGCCAGGTCAGCAGGTTCCACAGGATCGCGCCGGCCAGTGCGGCGAAGATGATCTCGGGGTGGACGCCCGCCTTCTCGTTGACGATGCCGCCGGAGATGGTGGTGGCGACCTTCACGGACAGGAACGCGCCCGCGAAGTTGAGCAGGGCCGCGATGGTGACCGCGACCTTCGGACGAAGGGCCCCGGTCGCGATCGCGGTGGCGGACGCGTTGGCGGTGTCGTGGAACCCGTTGGTGAAGTCGAAGGCGAGCGCCGTGATGATCACAACGGCCACCAGGAACGAGATGTGTTCCATACCCAAACAATCGTCGTAGTTGTCGCACGGACGTTGGTGTCGTCGCGACCGTAGGTCTGTTTGGTAAACGGAAGGTGAACTGAGCCGGGAATCGTGGTTCCGCCGGTGTCCTGGTGGTGGCCGGAAGCTTTCGAAGGGGTGACCTGGGTCGCGTTGAGCTGGACATTAGCCGAGTGCGTCCCGGTTCGCCCGCTTTTGATGAGAGCTGTCTCACAGGTCAACGGATCAAGGGAGATTTAACCTCCCAGTCCGCGTGCGCTCTGTTTCCGGCGAGTAACCCGTGGGAGGATCTGCGGGATCGTTCCCGGGGGGAACCCGGAGGCGGCGCATCGGGGCAGGACAGGGCAAGGGCGGGGAGGACCATCCCATGGGCGGGGCTGCGCAGCGCACGGAGATGTCGGGCGTACGGCCCTGGGTACGGGCGGCGCTGAGGTGCGGAGCCGTCCTCGCGGCCGCCGCGCTCGCCCTCCCGGTGGCCACCCAGGCCGCCTACGCCGCGCCCGACCCCGGTGCCGGGGTCACCGTCGCGCCCGGAGCCGACCCACTGGCCGCCGCCAAGGCCACCCTCGGGCCGCTCCTCGACCAGCTCCACGGGCTGTACCAGAGCGCCGAGGCCGCCACCGAGCAGTACAACGGCGCGGTCGCCAAGGTCACCGAGCAACAGACCGCGCTCACCGACCTCCAGGGCAAGCTCGACCGGCAGCAGAAGCAGGTCGACGCCGGGACGGACATCGCCTCCCAGCTCGCCGCCGCCCAGTACCGCAACGGCGCCGCCTCCGCGTATGCCGAACTGCTGCTCTCCAAGGACCCGTACGAGGCCGTCACCATCGCCGAACTGCTCCAGGCGGCCAGCCGCTCGCAGTCCGAGTTCCTGGACCGGCTGAAGGCCGACCGGGAGGCGCTCGACGGGCTGAAGAAGCAGACCGAGGAGGCCCTCAAGACCTCGCAGGCACTGGTCGTCCAGCAGGACGCCGCCAAGGCCAAGGTCACCGCCGACCTTGCCTCGGTCGAGCAGCTGGTCTCCTCGCTCACCGGCGCGCAGCGGACCGAACTCGAACAGCTGGAGAAGGCCAAGGCCGACGAGGCCCAGCTCGCCTTCCTCGCCTCCGGCGCCCTCGGCAAGGGCGAGCGCACCCCCTCGCTGTCCGGCCGCGCCGCCGTCGCCTTCGCGCTCGCCCAGCTCGGCAAGCCGTACCTGTGGGGCGGCACCGGGCCCGACTCCTACGACTGCTCCGGCCTCACCTCGCAGGCCTGGCTGCACGCCGGGAAGCCCATCCCGCGCACCAGCCAGGAGCAGTGGGCCCAGCTGCCGCACGTCCCGCTGAACCAGCTGCGGCCCGGCGACCTGGTCGTCTACTTCCAGGACGCCTCGCACGTCGCGATGTACATCGGCGGCGGGCTGATCGTCCAGGCGCCGCGGCCCGGCGCCTTCATCAAGGTGTCGCCGATCGGCTCGATGGCGATCCTCGGGGCCGTCCGGCCCGACCCGGACGGCGCGGCGGACGACGCGGGCGGCGCCTGGAAGGTGCCGGACCTGCCCAAGGGCTGGGACTCCGCCACCACCCCGATTGCCCCCAGCCCGACCCCGGCCCCGCCGGCGACCCAGCAGCCCACCGGCACTCCGAGCACCCCGAGCACGCCGGGGACGCCGAGCGGCACGCCCTCGGGCACCGGGACGCCCTCGGGCACCGGCACGCCCAGCAACCCGGGCACGCCGTCCGGGACCGGTACGCCGACGGGCTCGCCCACCGGCACGCCGACCCCGACCCCGACGAACACCCCCGCGCCCACGAACACGCCGACGCCCACCAACACCCCGACGGGCACCGGCACCCCGAGCACCACCGGCTCGTCCAGCGCCTCCGCGCCCGGCAGCCCCACGGCGACGCTGCCGCTCGGCGGTCTGCTGCACTGACCCGGTACGAGGAGGCCGCCCCACGTCCGCTGACGTGGGGCGGCCTCCGTGCTGTCCGGTGAAGGGCGGGAGCGGACGGCTATCCGGCCGGGGCCGAGTCGGGCTCGAAGCGGATGACGACGGCCTTGGAGGTGGGGGTGTTGCTGATGTCGGCGGTGGAGTCGAGGGGCACCAGGACGTTGGTCTCCGGGTAGTACGCCGCCGCGCCGCCGCGGGCGACGGGGTAGTGGACGACGCGGAAGTGGGGGGCGCGGCGTTCGGTGCCGTCCGTCCACTCGCTGACCAGGTCGACGTACCGGCCCTCGGGGAGGTCGAGTTCGGCGGCGTCGGCGGGGTTGACCAGAACGACGCGGCGGCCGCCCTTGATGCCGCGGTAGCGGTCGTCGAGGCCGTAGATCGTGGTGTTGTACTGGTCGTGGGAGCGCAGCGTCTGCAGCAGCAGGCGGCCCGGCGGGACTTCGGGGGCGGTGAGCGCGTTGACCGTGAAGTTGGCCCGGCCGGTGGCGGTGGGGAAGGTGCGGGAGTCGCGGGGGCCGTGCGGGAGGGTGAAGCCGCCGGGGCGGCGGACCTTCGCGTTGTAGTCCTCGAAGCCGGGCACGACCCGGGCGATCCGGTCCCGCAGGGTGTCGTAGTCGCTCGCGAATTCCTCCCACGGCACGGTGTCCTGCGGCCCGAGGACGGTGCGGGCGAGCCGGCAGATGATCGCGGTCTCGGAGAGCAGACCGGGTGCGGGCGGGCGCAGGCCGCCGCGGGAGGCGTGGACCTGGCCCATCGAGTCCTCGACGCTGACGAACTGGGCGCCGGAGGGGGTGACGTCCCGGTCGGTGCGGCCGAGGGTGGGCAGGATCAGGGCGCGGGCACCGGTGATCACGTGCGAGCGGTTGAGCTTGGTGGAGACGTGGACGGTCAGCCGGCAGCGCCGCATCGCGGCCTCGGTGACGTCGGTGTCCGGGGTGGCCGCGACGAAGTTGCCGCCCATCGCGAAGAACACCCTGACCTTGCCGTCGCGCATCGCGCGGATGGTGTCCACCGAGTCGTGGCCGTGCTCGCGCGGCGGCTCGAAGCCGAACTCCTTGCCCAGCGCGTCGAGGAAGGCCGTCGACGGCCGCTCGAAGATGCCCATGGTTCGGTCGCCCTGGACGTTGCTGTGCCCGCGCACCGGGCAGACCCCGGCACCGGGGCGGCCGACGTTGCCGCGCAGCAGCAGGAAGTTGACCACCTCGCGGATGGTCGGCACGGAGTGCTTGTGCTGGGTGAGGCCCATCGCCCAGCAGACGATGACCTTCTCGGAGGAGAGCACCAGGCGGGCGAGTTCCTCGATCTGCTCCCAGGGCAGGCCGGTCGCGGCGAGCACCTCCGCCCGCTCGGTCCCGCGGACCTGCGCCTCGAACTCCTCGTAGCCGTGGCAGTGTTCGGCGACGAAGGCGCGGTCGACGCCGTCCCGTTCCACGATGATCCGGTTGAGCGCGCGGAACAGGGCGAGGTCCCCGCCGAGGCGGATCTGCAGGAAGAGATCGGTCAGCTTGGTGCCGTGGCCGACCAGGCCGCGGGCGTTCTGCGGGTTCTTGAACCGCTCCAGGCCGGCTTCCGGCAGCGGGTTGACGCTGACGATGGTGGCGCCGGCCCGCTTGGCGCGCTCCAGGGCGGAGAGCATCCGGGGGTGGTTGGTGCCCGGGTTCTGTCCGGCCACGATGATCAGGTCGGCCTGGTAGAGGTCCTTGAGGCTGACGCTGCCCTTGCCCACGCCGAGGGTCTCGGTGAGCGCCGAACCGGACGACTCGTGGCACATGTTGGAGCAGTCCGGCAGGTTGTTGGTGCCGAGTCGGCGGGCGAACAGCTGGTACGCGAACGCGGCCTCGTTGCTGGTGCGGCCGGAGGTGTAGAAGGCGGCGCCGTCCGGGGTGTCCAGAGCCCGCAGCTCCTCGGCGATCAGCGCGAAGGCGTCGTCCCAGGAGACCGGCGTGTAGTGGGTGGCGCCCTCGTCGAGCAGCATCGGCTGGGTGAGCCGGCCCTGCTGGCCCAGCCAGTAGCCGGAGCGCTCGGCCAGGTCGGCGACCGGGTGGGCGGCGAAGAACTCGGCCCGGATCCGGCGCTCGGTGGCCTCCTCGGCGACGGCCTTGGCGCCGTTCTCGCAGAACTCGGCGGTGTGGGTCTTGTCCGGCTCGGGCCAGGCGCAGCCGGGGCAGTCGAAACCGTTCGGCTGGTTGACCTTGAGCAGGGTGGCGAGGGTGCGGCGGGCGCCCATCTGTTCGGCGGCCATCCGCAGGCTGTGGCCGACGGCGGGCAGGCCGGCGGCCGCGTGCTGGGGCGCGGACACCTCGGGGGCGTCCTGCACCGGGTCGCTCTGCGGGGCCTGCTTGGCCATGACTGCGCTCCTCGGGCGTTGCTGGTGCGAGCCGCCGCACCGTTGCGGGGCTCTTCGCCCATCCTTCCACCTGGGACATGGCGGGGGGAGGGCCGTCATGGCCAAGCAGGCTCCGCATAGCAGGTCAGGGGTCGCCGTATTGCCGTCAAGGCGATCCGGCCTCTCGGACGCAACGGTGCTGAGAGCGACCGCGGCCTGGGGCCCGCAGGACAGCCGGGTCCTCAAGGCCCGGCACGACCTCGCCGTCCACCAGGCCAACCGGGGCGACCTGCAGGGCGCGGCGATGCGGCTGCACGGGCTGCTGCCCGACCTCGCCCGGACGCTCGGCGAGCACCACCCGAGCACCGTCCGGGCCTGGCTGGACCTGGCTGGCTACCGGCACCGGCTCGCCCAGGCCGGCCGCAAGGGCGGGGCGGACCGCCGCTGGGCGCCGAGGATCAGCCGGACGGAGCTGCTGGTGCTGATCCGGCGGCTGCGGGTGTGGGACTTCGCCACCGACCAGGAGGCCCAGGCCTGCGTCGGGGCGCTGGAGCGGGGGCTCGGCCTGAAGGGCGTCGCCGACGTGGTCTTCGAGGCGCCGGACCATGTCTCGGACGAGGACCTGGTGGAGGAGATCTTCGGGCCGTAAACGCCCGGTTGCGGGGCCTCACCCCACCAGCGCCGCCGACGGGAGCGCGGCCAGCGCCCGCAGCAGCGCCCGGGCGGCGGCGTCGTTCTGCCGGAAGGCGGGGGCGTTGGTGCGCGGGCGGGCGAAGGCGGCGGCCGAGCGCAGGCTGGTGTGCGGGCCGAGCGCGGTGCGGCGCGGGTGCGGGGCCCCGCCGAGGGCCGGGTCGATCAGCCGGCTGTCGGCGGGGTCGATGGTGACCAGGCCGGAGCGGTGGGTGTGCTCGGCGTCGCTCACCACCTCCTCCACCACCCTTCCGGCGCGGTGCAGTTCGCCCAGCACCGGGTCGAGGGTGCGGGCCAGCGCGTGCTTGGGCAGGTAGGCCTCGACCAGTGCGGTGGCGGTCACGCTGTGGCCGGGCACGGTGGCGCCGGAGGCCCGCCAGGTGCCGGTGCTCTCGTCCCGCTCGATCCGTACGCCCGCGCCGAGGAAGCGCACCACCCCGGCCTCGGAGAGCGCCACCAGCTGGCGCAGCCGGAAGCCGGGCGGGCCGGAGGCGAGGAAGTTGAAGTAGCCGAAGAACCACTCGTCCACCTCCTGGGCGACCGAGCGGGCGGTGAGCCGGCCGCCGGCGACCAGTCGGGGGAGCTGGCCGAACAGCGAGAGCAGGGCGAGGAAGGCGCCCAGGTCGGCGCTGTGGGCCGGGTCGGCGCGGCGGTCGGCGTCGGCGGTGACGTACTCGCGCAGGTGAGCCTGGAGCTCCTCGGCGGTGCGCAGTTCGAGCCCGGCCAGCGGGTGGTCGAGCCGCTCGAAGTCGATCCGGTCGGCCGGGTCGGGGACGGCCTCGGCGACCAGGGCGGCGAGTTCGGGGGTGTACCAGCCGTGCCGGTCGTAGCGGGCCAGGAACTCCGGCCAGGGCAGTGCGGTGCGGCCGGGGTGGGCGTGGAACAGCTCGTGGTAGTGCCCGAAGCCGATCTCCTTGGCCATCAACGGCCAGACGTCGCGCCGTAGTTCGAGCGGTCCGGAGGTGGCGAGCAGGGCGTCCACGGCGGTCGCGTCGAAGTAGCGGGGGAGCGGGGCGGGCGGTCCCTGGAGCCGGTAGTCGGTCTTGGAGTGGTAGGGGACGCCGCGCCGGGAGCCGAGGTGCAGCACCGGTTCGCGGCCGGACGGGCGGTAGCGCAGGGCCTGGCCGTCGCCGGTGGGCTCGAAGCGGCCGCCGCGTCCTTCGGTGAGCATCGCGATCAGGTCGACGGCGGCCAGGCCGAGGCCGCGCAGCACCACCTGCTCGCCGGGGGCGATCCGGGCCAGCTCGGCCTCGACGTCGGCGGAGTAGGCGGGCGGGAGGTGGAAGCGGCGGTGCCGGGCGGCGAAGGCGGCGTCGGCCGTGTGCCGGGGGTGCGGGGCGGAGTCGAGGTGGCCGAGGGTGAGGGCGACGTGGTCGGCGGTGAGCGTGGTGTCGCCGAGGTGGACGGTCTGCGGGCCGTCGGCCGGTCCGTCGATCCACCGCACGGTGTCCCGGTGGACGTTGACCGTGATGTGGTCCGGCAGGTCGGCGACGGCGCGGCGGAACGCCCAGTCCAGGTAGGCGCTCTGGGCCCGCCGGGTGGGGAAGTCGGTGGGGGCCAGCTCGCGCAGCTCGGCCCGTACGGCCGGGTCGGCGACCTCCCGGTAGGGCGCGAACTCCCGCTGCCGCCGGGCCCATTCGGCCAGCGAGGGGCCGGGGCGGACCGGTCCGTCGATGGTCGCGAGCTCGTCGGTGAACATGGTGACGTCCTCGGCCATCGAGTTCATCCGCAGCAGCGGGGACTGGTCGTGGCGCCAGATCCGGCCCCCGCCGGGCGGGTGCGGGTCGACCAGGTGGATCTCCAACGGCCGGTCGGCGGGCAGCAGTTCGGCGGCATTGGCGGCTATCCGCTCCAGCAGCCCGGTGCCGCGCGGGCCGGCGCCGACGATCACGAGCGCCGTCATGCCCGCACCGCCTTGACCAGGGCCGCCCGGGCGCGCCGCAGCGGGGTGGGCGGCAGGCCCTCCCGGCTGGCGCCCTTGGCGAAGTGACGCTCGACGTAGTACTGGCCGACGGACAGCACGGTGGTGACCACCAGGTACCAGAGGGTGGCGACCATCAGCATCGGGATGACCTGGTAGGACTGCAGGTAGACCAGCTGCACCGAGTAGAGCAGGTCGGAGACGGCCAGCACGCTGACGATGCTGGTGCCCTTGAGCGCGCCGATCAGCATGTTCCCGGCGGCCGGCACGATCGCGCGCATCGCCTGCGGCACCACGATCCGGCGCAGCACCCGCCACCGGCCGAGCCCGAGCGCGGCGGCCGCCTCCAGCTGGCCGCGGTCGACGGAGAGGATGCCGCCGCGGATCACCTCGGCGGCGTACGCGGCCTCCAGCAGGGTGAGCCCGATGACGGCGGTCAGGGTGGGGCCGATCAGGTTGACGGTCTTCACCGTGACGAACTCGGGGCCGAAGGGGATGCCGAGGCCGAGGGTCGGGTAGAGCGCGCCGATGTTGAAGAAGAACAGCAGCTGCACCAGCGGCGGGGTGGAACGGAAGATCCAGACGTAGCCCCAACTGATGGTGCGCAGCACCGAGTTGGCGGACAGCCGCATGGTGGCGAGGACGGTGCCGAACACGAAGCCTAGGGCGAGGGTTACGGCGGTCAGCCACAGGGTCAGGGTCAGGCCGTCGAGGACGGACCGGGCGGTGAACCAGTCGGCGACCACGCTCCACTGGAAGGCCTTGTTGCGGATCACCGAGCTGACCGCCATCGCGGCCAGCAGCAGGGCGACGGCCGCGGCGATCCACTGGCCGGGCCTGCGTCGGGCGACGATCCGGGCCTCGGGCGCCGGGGCCGGCGGTGGGGCCTTGCTGAGGGCGGGGGCGGGCAGGACGTCCTGCGGGGTGGCCATGGCGGCGGCTCCTGGGCGGAGTGCGGGCGGGGGAGAGGTACGGGGGTGATCACGTACGGGCCCTCGGGCGCCGGCCCGCGTCCCTCAACGCGGCCGGTGCGATGCACTGCACTCCGCGTCGATCGTACGCATGCGCGATCGACGACTGTCAAGGGCGGGCAGGGCGCGATCGGGGCCGGTTGCGGCACGTCGGAAAAGCGACAGGAGATCGCAACAGTGCGGCAATGATGCGCGGTTGACGTACCGCTCGGCCGACTGCTCAACTTGAGGCCATGTACGCCGTGCAGCCCCTGGTCACCCGCGACCACATCGACTTCGGTCGGGTGTGGTCCGCGGCGTGTCGCGGCTGACCCGGCAGCGGGCCGCCCGTCCGGCCTGATCTCCCAGCGGGGAGCCCTCCCTCGGTGTGCCCCGCCACGGCCCGGCCTCGTCCGCATTCGCTGACGACACATCAGCTTTCCGCTGTCGTCGCCGACTTCGCACTGCGCTCCGGCACTCCCTCCCCTCGTACCCGTACCGCCCCGTGCCCGACGGCCACCCGCCGCCGCGGCCGCCTCCGGCTTGCCCGCGGCCCGCCGGAGCCAGCCCACCCCGAAAGGTTCCGCCATGCCCGTCGAATTCCTCGGCATCGCCGCCACCTCCGACGGTTCGGAGACCGACCCGCGCACCACCGCCGCCTTCGACCGCGACTACACCCTGCGGCTGGCCCGGGCGCACGAGGACCACGGCTGGGACCGGGTGCTCTTCGCGTACGGCTCCGGCTCCCCGGAGCCCGCGGCCGCGGCCGCCTTCCTCGCCTCGCACCTCGACAAGCTGCAGATCCTGCTCGCGCACCGGCCGAACGTCTCCTACCCGACCTTCGCCGCCAAGACCTTCGCCACCCTCGACCGGATCAGCGACGGCCGGCTGACCGTCCACTTCATCACCGGCGGCACCGACCACGAGCAGCAGCGCGAGGGCGACTTCCTCACCAAGGACCAGCGCTACGAGCGCACCCGCGAGTACATCGGCATCGTGAAGAAGGCCTGGACCAGCCGGGAGCCCTTCGACCACGAGGGCCCGCACTACCGCTTCAACGACTTCGTCTCCGACGTCTTCCCCGTCCAGCAGCCGCGCCCGGCGGTCTCCTTCGGCGGCTCCTCGGACGCCGCCTACGCGGCCGGCGGTGCCGAGGCCGACATCTACTGCCTGTGGGGCGAGCCGCTGGCCCGCACCGCCGAGCAGATCGAGCGGGTCAGGGAGGCGGCGCGGGCCGCCGGACGGACCGACCTGCCGCGGATCCAGGTGGCGTTCCGGCCGATCATCGCGCCGACCGAGGAACTGGCCTGGGAGAAGGCGCACCGCACGGTGGCCACCATCCGGGCCCGCCGGGAGAGCGGCGCGTCGGCACCCCGGCGCCGCCCGGTCGCCGCCGCTGCGGAGGCCGCGACACCTGAGAACGTGGGCTCCCAGCGCTTGATCGAGATCGCCGAGGCCGGCGAGCGCTACGACCGCGCGCTGTGGACCCCGACCGCCGCGGCCACCGGCGGGGCGGGCAACTCCAACGCGCTGGTCGGCACCCCGGAGACGGTCGCCCAGGCGCTGCTGGACTACTACGACCTCGGTGTGGACATCCTCTCCGCGCGCGGCTACGACCTGCTGGGCGACGCGATCGACTTCGGCCGCTACGTCATCCCGATCGTCCGCGAGGAGGTCGCCAAGCGGGACGCCGCCAAGGCCGCCGAGGCCGCGGAGCGGGACCGGCACCAGCTGATCGCGGTGCAGGCGTGAGCCCCGTGCCGATCACCGGGTTCCGCCGGGTCACCCTGGACGACCCGCTGGTCGAACCGCTGCTGCGCGAGCTCACCCACGAGTACGTCACCCGCTACGGCCCCGGCGCCCACCAGGAGATGACCCGCTACCCGGCCGAGGCCTTCGCCGAGCCGCACGGCGCGCTGCTGCTCCTGCTGGAGGACGGCGCACCGGTGGCCGGCGGCGCGTACCTGCGCCACGACGAGCACACCGCCGAGGTGAAGCGGATGTGGACGGACTCCGCGCACCGACGCCGCGGCCTGGCCCGCCGGGTGCTGGCCGAACTGGAGCGCACCGCCGCGGCCGCCGGCTACCGCCGGATCTTCCTCACCACCGGCCCGCGCCAGCCCGAGGCCAAGGGCCTCTACCTGGCCGCCGGCTACACCCCGCTGTTCGACGCCGCCGCCGACCCCCTGGCCATCGGCCCGCTCCCCTTCGAGAAGTCCCTGCCCGTACTGGCACCCACTTCCTGAAAGGCCCCCCGTGAGAACCACCACCGTCCGCCGCCGTCTCCTCGCGGCCACCGCCCTGCTGCCGGTCCTGGCGCTGGCCGCGTGCGGCTCGGACCCGAAGATCGCGGGCGCGGCCGGGGCGGGCGGGCCCGCGGCCACCGTCACCGAGGACGTCGTCTCCGGCCTGGGCCGGTCGGAGGCAGCGGCCGCACTGCTGCCCGAGGAGGTGCGCAAGTCCGGTGTGCTGAAGTTCGGTTCGTCCGTCGGCGCCCCGCCCAGCGCCTTCTACGCCGACCAGGCGAGCAAGAAGCCGGTCGGGGTGGACATCGACTTCACCGATGCCGTCGCCAAGCTGCTCGGCCTGACCGTGCAGCGCGAGGACGCCGCCTTCGAGACCATCCTGCCCGCCCTGGGCAGCGGCAAGTACGACGTCGGCACCGGCAACTTCGGGGTCACCACCGCCCGTCTGAAGACCGTCGACTTCGTCACCTACATCGACGACGGCCAGGGCTTCGCGGTGAAGAAGGACAACACGGCGGTCCAGCCGGTCACCGACCTGGCCCAGCTCTGCGGGCTGACCATCGGCACCGGCGCCGGCACCACCTTCGAGACCACCCTCAACGGCAGGAAGGGCGTCTGCGCCGACGCCGGGAAGAAGCCTTACGAGGTCAGGGCGTTCAGCGAGGGCGGTGCGCTGCTGACCGGGCTCCAGCAGGGCCGGGTGGACGTCGAGATGTCCACCATCAACGGTCTGCGCCACCAGGCCTCGCAGGAGGCCGCCGGGGTGCGCTTCCTCAACGAGTTCCACCGGCTGGACGTCGGCTTCGCCTTCAGGAAGGGCTCCCCGCTCACCCCGGCCTTCCAGGCGGCGGTCAACCAGCTGATCAAGGACGGGACGTACGAGCGGATCCTCCGGAAGTGGGGGCTCACCGACTCGGCGATCAAGGAGTCGCAGATCAGTCCGCCCGAACACCCGTGACCACAGGGCCCGTTGGAGGAGCACCCCGATGACCGTCAGCACCCAAGCACCACCGTCCCTGTCAAGACCTGCCCCCGGCCTCGATCCCGAGGAACTGGACGGCCTGCGGACCGTCCCCGCCCGGCACCCGTGGCGCTGGGCGGCCGGGATCGCCGCCCTCGTCGTGCTGGTCCAGTTCCTCCACGGCCTGGCCACCAACCCGGCCTGGGACTGGGCCACCTTCCGGCTCTACTTCACCGCCGACACCATCCTGCAGGCGATCGGCCGCACCCTCGAACTCACCGCCTACGGCACCGTTTTGGGCTTCGCGCTCGGCGCCGTGGTGGCCGCGATGCGGCTGTCCCGCAGCGCGATCCTGCGGACCCTCGCCTGGGCGTACGTCTGGGTGTTCCGCTCGATCCCGCTGATCGTCCAGCTGGTGTTCTGGTTCAACCTCTCCTACCTCTACAAGCGGTTCGGCTTCGGCATCCCGTTCGGCCCGACCTTCGGCGATTTCGAGACGGTCGGCGTGCTCGGCGCCCTCGGCGCCGCGGTGCTCGGCCTCGGGCTGCACCAGGCCGCGTTCGCCGCCGAGATCATCCGCGGTGGCGTCCTCGCGGTGGACGCCGGCCAGCGCGAGGCCGCCGCCGCACTGGGCATCCCGCGCGCGCGGCAGGCCTGGCGGATCGTGCTGCCGCAGGCGATGCGGAGCATCCTGCCGGCCGCCGCCAACGAGGTGATCTCGCTGCTCAAGGGCACCTCGGTGGTCTACGTGATGGCCATCGGCGAACTCTTCTACCAGGCCCAGGTGATCTACGGCCGGACCGGCCGGGTGGTGCCGCTGCTGATGGTCGCCACGGTCTGGTACGTGGTGCTGACCACGGTGCTGTCGATCGGCCAGTACTACGTCGAGCGCTACTTCTCCCGCGGCGCCCGGCGCACCCCGCCGCCCACCCCGCTGCAGCGCCTCCGGGCCTTCGCGCGGAGCCTGCCTGCCCGTACCTCCGGAGGAACCCCGTGACGACACTCACCGAGCCTCAGGCCACCGAGCCGCAGACCGCCCCGATGGTGCAGGTCCGCGGCCTGCACAAGAGCTTCGGCCGGCTGGACGTGCTGCGCGGGGTCGACCTGGACGTCCCGGCCGGCTCGGTCACCGTGGTGCTCGGCCCGTCCGGCTCCGGCAAGTCCACCCTGCTGCGGGCGATCAACCACCTGGAGAAGCTCGACCGCGGCTACGTCGCCATCGACGGCGAGCTGATCGGCTACCGGCGCTCGGGCGACCGGCTGTACGAGCTCAAGGAGCGCGAGGTGCTGCGCCAGCGCACCGGCATCGGCTTCGTGTTCCAGAACTTCAACCTCTTCCCGCACCTGACCGTGCTGGAGAACCTGGTCGAGGCGCCGATCGCCGCGCTCGGCCGGCCCCGGGCCGAGGCCAGGGCGACGGCGCTGGCGCTGCTGGAGCGGGTCGGGCTGGCCGACAAGGCCGCCGCCTACCCCCGGCAGCTGTCCGGCGGGCAGCAGCAGCGGGTGGCGATCGCCCGGGCGCTGGCCCTGGAGCCCAAGGTGCTGCTGTTCGACGAGCCCACCTCGGCGCTCGACCCCGAGCTGGTCGGCGAGGTGCTGGACGTCATCAAGGACCTCGCCCGCAGCGGCACCACGATGATCGTGGTCACCCATGAGATCGGCTTCGCCCGGGAGGTCGCCGACACCGTGGTCTTCATGGACGGCGGAGTGGTGGTCGAGCAGGGCCCGCCCGCCGAGGTCCTGGACCGCCCCCGGCACGAGCGCACCCAGGCCTTCCTGGCCAAGGTGCTGTAGTCGCCGCAACCCCCAACCCCCCTTCACCGAGCAGGAGTTCCGCCATGTCCCTACCCCGTCGCGCCCTCGTGACCGCCGCCGGCGCGCTCGCCGCCGCCCTCGTCCTGGCCGGCTGCGGCAGCGGTGCCACGGGGGCCTCGGCGGAACTCGCCCCGGCCAGGGGCAGCACCGCGCCGAACGGCACCGTGGTGAACCTGTCGCCCGAGCAGCACCGGGTGACCACGCCCAAGGTCGAAGCGATCGCCGCGCTGGTACCGGAGGAGATCAGGAGAAGGGGCACGCTGAAGGTCGTCGACTCCATCGGCACCACCCCGCCGCTGGACTTCTACGCCGACGACGACAGGACCATCATCGGCGTCGAGCCGGACATCGCCTCGCTGATCGGCAACGTGCTCGGCCTCAAGGTCGAGTTCAACCCGGTCTCCTGGGAGAACATCTTCGTCGGCCTGGACAGCGGGAAGTACGACGCCGGCCTGTCCAACATCACCGTCACCGAGGAGCGCAAGGAGAAGTACGACTTCGCCACCTACCGGCTGGACGTCCTCGGCTTCGAGGCGAAGAAGGGCGGCGGGATCAAGGTCACCGGCGCCAAGGACCTGGCCGGCCGGTCCGTCGGCGTCGCCACCGGCACCAACCAGGAGAAGCTGCTGATCGCCTGGAGCGAGGAGAACGTCCGCAACGGGCTCAAGCCGATCGACATCAAGTACTTCTCCGGCACCGAGTACTACCTGGCGCTCTCCTCCGGCCGGATCGACGTCTACACCGGCCCCAACCCCAGCCTGGCCTTCCACGCCGTACAGACCGGCGAGACCGAGGTGGTCGGCACCTACTCGGGCGGCGGAGCGGACGTCCTCGGCAAGATCGCGGCGACCACCCACAAGGACAACGGGCTGGTCAAGGCGCTCAACGAGGCCCTCGACGAGGTGATCGGGAACGGGACGTACGGGCAGGTGCTCAAGCGCTGGGGCCTGGAGAACGAGGCGGTGCGGACCTCCGAGATCAACCCGGTGGGCCTTCCGAAGCCCAAGCCGTAGAACCGGCCCCGCTTCGTTCACCCGTTCGTCCCCGCCCGCCGCTATGGTGACCCCCCGACCCCTCCGGCGGCGAACGCCGTTCGGGTACGGTCGAGTTGGGGGAGGGCATGCACAAGGGCGAGGTGCTCGGCGGTCGCTTCCGGCTGGACGAGTGGCTGGGCAAGGGCGGCTTCGGCGTGGTCTGGCGGGCGATCGACACCGTGCTGGACCGGCCGGTCGCGGTGAAGCTGCTGCTGGCCGAGCACGCCGCCGACCGGGAGGCGGTCGGGCGGTTCGTCCGCGAGGCCAAACTGGCCGGCAACCTGTCCAACCCGCACATCGTCACGGTGCACGACTACGGCCGGGTCAGCGACGCCACCGGGGAGATCCACTACCTGGTGATGGAGCTGGTCCGCGGCCGCCCGCTGTCCGCGATCCTCAAGGCCGGCCCGCCGGACCACGGGCGCGCCCTCGCCTGGATGGCACAGGTCTGCGAGGCGCTGGACGCCGCGCACCGCAGCGGGATCGTGCACCGGGACATCAAGCCCGAGAACGTGATGATCGCGGACAGCGGGGACCGCGCCAAGGTGCTGGACTTCGGCATCGCCCGGCTGCTCACCCAGTCCACCGGGCTCACCTCGACCGGCAGCGTGGTCGGCACCGTCCCGTACCTGGCGCCCGAGTGCTGGTCCGGCGGCACCGTGGACGGCCGGGCCGACCTCTACGCCTTCGGCGTGATGCTGTACGAGGTCAGCACCGGCCGGCGGCCGTTCCGCGCCGATTCGCCGTACGAGTACATGCACAAGCACATGGACGAGACCCCGCCCCGGGTGCGCGGCAAGGACCCGGAGCTGGCCGAGCTGGTCGCCCAGCTGCTCGCCAAGCGGCCCGCGGACCGGCCGGCCGACGCGGCCGAGGTGCTGGAGCGGCTGCGCCGGATCCGGCCCGGGATGCTGCGGCCGGACGACCCCAGCCCCGAGCAGCTGCGCCGGCGGGCCGACCTGGCCTGGCGGCACGGCGTCGAGGGCCGGGCCGGGGAGGCCGTGGAGATCCTGGCGCAGCTGGTCCCCGACTTCGCCCGGATCTGCGGCCCGGCCGACCCGCGCACCCTGCGCACCTGCCACGACCTGGCCCTCTGGCTGGCCCGGGACGGCAGCCGGGCCGCCGCCGTCGCGCTGCTGGAGGCGCTGGCCGAGGAGCCCGGCACCGCCGGGGAGGCCCGGGCCGACCTGCGGCGCGACCTCGCGCACTGGCGGCGGGAGGCCGACCGGCTCGGCCCGGGCCCGGCGCGGGCGGCGCTAAGCGCCCGGCTGCTGCTCGGCGGCGCCGGCAGCGTCGGCAGTAGCGGCCGGGGCGGCGGCGGCAGCGGCGGCGCTCAGCGCGGCTGAGGCGCCCGCGGCGATCGGGTCACCGTGCCCGAAGACCGCCGTCTCCACCGGCAGCGCGGCCAGCCGGTGGAAGGAGGCGAGGGCCCGGGCCGGGTCGGTGTGGAACACCCCGGGCCTGGTCTGCCCCTGGACGTTGGACACGATGTCCCCGGTGAACAGCACCCCGGGCCCGGGCAGGTGCAGCGCGATGCTGCCGTCGGTGTGGCCGGGGACGTGCAGGACCACCGCGCCCCCGCCGATGTCCAGCACGTCGCCGTCCTCGACCTCGCGGTGCACCGGGCAGGGCTCGGCGGGCGGGATCGGCGGCAGCGTGTCCCACAGTTGCTGTTCGAAGGGGCTGAGCACGGGCGGCGCCGACGGCTGCTCGCGCCGGACCACCGGGGCCTCCAGCCGGTGCGCCACCACCTCCGCGCTCCAGCGGCGGGCCAGCTCGGCGGCGGAGCCGGTGTGGTCCTCGTGGTGGTGGGTGAGCACGATCCGGCGCACCGCCCCCGGCTCCAGCCCGAGCGTGCGGATGGCCTGCTCGATCCCGTCCGCCGATCCGGCGACGCCGGTGTCGACCAGGGTCAGTCCGTGGTCGTCACGCCAGAGGTAGGCGGTGCCGAACTCCAGGGTGATCATGTGCAATTCGTCGCGTACCCGGGTGATCTCCATGCCCTGGATCCTGCGCCCCTCGGCGCCGCGGCACACGGGCGTTCGCCCTCGGCGTGCAGGAGTTCGCTGCCGGCTGATCCGCCCGGTGCCGACGGGTGTCAACCGTACGGGCCACCGATTCGGGGCCCCGCGCCGCTGTGCGATTTGATGGAAATCCGCCCATCGGGACGGTCTGGTCCACCGGCCCGGGCCGTTGATATACCTCGTTGCCAGACTCGGGAGCGGTGTCCGCGCCGCCCCGGTGAGCTGCGACGAAAGGCTGGTGACGGATCGATGAAGCTCCTCCGCGTCGGACCCCCGGGCGCCGAGCGCCCGGTCGTGCTGGGCCAGGACGGCACGGCGTATGACCTCTCCGGGCGGGCCCGCGACCTCGACGGGGCCTTCCTGACCGGGCTGGACACCGCCGCGCTGGCCCGCGAGGTGGCCGCCGGCGCGCTGCCGGTGGTGGACCTGGACGGCCTGCGGGTGGGTGCGCCGGTGGCCCGGCCGGGCAAGGTGGTCGGCATCGGGCTCAACTACCGCGACCACGCGGCCGAGGCCGGGGCCGCGATCCCGGCCGAGCCGGTGATCTTCCTCAAGCCGAGCTCCACCGTGGTCGGCCCGTACGACGAGGTGCTGGTGCCGCGCGGCGGCGAGAAGACCGACTACGAGGCCGAGCTGGCCGTCGTGATCGGCCGCACCGCCCGCTACCTGGACTCGCACGCCGAGGCCGCCGGGGTGATCGCCGGCTACACGATCGCCAACGACGTCACCGAGCGGGCCTTCCAGTTCGAGCGCGGCGGCCAGTGGGACAAGGGCAAGTCGGCGGAGACCTTCACCCCGCTCGGGCCCTGGCTGGTCACCGCCGACGAGGTGGCCGACCCGCAGGCGCTGGCGCTGCGGCTCTGGGTCAACGGCGAGCAGCGGCAGCACGGGAACACCGCGGAGATGATCTTCCCGGTGCTCGAACTCGTCCGCTACGCCAGTCAGTTCATGGTGCTGGAGCCCGGCGACGTGATCATCACCGGCACTCCGGCCGGGGTCACCCTGGGCCGCCCCGGCACGCCCTTCCTCGCCCCGGGCGACGTCGTCGAGATCGAGATCGACGGCCTCGGCCGCCAGCGCCAGGTGCTCGGCAAGGCGTAAGGCGCAAGGCACCGGGCCCCGGCCGCCAGGCCGCCCCGACCCTTGGCACGGGGGTCGGGAAGGCGGTCAGCGCGTCTCCAGCACCGCCCGCAGCCGCTCGGCCCGTTCCGCCCTCGGCCCCTCCAGCGCGAGCAGCCCGGCCAGCACCTGCGCCGTCTGCGGATCGTGCAGCGCCGTCGCGGCCGC
Source organism: Kitasatospora sp. NPDC053057 (assembly GCF_044546945.1). Taxonomy (NCBI): domain Bacteria; kingdom Bacillati; phylum Actinomycetota; class Actinomycetes; order Kitasatosporales; family Streptomycetaceae; genus Kitasatospora; species Kitasatospora sp. NPDC053057. Next base: position 166,945 of record NZ_JBITZP010000006.1, on the reverse strand, counting down.
CATCGCCGTGAACTGGTCCACCAGCCAGTCGCGCAGCCCGTCCACCGGCAGCGTGCGGCCCTCGTCCAGCCAGCTCAGCGACGCCCCCTCGACCACCGCGATCCACGAGCGCACCAGCAGCGTCAGCCGCGGCCCGGCCTCCCGCACCCCCAGGTGCCGCAGGGTCCGCTTGAGCGCCGCCCGCCGGACGTCGTCCACGATCGCCGAGGTGCGGGCCGTCTCCACCACCGAACCACCGCGCAGCAGCGCCGAGTAGCCCGCGTCGTGCTCGGCCACGAAGGCGAAGTAGCCGTCCAGCACGGCCGCCAGCTGTTCGGACGGCCTCCCGGTCAGCGGTACGGCGAACCGGCTGGTCAGCTCGTCCGCCGCGGTGCGCAGCGCGGCCTCGTACAACTGCTGCTTGCCGCCCGCGAAGTAGCGGTAGACCAGGGGCCGGGAGGCGCCGGCGGCCTCGGCGACGTCGTCCAGGCTGACCTCCTCGGGCGGCCGGGAGGCGAACAGCTCCAGGGCGACCGCGATCAGCTGCTCGCGCCGCTGTTCGACCGGCAGTCGCCGGTAGCCGGAGCGGCGCGGGCGCGCTGCGGGGGCGGCCGGGGCGGGGGCCGGGTCGGTTGCCGTGGTGGGGCGGGCTTCCATGGAGCCTCAGCGTAATGGGCGTCGGATCGATCGGGACCTGTCGCGCACCGGATCTTTCCGAACGGGTGTTTGTGCCGCCCGGTGTCGCGACCGTCCGCCCACCGCGTCGCCCACCGGCCGTCAGATCGCGGACCGCAGCAGGTCAACGGTCCGCGCCGGGGGCTTGCAATCGGCCCGGGCAACGCGATGATGTCCGGATGGCTGAAGAACTGATCAACTCCGGCGGCGACACGCCCCGCCGCATCGCCGACGGGTACGTCCAGGCCCTGGCCGACCTCGACCCGCTGACCGCGGTCTACCTCGGCCTCAACCCGGAGGACGACCGGCTGCCCGACCTGTCCCCGGCCGGGGCCGAGGCGATCGCCGACCTCGCCCGCCGCACCCTGGCCCGGCTGGACGAGGCCGAGCGGGCCGGCGCCGCCGAGGACGACGCCGAGCGCCGCTGCGCCCGGCTGCTGCGCGAGCGGCTGACCGCCGAACTCGCCGTCCACGACGCGGGGGAGGAGTACCGCGCGGTGCGCAACCTGGGCTCCCCGGTGCACAACACCCGGGACGCCTTCACCCTGATGGCCACCGACACCGAGGCCGAGTGGCAGCTGATCGGCCGTCGGCTGGCCCGGTTCCCGCTGGCGATGGAGCAGTACCGGCAGACCCTGGCCGAGGGCATCGAGCGCGGTCTGCTGTCCGGCCCGCGCCAGGTGGAGACGGTGGTCGGCCAGTTCGGCGAGTGGCTGGCGGGGGACACCCCAGAAGAAGGTGCGCCGCGTAGCGGCTCGGACAAGGGCGGGGGTGGGCGACGGGCGGGATGGTTCGGCGAGTTCGTCCAGGACGCGCCGGAGGGCGTGCGCGCCGAGCTGTCCGGGCACGCGGTGGCCGCCGCCGAGGCGCTGGCCGCGCTGCGCGACTGGATGCGCGACGTGTACGGCCCGGCCGCGGCCGGCACCCCGGACACCGCCGGCCGGGAGCGCTACGGCCGCTGGGTGCGCTACTGGACGGGTGCCGACCTGGACCTGGACGAGGCGTACGCGTGGGCCTGGAGCGAGTTCCACGACCTGTACGCGCAGATGGAGGCCGAGGCCGAGAAGGTCCGCCCGGGCGCCGACCCGATGGCGGCGATGAAGTGGCTGGAGTCGGACGGCCCGGCGATCCAGGGTGCCGACGCCGCCCGGGAGTTCCTGCAGGGCCTGATGGACCAGGCCGTCCGGGACCTCCAGGGCACCCACTTCGACCTGGCCGAGCCGGTCACCCGGGTCGAGTCGCGGATCGCCCCGCCCGGCAGCGCCGCCGCGCCGTACTACACCCAGCCCTCGCTGGACTTCAGCCGCCCCGGCCGCACCTGGCTGCCGGTGCTCGGCGAGGAGCGCTTCCCGGTCTGGGACCTGGTCTCGACCTGGTACCACGAGGGCGTCCCGGGCCACCACCTGCAGCTCGCGCAGTGGGTGTACGTCGCCGACCGGCTCTCCACCTACCAGGTGAGCCTCGGTGGGGTGAGCGCCAACATGGAGGGCTGGGCGCTGTACGCCGAGCGCCTGATGGACGAGCTCGGCTACCTCACCGATCCCGGCCACCGCCTGGGCTTCCTCAACGCCCAGATGATGCGGGCGCTGCGGGTCATCGTCGACATCGGCATGCACGTCGGCCTGGACTTCCCGGCGGACTCCCCGTACCGGCCGGGCGAGCCGGTGAGCCCGGAGTACGCGCGGGACTTCTTCGGCCGCTACTGCGGCCTGTCCACCGACTTCCTGGACAGCGAGCTGGTCCGCTACCTGGGCATGCCCGGCCAGGCGATCGGCTACAAGCTGGGCGAGCGTGCCTGGCTGCGCGGCCGGGCGGCGGCGCGGGCGGCGCACGAGGCGCGCGGCGAGGAGTTCGACCTCAAGGCCTGGCACATGGCGGCGCTCTCGCAGGGCTCGCTGGGGCTGGACGACCTGGTCGCGGAGCTGTCGGCGCTCTGACGGGGTGCGCGGAACCAGGGCCCCGGGACTCGGTCGAGAGTCCCCGGGCCCTGGCCCTTGCCGCGCTGGTCGCCTTCCGGCTGAGGGCGGTGATTGAAAGTTTGCAGCAAGGTCTTGCAGTCAACCTCCGGCGCCTGCTTGACTCCTGGCCACCGTCCAGGGATCGAGGAGGCGCCGCCATGCCGCAGCAGTCCGAGTCGGCGGAGTTCGACCTGCTCGTGGTGGGCGGTACGGGCGTGGACACCGTCGTCCGGGTCGAGCGGCTGGAGATCCCGCCCGGCGACTCGCGGTTCGTCGAGCCGGTGCGCGACTACGTCGGCCACACCGGCAACGGCGTCGCCCTCGGCGCCCACCACCTCGGCCTGCGCACCGCCCTCCTGGACTTCCTCGGCGACGACCCGCAGGGCGAGTTGATCCGCGCCGCCTACCGCCGCCACGGCCTGCACTTCGCGCACCTGGTCAGCCCGTACGGCACCCCGCGCGGGGTCAACCTGGTGGACGCGGCCGGCCGCCGGTTCTCCTTCTTCGACGGCCGCCACCCCGCCGACCTGCGGCTGCCGCGCGACTTCCACCTCCCGTACGTCGAGCGCAGCCGGCACGTCCACCTCTCCATCACCGGCGTCAACCGGGACATGTACGCCGACCTCCACCGGCTCGGCCGCACCACCTCCACCGACCTGCACGACTGGGACGGCGAGAACCCGCACCACCGCGACTACGCGCTCGGCTCCGACCTGGTGTTCCTCTCGGTGGCCGGCTGCCGCGGCCGGCACGAGCAGGTGATGCGCGCGATCCTCGCCGAGGGCCGGGCCGCCGTGGTGGTCGCGACCGCGGGCGCCGAGGGCTGTCACCTGCTCACCCGCGAGGACGGCGCGCTGCGCCACCTGCCGGCCGTCGACCCCGGCCGTCCGGTGGTGGACACCAACGGCGCCGGGGACGCCTTCGTCACCGGTTTCCTGTACGCCTGGTTCCGCGGTCACGCGCCGCTGGACTGTGCCCGGGCCGGTTCGGCCGCCGGGGCGTTCGCCTGCACCTCCGCCGGGACGCACACCGCCTTCATCGAGGCGTCCGTTTTGGATACCCTCCTGGGGCGGTGACCTTTTCTCATCGAGCTCCAAGCCTGCGGTAACGACCTTTCCAGGCTGAGGCGTCATAGTCATTGACCGAACGAGACGCCATCGACCACGGCAGGAGAGACAGGCATGGGCCAGCACCGCCGCCACAGGTCGCGCCGCCACCGTCTGCTGGCCCCTTCGCTGTTCACCGCGCTGTCCGCCGTCGTGGTGGCCACGGTGGTGGCCGGAATGCACGGGTTCGGCCTGTCCGACGCCACGGCCGCCGGGAAGGAGGCCCGCAGCACCAGGGCCGTCGCGCCCGCCCCGGCGACCTCCCCGGCCGCCACCACGGCGGCGCCCGCCTCGCCCGCCCCGGCCGCGGACACCACCCCGAGCGGCAGCCCGACCCCGACGCCGACCCCGACCGCCACGCCGACCCCCAGCGACAGCCCGTCGGCCACCGCCCCCGCCGCACCCGACGCGCACGGCGTCACCCTGGGGACGACCGGCCCCGCCCCCGCCGACAACCGGGAGACCGCCACCGTCGGCGCCCTGTTCAGCGGTTCGGTCGCGCCCGGCAACCACTTCTGCACCGCCAGCGTGCTGCACAGCGCCACCGGCAACCTGCTGCTGACCGCCGCGCACTGCCTCACCAGCACCGACGGCGTGACCTTCGCCCCCGGCTACCGGGACGGCTCCGCCCCGTACGGCACCTGGCAGGTGACCGCGATCCACACCGCGGCCGGCTGGTCCCAGAAGGGCGACGTGGACGAGGACTTCGCGATCCTGGAGACCGCCCCCAGCAAAGGCCGCAAGGTCGAGGACGTGGTCGGCGGCAACCGGCTGGGCACCGACGAGCCCTTCGGCGCCACCGTCCGTCTCTACGGCTACCCCGCCGACGCCGAGGTGCCCAACCTCTGCACCAACACCACCGCCCAGCAGAGCGCCTACCAGCGCGTCATCCAGTGCCCGTCCTACCCGGGCGGCACCAGCGGCGGCCCGTGGATCAACACCGCCACCGGCGACGTGGTCGGCGCCACCGGCGGCTACCAGCAGGGCGGCGACACCGACGACACCTCGTACAGCGCCTACTTCGACCACACCATCGCCGACCTGTACGCCCAGGCCGAGGCCGCCGCCTCCTGAGCCGCCCGGCCCGACGGCCCCGTCCTCCCCGGGCGGGGTCCACCGAACTGCGCCCGAACATGACGAAGGCCCAGATCCGTGGTCAACTCCACTGATCTGGGCCTCAGTTGCACTTACTGCGAAGTGCCCCCGGTAGGATTCGAACCTACGCACCCGCCTCCGGAGGGCGGTGCTCTATCCCCTGAGCTACGGGGGCCGATCGGCCTGTCGGTCACTCGCGCGTTCCGACGTGATGAACACTACCAGGCTTCGAGGGCGGTCCGTGCACGGGTTTCCGGAGAGATCGTCGGGGCGGCCCACGGCGGCCCGGCGGGCGGAAGTGCCCAAAGGCCGGACGGGGTGGCGGGGCCGCCGATACCCTCGGTGAGGTGTCGGGAGTGTCCGGGCGGGTCCTCGTGGTGGACGACAGCGAGGTGATCCGCCAGCTGATCAGGGTCAACCTGGAGCTTGAGGGCTTCGAGGTGGTGACCGCCGCCGACGGCGCCGAGTGCCTGGAGGTCATCCGCCGGGTGAAGCCCGACGTGGTAACGCTGGACGTGGTGATGCCGCGACTGGACGGCCTGCGGACGGCGGCCAGGCTGCGCGCGACCCCGGACACCAGCGGACTGCCGATCGCGATCGTGAGCGCCTGCACCCCGGCGGACCTCGACCTGGGGGAGGCGGTCGGTGTGGACGGCTACCTCGGCAAGCCCTTCGACCCCGCCGACCTGGTGGCCCTGGTCCGGCGCCTGATGCGGCCCGAGGAACGGCCCGCAGGGTTTCGCCCTGAGCGAACAGAGCGTACGGATCGCGGCTGACACCCCTGGGCGGGCGGCGCCAGGGCCCCGCCGGGCGTCTCAACCGGCAAACCGGGTGGCGGGCGGGTACCCCGTCTCGCCTACGCTTGGCGTCGTGACCCCCGCAGACCTTTCCCAGGCAATCCAGGCCGCAGTGAGCTCCGCCGTCGAGGCGGGCGAGCTGGCCGTCGCCGTGCCCGAGCACGTGACGGTCGAGCGGCCCAAGAACCGGGACCACGGCGACTACGCGACGAACGTGGCCCTCCAGCTCGCCAAGGCGGCCGGCAAGCCGCCGCGAGCCGTTGCCGAGGTCCTGGCCGAGCGCCTGCGAGGGATCACCGGCGTCGCCAAGGTCGACATCGCCGGTCCGGGCTTCCTGAACATCACCCTGGACACCGCCACCGCCGGTGCGCTCGCCCGCACCATCGTCGAGGCGGGCGAGGCCTACGGCCGCAACGAGGCCCTCAAGGGCCTGCGGATCAACCTGGAGTTCGTCTCCGCCAACCCGACCGGCCCGATCCACATCGGCGGCGTCCGCTGGGCCGCCGTCGGCGACTCGCTGGCGCGCGTGCTGCGGGCCTCCGGTGCCGACGTCACCACCGAGTACTACCTCAACGACGCCGGCGTGCAGATCACCAAGTTCGCCGCCTCCCTGCAGGCCGCCGCGAACGGCCGCGAGGTGCCCGAGGGCGGCTACGTCGGTGAGTACATCGTCGACATCGCCAAGACGCTCACCGACGCGATCCCGGGCGTGCTCGACCTGCCCGAGGCCGAGCAGCTGGAGCTCTTCCGCACCGAGGGCCTCAAGCTCATGGTGGCCGAGATCAAGCGCTCGATGGACGAGTTCGGCACCCACTTCGACGTGTGGTTCTCCGAGAAGACGCTGCACGACTCCGGCGCCGTCGAGAAGGCCATCGACCGGCTGCGCGAGCAGGGCCACGTCTTCGAGCAGGACGGCGCGGTCTTCCTGCGCACCACCGACTTCGGTGACGACAAGGACCGCGTCCTGATCAAGGCCGACGGCGACAAGACCTACTTCGCCGCCGACGCCGCGTACTACCTGTCCAAGCGGGACCGCGGCGCCGAGGTCGCGCTCTACATGCTGGGCGCCGACCACCACGGCTACGTCAACCGCCTCAAGGCCATCGCGGCCTGCGCGGGCGACGACATGAACCGCAACATCGAGGTGAAGATCGGCCAGTTCGTGAAGATGCTTCGCGACGGCGAAGAGGTCCGCATGTCCAAGCGGGCCGGCAACATCATCACGATCGACGACGTGGTCGAGTGGATCGGCGTCGACGCCGCCCGCTACACCCTGGCGCGCTCCTCCACGGACTCGACGATCACGCTGGACATCAACATCCTGACCAGCCAGACCAACGAGAACCCGGTCTTCTACGTCCAGTACGCCCACACCCGGATGTGCGGTGTCGCGCGCAAGGCCGCCGAGCTGGGCGTGGACAAGGGCACGGCGGAGGACTTCAAACCCGAGCTGCTCGCCACCGAGTGGGAGTCCGACGTGCTCGGCCACCTCGCCGAGTTCCCGCGCGTGCTGGCCGCGGCCGGTGAGCTGCGCGAGCCGCACCGGGTCGCCGTCTACCTGGAGAAGCTCGCCGGCAAGTACCACCGCCTGTACGAGAACTGCATGTTCCTGCCCAAGGGCGACGAGGAGCTCACGGACACCCACCGGGCCCGCCTCTGGCTGGTCGAGGCGACGCGCACGGTGCTCGCCAACGGCCTGACGCTCCTGGGTGTCTCGACGCCCGAGCGGATGTAAGCACCACCCCCAAGCGCACAGCGGGGGGGCGGCTGACGGTCAATGGAGACCGTCGCCGCCCCTCGCCATAGGTCTCGAAGGAACCCGGACATGAGTCGTTCCGCACATCCCGCAGGCCCCCGCCACGGCGACGTCCTGCCCGAGGGCCACTACCAGGCCCCGCCGGCCGACCTGAACGCGCTCGACCCCAAGGTCTGGTCGCGCACCGTCGCCCGCAACGCCGAGGGCGTGGCCACTGTCGGCGGGATCGACGTCAAGCAGCTGGCGGCCGAGTTCGGCACCCCGGCCTACGTGCTGGACGAGGACGACTTCCGCAGCCGGGCCCGGGCCTGGCGGGACGCCTTCGGCGCCGACGCGGACGTCTACTACGCCGGAAAGGCCTTCCTCTCCAAGGCGATCGTGCGCTGGCTGCACGAGGAGGGCCTCAACCTCGACGTGTGCAGCGTCGGCGAGCTGGCGGTGGCGCTGGCCGCCGGGATGCCGCCGGAGCGGATCGCGCTGCACGGCAACAACAAGTCGGTGGACGAGCTCGAACACGCGGTGAAGACCGGCGTCGGCCACATCGTGGTCGACTCCTACGAGGAGATCGAGCGCCTGGCCGCGATCGCCGCCCGCCAGGGCGTGCGCCAGCAGGTGCTGATCCGGATCACCGTCGGCGTCGAGGCGCACACCCACGAGTTCATCGCCACGGCGCACGAGGACCAGAAGTTCGGCCTGTCTCTGAATCTGGCTGCGCCGCGAAGCGGCTCGGTTGAGGGTGGTGGTGGGCGACGGGCGGGAGGCGGGGCCGCCGCCGAGGCGGTGCGCCGGGTGCTCGGTCACGACAGCCTGGAGCTGCGCGGCATCCACTCGCACATCGGCTCGCAGATCTTCGACATGGCCGGCTTCGAGGTGGCGGCCCGCCGGGTGGTCGGCCTGCTGGCCGGGATCCGGGACGAGCACGGCGTCGAGCTGCCCGAGATCGACCTCGGCGGCGGCCTCGGCATCGCGTACACCAGCGAGGACGACCCGCGCGAGCCGGCCGAGATCGCCGCCGCGCTGGCCGAGATCGTCCGCCGCGAGTGCGCCGCCGCCGACCTCAACGCCCCCCGGCTGAGCGTGGAGCCGGGCCGGGCGATCGTTGGCCCGACCGCGTTCACCCTGTACGAGGTCGGCACGGTCAAGCCGCTGGAGGGCCTGCGCACCTACGTCAGCGTGGACGGCGGGATGTCCGACAACATCCGCACCGCGCTGTACGACGCCGAGTACTCGGTGGCCCTGGTGTCTCGCACCAGCGACGCCGAGCCGATGCTGGTCCGGGTGGTCGGCAAGCACTGCGAGTCCGGCGACATCGTGGTCCGGGACGCCTTCCTGCCGTCCGACCTGAGCCCGGGTGACCTGATCGCGGTGCCCGCCACCGGCGCCTACTGCCGCTCGATGGCGAGCAACTACAACCACGCCCTCAGGCCCCCCGTGCTCGCTGTCCGGGACGGTGCGGCGCGGGTGATCGTCCGGCGCGAGACGGAGGAGGATCTCCTGCGCCTGGATATCGGATGACGAAATTCTCGTCTCAGATCATGGAACGACCGTAGATCCGTGCGGAAAGTCCCCGAGACTGGTACGGACCGAAGTTCCCGGCGGCCCCGGAAAACCGCCGGAAATACCGAAGCACGAAGAATGCAGAGCGGAGTCGGATGATGCGTACGCGCCCGCTGAAGGTGGCGTTGCTGGGTTGTGGTGTGGTGGGCTCCGAGGTGGCGCGCATCATGACGACGACGGCCGACGACCTCGCCGCTCGCATCGGTGCCCCGGTCGAGCTCGCCGGGATCGCGGTCCGCCGGGCCGGCCGGGTGCGCCCCGGGGTGCCCGAGCACCTGATCACCACCGACGCCGAGGCTCTGGTGGGCCGGGGCGACATCGACGTCGTGGTCGAGGTGGTGGGCGGGATCGAGCCCTCCAAATCGCTGCTCCTGTCGGCCTTCGAGCAGGGCGCCTCGGTGGTCAGCGCCAACAAGGCGCTGCTCGCCAAGGACGGCACCGAGCTGCACGCGGCGGCCGCCGCGGCCGGTGTGGACCTGTACTACGAGGCCGCGGTCGCGGGCGCGATCCCGCTGCTGCGCCCGCTGCGCGAGTCCCTCGCCGGGGACAAGGTCAACCGGGTGCTGGGCATCGTCAACGGCACCACCAACTTCATCCTCGACAAGATGGACACCACCGGCGCCGGCTACTCGGAGGCGCTGGAGGAGGCCACCGCGCTCGGCTACGCCGAGGCCGACCCGACCGCCGACGTGGAGGGCTTCGACGCCGCCGCCAAGGCCGCGATCCTGGCCGGCATCGCCTTCCACACCAAGGTCACCGCGGCGGACGTCTACCGCGAGGGCATCACCGAGGTCACCGCCGCCGACATCGCCTCCGCGAAGGCGATGGGCTGCGTGGTCAAGCTGCTCGCGATCTGCGAGCGGGCCGCCGACGGCGAGTCCGTCACCGCGCGGGTCCACCCGGCGATGATCCCGCTCTCGCACCCGCTGGCTTCCGTCCGCGAGGCGTACAACGCGGTGTTCGTCGAGGCCGAGGCGGCCGGCCGGCTGATGTTCTACGGCCCGGGCGCGGGCGGCTCGCCGACCGCCTCCGCGGTGCTGGGCGACCTGGTCGCGGTCTGCCGCAACAAGCTGGCGGGGGCCACCGGTCCCGGGGACTCCGTGTACACCCGGCTGCCCGCCAAGCCGATGGACGAGGTGGTCACCCGCTACCACGTCAGCCTGGACGTGGACGACCGGGCGGGCGTGCTCGCCCAGGTCGCGTCCGTCTTCGCCGAGCACGGCGTCTCCATCGACACCGTGCGCCAGCAGGGCCGCGACGGCGACGCCTCGCTCGTCGTGGTCACCCACCGTGCCACCGACGCCGCGCTGTCGGCGACGGTCGACAAGCTCCGCGCGCTGGACAGCGTGCGGGACGTGGCCAGCATCATGCGGGTCGAAGGGGAATAAGGAACCAGCCATGAACGCCGTTGCCGAGAACGTCGTCCGAGGCGCGCACACCCACCAGTGGCGCGGCCTGATCGAGGAGTACCGGGACCGCCTGCCGGTCACCGCGGCCACCCCGGTGGTCACCCTGCTGGAGGGCGGTACGCCCCTGGTACCCGCCCAGGTGCTCTCCGAGCGCACCGGCTGCGAGGTCTACCTCAAGGTCGAGGGCGCCAACCCGACCGGCTCCTTCAAGGACCGCGGGATGACGATGGCCATCTCCAAGGCCAAGGAGGAGGGCGCGCAGGCCGTCATCTGCGCGTCCACCGGCAACACCTCGGCCTCCGCCGCCGCGTACGCGGTGCGGGCCGGGATGGTCTCCGCGGTGCTCGTGCCCCAGGGCAAGATCGCGCTGGGCAAGATGGGCCAGGCGCTGGTGCACGGCGCCAAGATCCTGCAGGTCGACGGCAACTTCGACGACTGCCTGACGCTGGCCCGCGAACTGTCCGAGAAGTACCCGGTGGCCCTGGTCAACTCGGTGAACCCGGCGCGGATCGAGGGCCAGAAGACCGCGGCCTTCGAGATCGTCGACATGCTCGGCGACGCTCCGGACATCCATGTCCTGCCGGTGGGCAACGCGGGCAACATCACCGCGTACTGGAAGGGCTACCGGGAGTACGCGACCGACGGGATGGCCTCGCGCACCCCGCGGATGTGGGGCTTCCAGGCCTCCGGCTCGGCCCCGATCGTGGACGGCGCGCCCGTCCTCAAGCCGCAGACCATCGCCACCGCGATCCGGATCGGCAACCCGGCCTCCTGGGACTTCGCGCTCGCCGCGCGGGACGAGTCCGGCGGCCTCATCGACAAGGTGACGGATCGTCAGATCCTAGCCGCCTACCGGCTGTTGGCCGCGCAGGAGGGCGTCTTCGTGGAGCCCGCCTCGGCCGCCTCGGTGGCCGGTCTGCTGGCCAAGGCGGAGGCCGGCCTGGTCGACCCGGGCCAGCGGATCGTCTGCACGGTGACCGGCAACGGCCTCAAGGACCCGGACTGGGCGGTGGCCGGCGCGCCGCAGCCGCAGGTCGTCCCGATCGACCCGGAGGCGGCGGCCCGGCGGCTCGGACTGCTGGACTGACAACGGGGTCTGACGCTTCGACGGGCCGACCCTTTCGGGGGTCGGCCCGTCAAAGTTCTCCAGTGACTCTTTTGTGTCAATTCCGCTTCGCATTCCGATCCGAATCCGCCCCCCTCTTTGACTGAGGGGGGTGCGCATTCCGGCCAGAACCGGCAACACACCAGATCGAAGGCCCACGGGGTGTACCACTGGGGAACCTCTCTTCGATACTCTGGGTTCGGCCGTGTGGCACATGCCCCGGGTCCGTCCAGGTACGGGCCGCGCCGACGACTGTGACCGCCAGGCCCGAGGGGCCCGCGGCCCTTTCCCCCACCCTCGCACCGACGACGCGCTCCGCGCCGCCCGATTTCCCCAGGAGAGTCCACCGCATGGCCGGTCCTGCGTTCCGTGCCGCCGCCGTCCGGGTCAGGGTTCCCGCGACCAGCGCCAACCTCGGCCCGGGCTTCGACGCCTTCGGGCTCGCGCTGGGTCTGTACGACGACGTGGTCGTCCGGGTCTCCGACTCCGGCCTCGCCGTCGACATCGCCGGCGAGGGCGCCGAGACGCTGCCCCGGGACGAGCGCCACCTGCTGGTCCGCTCGATGCGGGCCGCGTTCGACCGGCTCGGCGGCCAGCCGCGAGGCCTCGAAGTGGTCTGTGCCAACCGGATACCGCACGGCCGCGGCCTGGGCTCCTCCTCGGCCGCCATCTGCGCCGGCATCGTGGCCGCCCGGGCGGTCACCATCGGCGGCCCGTCCGCGCTGGACGACGACGCGCTGCTGGCCCTCGCCTCCGAGCTGGAGGGCCACCCCGACAACGTCGCGGCCTGCCTGCGCGGCAACTTCACCATCGCCTGGACCGACGAGGAGTCGGCCAGGGCGATTGCCCTGGAGCCCTCCGAGCAGGTCGTCCCGGTGGTGTTCGTCCCGGCCGGCGAGGTGCTCACCGAGACCGCCCGCGGCCTGCTGCCGAAGACCGTCCCGCTGGCCGACGCCGCCGTCAACGCGGGCCGTTCCGCGCTGCTGGTGGAGGCGCTGACCCGGCGGCCCGAACTGCTCCTCGCCGCCACCGAGGACCGGCTGCACCAGGACTACCGCGCCTCCGCCATGCCGGACAGCGCCGCGCTGGTCGGCGCGCTGCGCGCGGAGGGCGTCCCCGCGGTCATCTCCGGGGCCGGCCCGACCGTGCTGGCGCTCACCGACGAGGCGGGCGTCGACAAGGTGTTCTCCTTCGCCGGGCACCACGGCCACGGCGGCGATCCGGCGTTCGCCGCGCACCGGCTGGGCGTCGACCGCACCGGGGCCACCGTGCTCCCGCTGGACGTCTGAGCAGCTGGTTTGGCCCTGTGGCGAGCAGGGCCGTCCGGACACGATTGGCAGGCCCGAGGTCGGGGAATGTCTGAGGGGGTCGGTAGTGTTAATCTCATTGCTGCACCATGTGCCCTCCGGGGCTCGGTGCGCCGCGTCCCGATCCCAGCGCTCCACTGCCGTGGAGCCGCCGCGATGTCCGGGGCGACGATTCTCCGGGAGCCCACCGCAGCGCGTACGCAGCCTGCCTGCGCGACATGCGGCCGCATCCCGAAGCCGTGACGGCACCTGACTCCCACCCGCGGCCTCCCATCTAGAGGCCAGGACGGGCGGAGCGCGGGTCACCGTCACGCGACGGGGGCCCGGGATTCGCAGGCAGCGTGGGGGCACAACGCCCTCTGGGGAGGTCGACACACGGCCGGCCCACGCGCCAACTCAGCACCACCGTGCTTCATGCACCGCACCTCGCAGCTCTCCCTCGACGGGCTCCCGCCATTCGAGGGACCACCGCCTCGGACCGACGCAGTCGAGCGTTGGTCAGGACAGCACAACCGGTCGCCGAGCCAGACAGGCCGACGTCCGCTCCAGGGAAGGACCCTTAGTGAGCGACTCCACCGATCTGATGGGCGCGCGCCCGGACGCCGAAGCGTCGGACGCGGCCGCCGCCCCCGCCGCCCCGGCCCGCCGCCGCCGCAGCGCCGCCGCGGGCCTGGACGGAATGGTCCTCGCCGAGCTGCAGAAGCTCGCCGCGGACCTGGGCATCACCGGTACCGGACGCATGCGCAAGAGCCAGCTGATCGAGACCATCAAGGAGAAGAGCGGCGGGGACCCGCTGCTCGCCGCCGGTGGCGCCCCGGCCGCCAAGCGCACCGCCGCCAAGGCGGACGCCGAGGCCCCGGCCGAGAAGCCCGCCCGTCGCAGCAAGGCCGCCGCCGCTGCCGCGGCCCCGGCCGCCGAGGCGCAGGCCCAGATCGAGATCCCGGTCCAGGCCGCCGCCGAGACCGCCGCGCCGGCCCGTGCCGAGCGCACCCGCCGCCGTGCCACCTCGGCCGCCGGCGCCCCCACCGCCCCGGTCGCCGAGGCCGCCGAGGCCGCCACCGTCGCGGTGGCCGAGCCCAAGCAGACCGAGCGTCCGGCCGAGACCCGCGGCTTCGAGGGCCGCGAGGAGGGTCGCGAGACCCGTCGTGACCGCCGCGAGCGCCGTGACCGCCGCGAGACGGGCGAGCGCACCGAGCGCACCGAGCGCACCGAGCGCACCGAGCGCCAGGACGGTGCCGAGACCCAGGACGGCGAGTCGCGCGAGTCGCGCCGCGACCGCCGCAACCGCCGCGAGCGCGCCGACCGCCAGGGCGGCCAGCAGGGCCAGCAGCAGAGCCAGGGCGACGGCCAGCAGCGCCGCGAGGGCGGCCAGCAGACCCAGCAGCCGCAGATCCAGCAGGGCGGCTACGACGACGACGAGTTCGGCGAGGGCCGTCGGGGCCGGCGCGGCCGCTACCGCGACCGTCGGGGCCGTCGCGGCCGCGAGGGCTTCGAGACCGGTGCGCCCGAGCCGCAGATCGGCGAGGACGACGTCCTGATCCCGGTCGCGGGCATCCTCGACATCCTCGACAACTACGCGTTCGTGCGCACCTCCGGCTACCTGCCGGGCCAGAACGACGTCTACGTCTCGCTCGCCCAGGTCCGCAAGAACGGCCTGCGCAAGGGTGACGCCATCACGGGTGCGGTGCGCCAGCCGCGCGAGGGCGAGCGCCGCGAGAAGTTCAACGCCATGGTGCGGCTGGACTCCGTCAACGGCATGGACCCGGAGACCGGCCGCGGCCGCCCCGAGTTCAACAAGCTCACCCCGCTCTACCCGCAGGAGCGGCTGCGCCTGGAGACCGACCCGGGCGTGCTGACCACCCGGATCATCGACCTGGTGTCGCCGATCGGCAAGGGCCAGCGCGGTCTGATCGTGGCGCCGCCGAAGACCGGTAAGACCATGGTGCTGCAGGCGGTCGCCAACGCGATCACCCACAACAACCCCGAGTGCCACCTGATGGTCGTCCTGGTCGACGAGCGTCCGGAAGAGGTCACCGACATGCAGCGGTCGGTGAAGGGCGAGGTCATCTCCTCGACCTTCGACCGCCCGGCCGAGGACCACACCACCGTCGCCGAGCTGGCCATCGAGCGCGCCAAGCGCCTGGTGGAGCTGGGCCACGACGTGGTCATCCTGCTGGACTCGATCACCCGTCTGGGCCGCGCCTACAACCTGGCGGCGCCGGCCTCCGGCCGCATCCTGTCCGGTGGTGTCGACTCGACCGCGCTGTACCCGCCGAAGAAGTTCTTCGGTGCCGCGCGCAACATCGAGAACGGCGGCTCGCTGACCATCCTGGCCACCGCGCTGGTCGAGACCGGCTCGCGCATGGACGAGGTGATCTTCGAGGAGTTCAAGGGCACCGGCAACATGGAGCTCAAGCTCGACCGGAAGCTCTCGGACAAGCGCATCTTCCCGGCCGTCGACGTGGACGCCTCCAGCACCCGCAAGGAGGAGATCCTGCTCGGCAGCGAGGAGTTGGCCATCGTCTGGAAGCTGCGCCGGGTGCTGCACGCGCTCGACTCGCAGCAGGCGATCGAACTGCTCCTGGACAAGATGAAGCAGACCAAGAGCAACGCCGAGTTCCTGATGCAGATCGCCAAGACCACCCCCGGCTCCGGCGACTGACCGTAGCCGGACGGCTGTCGAAGCACAGAACCCCGGATCGCGTGAGCGGTCCGGGGTTCCGTGCGTTCTGGGCCGCTTTGTTCCAGAGTTGGGACAACTTGCGACTATTTGATCTTCTTGTCCGATTTACTCTGGACCGTATGGCCGAGCACAAGAGGGTCCCGAGTCGCCGCCGCAAGGTCCTGCGGGTGGCCGCCTGTGCGTTCGTCGCGCTCGTCGTCGTCGGCGGTGGGGCGGCCGGGTGGGCGTACCTGAAGCTCAACGGCAACATCAAGAGCGTCGACATCGACTCCCGCCTCGGCGACGCCCGGCCCCCGGCCGCCACCGACGGCTCCTTCAACATCCTGGTGCTGGGCTCCGACTCGCGGGTCGGCGAGAACGGCGACCTGGCCGGCGGGGCCACCGGTGACTCCGCCCGTTCCGACACCGCGATGGTGGTGCACGTCAACCAGGACCACTCCCGGGCCTCGATCGTCTCGATCCCGCGCGACACCCTGGTCGACCGCCCGCAGTGCACGGACGGCGCCGGCAAGGCCGTCCCGGCTGTCAAGCGCGCCATGTACAACAGCGCCTTCGAGACCGGCGGCGCGGCCTGCGCGGTCAAGACCACCGAGCAGCTCACCGGGCTGCGGATGGACCACTACCTGCAGGTGGACTTCGCCGGCTTCGCCCGGGTCGTGGACGCGATAGGCGGGGCCACCGTGAGCACCACGGTGGCCATCCACGACAAGGACAGCGGGCTCGACCTGCCCGCCGGGCAGCACCACCTCGACGGGCAGCAGGCGCTGGCCTTCGTGCGCACCCGGCACGGCGTCGGCGACGGCAGCGACCTCGGCCGGATCGAGCTGCAGAAGCAGATGGTCAAGTCGCTGCTCCAGCAGGCCGGCGGGATCGGACTGTTCTCCGACCCGGTCAAGCTGTGGTCGATCGGCGACACCATGACGAAGAGCATCACCACCGACTCCGCGCTCGGCTCGGTGAACTCCCTGGTGGGGCTGGTGCAGGAGCTCAAGGGGATCGGGCCGGACCAGCTGACCATGGTCACCCTGCCGGTGGTCACCGCCCCCAGTGACCCCAACCGGGTGGTCGAGCAGCAGCCGCAGGCCGGGAACGTCTGGGCCGCGCTCAAGGCCGACCGGCCGGTCCCGCAGGCGATCGTCTCCGCCCAGCCGGAGAACCCGGCCCAGGCGGCCCCCACGACGCCCGGGAAGGCCCCCACGGCGCCCGGGAAGGCTTCCGCGCCGTCCGGGGAGGCCGCCGCCGTACGCTGAAACGGCGCCCGGAATATCCCGGAACGGAACCCGGTTTGGGAAGATGCGGCCGGTCCTGGCAGACTGGTCCGTCGGTCCCGGTTCACGTGCGGCACTCCAGCCGCCGACCCGGTGCCCTCCCGAAAACTAGGAGAACCCCTTGAAGTCCAACGTTCACCCGGAGTACGTGGTCACCCGCGTGACCTGCACCTGCGGCGCCGAGTTCACCACCCGCTCGACCGAGACCAGTGGCGAGATCCGCGCCGAGGTCTGCTCGCAGTGCCACCCGTTCTACACCGGCAAGCAGAAGATCCTCGACACCGGTGGCCGCGTGGCCCGCTTCGAGGCCCGCTTCGGCAAGCAGCACAGCGCGAAGGCCTAGCGCTCCCTCGGCGCCGGTTCCCGGTGCCCCCGTACTCGTTGTCGGGGGCGCTGGGGACCGGCGCCGTTCGCGTCCCAGCGCGCGTTCCACAGTTCCACCGTTCCGAACCCCCACACGTTCCGAGTCCCCGGGAAGAAGGCCCCCATGTTCGAGGCAGTCGAAGAGCTCCTCGTCGAGCACGCCGACCTCGAAACGAGGCTGGCCGACCCGTCCGTCCACGCGGACCAGAACAACGCCCGCAAGCTGGCCAAGCGGTACGCCGAGCTGACCCCGATCACCCGGGTCTACCGGCAGTGGCGGCAGGCCGGCGAGGACATCGAGGCCGCGCGCGAACTCGCCGCCGAGGAGCCGGAGTTCCTCTCCGAGGTGAAGGAATCCGAGGCGCGCCGCGAGGAGCTGACCGAGGAACTGCGCCTGCTGCTGGTCCCGCGCGACCCGAGCGACGACAAGGACGTCATCCTGGAGATCAAGGCGGGCGAGGGCGGCGAGGAGTCCGCGCTGTTCGCCGGCGACCTGCTCCGGATGTACCTGCGCTACGCCGAGCGGATCGGCTGGAAGACCGAGATCATCGACTCCAACGAGTCCGACCTCGGCGGCTACAAGGACGTCTCGGTGGCCGTGAAGACCAAGGGCAGCAGCGAGCCCGGCCAGGGCGTCTGGGCCCGGCTGAAGTACGAGGGCGGCGTGCACCGCGTGCAGCGCGTCCCCGCCACCGAGTCCCAGGGCCGCATCCACACCTCCGCGGCGGGCGTGCTGGTCACCCCCGAGGCGGAGGAGGTCGAGGTCGAGATCCTCGCCAACGACCTGCGGATCGACGTCTACCGCTCCTCCGGCCCCGGCGGCCAGTCGGTCAACACCACCGACTCCGCGGTCCGGATCACCCACCTGCCGACCGGTATCGTGGCGTCCTGCCAGAACGAGAAGAGCCAGCTGCAGAACAAGGAGCAGGCGATGCGCATCCTGCGTTCGCGGCTGCTGGCCGCCGCGCAGGAGGAGGCCGAGCGTGAGGCCTCGGACGCGCGTCGCAGCCAGGTCCGTACGGTGGACCGCTCCGAGCGGATCCGGACGTACAACTACCCGGAGAACCGCATCTCGGACCACCGCACGGGGTTCAAGGCGTACAACCTGGACCAGGTCCTGGACGGCGACCTGAACGCGGTGATCCAGTCCTGCGTCGACAAGGACGCGGCGGCCAAGCTCGCCGCGGCCCAAGAGAACTGAGACCGGCGCGCCCCAGCCCGACGCAAGCCTGAAGCCGGAGCGCAGAAACAAGAGGTCGTACGGATGAACCTGCTGCTCGCCGAGGTGGCCCAGGCCACCCAGCGGTTGGCCGCGGCCGGCGTGCCGTCGCCGCGCTTCGACGCGGAGGAACTCGCCGCCTACGTCCACCACGTCAAGCGCAGCCAGCTGCACACGGTGAAGGACGCCGACTTCGACGCCCGCTACTGGGAGGCGGTCTCGCGCCGCGAGGCCCGCGAGCCGCTGCAGCACATCACCGGGCGGGCGTTCTTCCGCTACCTCGAACTGGAGGTCGGCCCCGGGGTGTTCGTGCCCCGGCCGGAGACCGAGTCGGTCGTCGAGTGGGCGATAGACGCGGTGCGCGACATGGACGTCGCCGAGCCGCTGGTGGTCGACCTGTGTTCCGGCTCCGGCGCCATCGCGCTCGCCCTCGCCCAGGAACTGCCGCGCTCCACCGTGCACGCCTTCGAACTCGACGAGGGGGCGCTGGAGTACACCCGGCGCAACATCGAGGCCAGCCCGGACCGGGCCAGGGTCACCCTGCACGCCGGGGACGCCACCAAGGCCTTCGAGGACGACCGCTCCTGGGACGGCCGCTTCGACCTGGTCATCTCCAACCCGCCGTACATCCCGCTCACCGAGTGGGAGTACGTCGCGCCCGAGGCCCGCGACCACGACCCGCAGATGTCCCTGTTCTCCGGCGAGGACGGCCTGGACACCATCCGCGGCATCGAGCGGGTGGCCGCCCGACTGCTGCGCCCGGGTGGCGCGGTGGTGATCGAGCACGCCGACCAGCAGGGCGGCCAGGTGCCGTGGATCTTCAACGAGGAACGCGGCTGGACGGACACCGCCGACCACCGCGACCTGAACAACCGGCCGCGCTTCACGACCGCCCGAAGGGTCGGGTTGTGAACATCCAACGCAGCACAACCGCCCGAAGGGTCGGGTTGTGAACATCCAACGCAGCACGACCGCGCGCAAAGCCGCGCTGTGAAGACCGCTGTTGCCGTGAACGTCATGAGCCATTTCGGAAGGGGACCGCACCGATGAGCCGCCGCTACGACTGTGCCGACGCCGGGGACCGCGCCACCGGCCTGCGCGAGGCCGCCTCGGCCATCCGCCGCGGCGAACTCGTCGTGCTGCCCACCGACACCCTCTACGGTGTCGGCGCGGACGCCTTCTCCCCGGAGGCCGTCGGTGAGCTGCTGGCCGCCAAGGGCCGCGGCCGCAACATGCCCTCGCCCGTCCTGGTCGGCTCGCCGACCACCCTGCACGGCCTGGTCACCGACTTCTCCGAGCAGGCCTGGGAGCTGGTCGACGCCTTCTGGCCCGGCGGCCTCACCCTGGTCGCCCGGCACCAGCCCTCGCTGCGCTGGGACCTCGGCGAGACCCGCGGCACCGTCGCGGTCCGGATGCCGCTGCACCCGGTCGCCATCGAGCTGCTGAACACCACCGGCCCGCTCGCCGTCTCCAGCGCCAACAAGACCGGCGGGCCGTCCCCGGCGACCTGCGACGAGGCGCAGGCCCAGCTCGGCGACGCGATCTCGGTCTACCTGGACGGCGGGCAGGCCGAGCACGCCACCGCCTCGTCCATCGTCGACGTCACCGGCAAGGTGCCGGTCCTGTTGCGGGCCGGCGCGATCAGCATCGAGCAGCTGAGGGAGGTCGTCCCCGACCTGGAGGCCGGAAGTTGACGCCCACCGCCTCGCTCCACGACGGGCCCGGCATAGCGCCGTACCTGAGCGTGGGGCCCAGGCCGCTGGACCACTTCCGGATCCTCTTCGTCTGCACCGGGAACATCTGCCGCTCGCCGATAGCCGAGCGGCTCACCCGGCGTGAGCTGGACACCCGGCTCAGCCCCCGGGTGGCCGGGCGGATCCTGGTCGAGAGCGCCGGCACCTGGGGCCACGTGGGCGCGCCGATGGAGGACCACGCCGCGACCGTGCTCAACGAGTACGGCGCCGACAGCGGCGGCTTCACCGGCCGGGAGTTGCTGGACGAGCACGTGGTCGAGGCCGACCTGGTGCTCACCGCGACCCTGGACCACCGCGCCCAGGTGATCTCGATGGGCCACGAGGCGGGGCTGCGCACCTTCACGCTGAAGGAGTTCACCCGCCTGGTGCGGACGATCGACCCGGGCACCCTGCCCGACCCGCGCCGCGGCGCCGACGTCACCGAGCGGGCCCGCGCCCTGGTCCGGGCGGCCGCCGCGCTGCGCGGCTGGCTGCTGGCCGCGACCCCGGAGTCCGACGAGGTGGACGACCCGTACGGGGCCCCGATCGGCATGTTCCGCAACTGCGGCGAGGAGATATTCCACGCGGTCGACCCGGTGGTCACCGCGCTCACCGGCGTCCAGCCGCCCCGCTAGGGCCCAGGCCCCCCTTCGGGCCCGCCCTGGGGCCGAACGGCCCTGCGCCGCCGAGCCGGGTGGCCGAGACGGTCCTACGCTGGGTGGACCGTCCCTGCAGCGCCCGGGAGCCCTGTCATGACCGTCACCGATGCCGCGACCGGTTCGACCGCGACGACGAGGGGGCGCCCGTGGGCGTCCGAAGCGCTGCACCGGGCGGATCCGCAGATCGCCGACCTGCTGGCCGCCGAGGCCGAGCGGCGCGCCGAGACGATCCAGCTGCTGGCGGGGGAGAACCTGACCAGCCCGGCCGTCCTGGCGGCGCTGACCGGGCCGCTGATCGACAAGTACGCCGAGGGCTACCCCGGCCGCCGGCACCACACCGGCTGCGCGCTGGCCGACGCCGCGGAGCTGCTGGCGATCGACCGGGCGCGCCAGCTGTTCTCCGCCCCGCACGCCAACGTCCAGCCCAGGTCGGCGACTTCGGCGATGCTGGCGGCCTACGCGGCGCTGCTGCGGCCGGGTGACGGAGTGCTGGCGATGTCGCTGGAGCACGGCGGCCACCTCAGCTGCGGCTCACGGGCCAACTTCTCCGGCCGCTGGTTCGCCTTCACCGGTTACGGCGTGCGCGAGAGCGACGGCCTGATCGACCTCGACCAGGTGCGCGAGCTGGCCCGGCTGCACCGCCCCAAGGCCATCGTGGCGGGTTCGATCTCCCACCCCCGGCACCCGGACTGGGCGGCCTTCCGGGAGATCGCCGACGAGGTGGACGCCTATCTGATCGCCTCCGTCGCGCAGACCACCGGCCTGGTCGCGGCCGGAGTGGCACCCTCCCCGGTGCCGTACGCGGACGTCACGGTGGCGGCCACCCACAAGCTGCTGCGCGGCCCGCGCGGGGGCCTGCTGCTGTCCACGGCGGAGCTGGCCGAGCGGATCGACCGGGCGGTGTTCCCGTTCAGCCAGGGCGGCGCGGCGATGAACGAGGTGGCCGGCAAGGCGGTGGCCCTCGCGGAGGCCGGGACGCCCGCCTACCGGGCGTACGCGGAGCGGACGGTATCCGGGGCGCAGGCGCTCGCCAGGGGGCTCGCAGAGGCCGGAATGCGCCCTCTGACGGGCGGTACCGACACCCACCTGGTGACCGCCGACGTGAGTCCGCTCGGCGTGACCGGCGCGGAGGCCGAACGGCGCTGCGCCGCGGCCGGGCTGCTGCTCGGCAAGTGCGCACTGCCGTACGACCCGGCGCCGGCCGCCGATGCCTCCGGGATCCGGCTGGGCACGGGCACCGTGACCAGCCAGGGGATGGGCGTGGCGGAGCTGGTCGAGATCGCCGCGCTGATCGCCCGGCTGCTGTCCGGGGATGCGCCCGGGCCGGTCGCGCAGCGGGTCCGGGAGCTGGCGGCGGCCTTCGCACAGCGGGGCTGAGGGGCGTGAGTGGGCGCCGGCGGGCGAACCGGTCGAGAGGTGCCGCCGACGGGTATCCGGCTCTCTTACCCGGGAGAGCGAACCGCGATGCGCGTCCCGGGCGTCCGACTCAATAAGGTGTGTGCCGTGGCGACGCACCTCGAACCCCGGGAAGGCAGGGGAGTACCTTCGGTACCTCCCCGTTCGACAGTGATGCAGGAGGCCAGTGGTGCGTGAGTATCTGCTGGTGCTGTTCTGCACCGCCGCCGTCACCTACCTGCTGACCGGCCCGGTCCGGAAGTTCGCCATCGCGGCGGGCGCGATGCCCCCGGTCCGCGCCCGCGACGTGCACCGCGAGCCCACTCCGCGGCTCGGCGGCATCGCGATGTTCGGCGGGCTGTGCGCGGGCATCCTGGTCGCCTCGCAGCTGGACAACCTGAGCAAGGTGTTCAACGGGGGGAGTGACATCCGCGCGCTGCTGTCCGGCGCCGGGATCATGTTCCTGCTGGGTGTGCTCGACGACAAGTGGGGCGTGGACGCCCTGGTGAAGCTCGGCGGCCAGATGATCGCCGCCGGTGTGATGGTGTGGCAGGGCGTCACGGTGATCAGCCTCCCGGTGCCCGGGGTCGGCTCGGTCGCGGTGAGCCCGACCCAGGGCATGGTCATCTCGGTGACCCTGGTCGTCGTCATGGTCAACGCGGTGAACTTCATCGACGGTCTGGACGGCCTGGCGGGCGGCATGGTCTGCATCGCCGCGATCGCCTTCTTCCTGTACAGCTACCGGCTCTGGTACGGCTACGCGATCACCGACGCGGCCCCCGCCGTGCTGTTCAGCGTGCTGCTGATCGGCATGTGCCTGGGCTTCCTGGCGCACAACATGCACCCCGCGCGGATCTTCATGGGCGACTCCGGCTCGATGATGCTGGGCCTGATGCTGGCCGTCGCCGCGATCTCGATCACCGGCCGCGTCGACCCGGACCTGATCAACAGCGAGACCGGTTCGCAGACCGCCACCGTGCACACCCTGGTGCCGATCTACATCCCGCTGCTGCTGCCGCTGACGGTCATCGCGCTGCCGCTGGCCGACCTGCTGCTCGCGGTGGTGCGCCGCACCTGGGCCGGCCAGTCCCCGTTCGCCGCCGACAAGCGCCACCTGCACCACCGGCTGCTCCAGGTCGGGCACTCGCACAGCCGCGCCGTACTGATCATGTACTTCTGGGCCGCGCTGATCGCCTTCGGCACGGTCGCCTTCTCGGTGACCAACACCGGCCGCACGGTGGTGCTGACCCTCGCCGGGCTCTGCCTGGTCGGCCTGGTGGTGCTGCTGACCCCGCGGTTCCGTCCGCGGGCCCCCCGGGCGGTGCAGTCCTTCGTCCCGCCGCGGTACCGGCGGCGGTCGTCCGCCGCCCCGATGGCTGAACTGTCGGCAAAGGACAAGCAACTTCTCGGTGAAGCCAGCCGGGGCTCGTCCGCACCCTCCGACCACCACAAGGCCACCGGCCGCCGGTGACGGCCGAGTTGACGCTCCGTCAAATGGGCTCACCCGTACGGCGGAACCGCTGGGCCGTCAGTGTGACAGGGGCCACACATTCATGGTAAAGCTCTCATCAAATAGTTTGTGATACCGTTCACGAGTACCGAGAACACGCCGAAAGACCTGACAGGTGGAGGACTTCCGTCCCCAGTCGGTCTCCCTCGACGGGACCGCCGCACTCGCGGGCGGCCCGGCGGCGGCCACTCGGTCCGGTGACACCCCGCCACCATCTGTGCCCGTCCCCCGCCACATCGACATGCCGCCGGAGCTGCCGACATGCCGTCCACCGACGCCCGGATCCTCCGAGGCGCCGCGATTCCCACTGCGGTCGCCGGGATCATCGCCATGGCGATCTCCTTCGCCGTCGCCGGCGGGAAGGGCCTGCTCGGCGCCCTCATCGGTGCGCTGCTCGTGATGGCCTTCTTCGCCTCCGGCCAGGTCGCGCTCGACCGGCTGACCAGGTCGAACCCGCACATCATGATGGCCGCGGCGCTCATGGTCTACATGACGCAGATCCTGCTGGTGGCGGTCGTCCTACTGGTCTTCAGGGACACCGAACTCTTCAACCGTCAGGCCTTCGCCTTCACGCTGATCGGTTGCGTCCTGGTCTGGACGGGCTTCCAGGTGCGCGGTGCGCTCAAGGCCAAGACCTTCTACGTCGACCCCAACGCCTCGGAAAACAAGGGTGACAAGCCCTCGGACAAGGGTCGTCAACCGTGACGAGGCCTGACTGTCCCCCCAACGAGGGGGGCGGTGTTTATGCCGCGCTGACGGGCTGCTATCGTCCGTCGCAACAACGGAGTACGGGAAGAGGCCAGGTCTGTCCGGTCATTGGACGGATCGCCCCCCGGACCCGCGCAGTCTTCGATGATCCCGCCGCGGTGCAGCGCACCGCCGGGCGGGGTCGGCGAGAAACCCATCAAGTTCCAGTGCCGCTCCGTGGTCGCAGGCCACGCCGACACACCGAGGTTGCCGTAATCATGCGTCACGACGAAGGAGTCCGTGGTGAGTGCTGAACTCACGCCCCTCGCCTCAGGCGGTTGCCACTTCGGGGACGCTGGCTGCGGCTTCCCGGCCCCGGGTCTGAACGAGTTCCAGTTCAAGCCGATCTTCTCGGTCGGTGGCATCGACTTCAACAAGCCGATGCTGCTGTCGATCATCGTCGCGCTGCTGGTGGTCGTGTTCTTCTGGGCCGCCTTCGCCAAGCCGCGCCTGGTTCCCGGCAAGCTGCAGCTGGTCGGTGAGATCGGCTACGACTTCGTCAAGCGCTCCATCGTGATGGAGACGATCGGCAAGAAGGGCGAGAAGTACGTCCCGATGCTGGTCTCGATGTTCTTCTTCGTCTGGTTGATGAACATCATGTCGATCATCCCGTTCGCGCAGTTCCCGGTGACGGCGTCGATCGCGTTCCCGGCCGGTCTGGCCGCGGTCGTGTGGATCACCTACATGACGCTGACCTTCAAGAAGCACGGCTTCGTCGGCGGTCTGAAGAACCTCTGCTGGCCGTCGGGCATCCCCGGCTGGGTCATGTTCATCCTGGTGCCGATCGAGTTCTTCTCGAACATCTTCGTGCGCCCCTTCACGCTCGCGGTCCGAGCCTTCGCGAACATGTTCGCCGGCCACCTGCTGATCGTGATGTTCTCCATCGCCTCCTGGTACCTGCTCAGCCCGACCCTGGGCGCGCTCTACGGCTCGGCCTCCTTCGTGGTCGCCGTCGGCCTGACCGCCTTCGAGTTGCTGGTCCAGTTCCTGCAGGCCTACATCTTCGTGATGCTGGCCAGCAGCTACATCGCCGGTGCTCTGGAAGAAGCGCACTGAGCCTCGCAGCCTCGGCTGCCACCCCTCCCGAACGCCCGGTGGCCAACCACCACCGGTCCACCACCCCGCAAAGGACAAGCTGAAATGCAGAACCTCGCTGAGGTCTACGGTTCCGTCGCCTCGATCGGTTACGGCCTCGCCGCGATCGGCCCCGGCATCGGTGTTGGTCTCATCTTCGGTAACGGTGTCCAGGCCATGGCCCGTCAGCCCGAGGCTGCCGGCCTGATCCGCTCCAACATGTTCATCGGCTTCGCGCTGACCGAGGCGCTCGCCCTCATCGGCATCGTCATGCCGTTCGTCTTCGGCGCCGGCAAGTAATTCCCCGCCGTTAGACCCTTTCGAGGAAGGTCCAGATATGAGTTTCGCGGCTCAGCTCGCGGAAGAGGGGGAGAAGATGAACCCCCTGCTTCCCGCGTGGCCCGAGGTCATCATCGGCCTGCTCTGCTTCTTCATCGTCTTCGGTCTGCTCGGCAAGAAGCTCCTCCCCAGCATCGAGAAGGTGCTGTCGGAGCGCCGGGACGCCATCGAAGGCGGCATGGAGCGCGCCGAGGCCGCTCAGGCCGAGGCCCAGGCCCTGCTTGAGCAGTACCGCGCCGAGCTCTCCGAGGCGCGCCACGAGGCTGCCCGGATCGTCGAGCAGGCTCGCGAGCAGGGTGCCGCCCAGCTCGCCGAGATGCGCGAGGAGGGCCAGCGTCAGCGCGAGGCCATCGTCGCCGCCGGTCACGCCCAGATCGAAGCCGACAAGAAGCAGGCGACTGCCGCCCTGCGCCAGGACGTGGGTTCGCTGGCCACCCAGCTGGCTTCCCGCATCGTGGGTGAGTCCCTGGAGGACTCCGCCCGGCAGAGCGGCGTGATCGACCGCTTCCTGGACGAGCTGGAGGCCAAGGCCACCGTTGCTCAGGGTGCGGCCAAGTGATCGGCGCCAGCCGCGAGGCGCTTGCCGCCGGTCGGCAGAACCTCGACAGCCTGACCGACTCCACCTCGGTGGACGCGGCCAAGCTCGCCGAGGAGCTCACCGCCGTCACGGCCGTGCTGGACCGTGAGGTGTCGCTGCGCCGCGTCCTGACCGACCCGTCCCGGTCGGGCCAGGACAAGGCCCAGCTGGTCACCTCGCTGCTGACCGGTCAGGTCTCCGGCGAGACCGTGGACCTGGTCTCCGGCCTGGTCCGCTCCCGCTGGTCGGGCTCGCGCGACCTGGTGGACGCGGCCGAGGAGCTCGCCGCCTACGCCGAGGTCATCGCCGCGGACAAGGCCGGCGCCCTGGACGACGTCGAGGACGAGCTGTTCCGCTTCGGCCGGGTGGTGAGCGGTTCGCACGAGCTGCGCGCCGCGCTGACCGAGCCGAAGGCCGGTGCGGCCGCGAAGGCCCAGCTGGTCGACAAGCTGCTGGGCGGCCGCGCCAACGCCGGCACCGTCCGGCTGGTCACCGCCCTCGTCAACGCGCCGCGTGGCCGTAGCCTGGAGCAGGGCCTCGAGTCCTACTCGAAGCTCGCCGCCGCGCGCCGCGACCGCATGGTGGCCCTGGTCACCAGCGCGGTGCCGCTGTCGGACGCCCACAAGGAGCGCCTCGCCGGTGCTCTGGGTCGGATGTACGGCCGCCAGGTCCACCTGAACATCGACGTCGACCCCGAGGTCGTCGGTGGTGTCCGGGTGCAGATCGGCGACGAGATCATCGACGGCACCGTGTCGAGCCGCCTCGAAGGCGCTCGCCAGTCGCTCGAAGGCTGAGCAAACAGAGCAGCAAATCCGACCCTCGGTCGGGAAACCGGCTCCCCAAGGAGTCGGCAAAACGTACGGCCGGTTCATACGACCCGGCCGAGAGTCGAGTACTTGCGGCCCTCAATGGCGGGCCGAGGATCGCAAACTAGGAGAGCAGGGAAGCCTGATGGCGGAGCTTACGATCCGTCCGGAGGAGATCCGGGACGCGCTGGCCGACTTTGTCCAGTCGTACCAGCCGGACGCCGCTTCTGTGGAAGAGGTCGGCACGGTCACTGACGCGGCGGACGGCATCGCGCATGTCGAGGGCCTGCCCTCGGTCATGGCGAACGAGCTGCTGAAGTTCGAGGACGGCACGCTCGGCCTCGCGCTGAACCTCGACACCCGCGAGATCGGTGTCGTCGTCCTCGGTGAGTTCGGCGGCATCGAGGAGGGTCAGACCGTGCGCCGCACGGGCGAGGTCCTCTCGGTTCCGGTCGGCGACGGCTACCTCGGCCGCGTCGTGGACCCGCTGGGCAACCCGATCGACGGTCTCGGCGACATCGCCGCCAGCGGCCGTCGCGCCCTGGAGCTGCAGGCCCCCGGTGTCATGGCCCGCAAGTCGGTCAAGCAGCCGCTGCAGACCGGCATCAAGGCCATCGACGCGATGACCCCGATCGGCCGCGGCCAGCGCCAGCTGATCATCGGCGACCGCCAGACCGGCAAGACCGCGGTGGCCGTCGACACGATCATCAACCAGCGTGACAACTGGCGCTCGGGCGACCCGGAGAAGCAGGTCCGCTGCATCTACGTCGCCGTGGGCCAGAAGGGCTCCACCATCGCGTCCGTCCGCGGCGCCCTGGAGGAGGCCGGCGCGCTGGAGTACACCACCATCGTGGCCGCTCCCGCCTCCGACCCGGCCGGCTTCAAGTACCTCGCCCCGTACACCGGTTCGGCCATCGGCCAGGAGTGGATGTACGACGGCAAGCACGTCCTGATCATCTTCGACGACCTGTCGAAGCAGGCCGAGGCCTACCGTTCCGTCTCCCTGCTGCTGCGCCGCCCGCCGGGCCGCGAGGCCTACCCGGGTGACGTCTTCTACCTGCACTCCCGCCTGCTGGAGCGCTGCGCCAAGCTGAACGACGCCCTGGGCGGCGGCTCGATGACCGGTCTGCCGATCATCGAGACCAAGGCCAACGACGTCTCGGCGTACATCCCGACCAACGTCATCTCCATCACCGACGGCCAGTGCTTCCTGGAGTCCGACCTGTTCAACGCCGGCATCCGCCCGGCCGTGAACGTCGGTATCTCGGTCTCCCGCGTCGGTGGCTCCGCCCAGATCAAGGCCATGCGCTCGGTCGCCGGCCGTCTGCGCCTGGACCTCGCCCAGTACCGTGAGCTGGAGGCCTTCGCCGGCTTCGGCTCCGACCTGGACGCGGCCTCCAAGGCCCAGCTGGAGCGCGGTGCGCGCATGGTCGAGCTGCTGAAGCAGGGCCAGTACCAGCCGTTCCCGGTCGAGGAGCAGGTCGTCTCCATCTGGGCCGGCACCACCGGCAAGCTGGACGACGTCCCGGTCGCCGAGATCCGCCGCTTCGAGCGCGAGTTCCTCGACCACGTCCGCCTGCAGCACAAGGACCTGCTGGCCGGCATCGTCGAGACCGGCCTGCTGGCCGACGGCACCGTCGACGCCCTGACCGGCGCGATCGAGGCCTTCAAGCAGGGTTACCAGACCGCCGACGGCAAGCTGCTCTCCGAGCAGGCCTGAGTCCGGTAGCGAGGGAAAGGACGTAACGACCCATGGGAGCACAGCTTCGGGTCTACAAGCGCCGGATCCGCTCTGTCACCGCGACGAAGAAGATCACCAAGGCGATGGAGATGATCTCCGCGGCGCGCATCGGCAAGGCGCAGCGCGCGGTGGCGGCCTCCGCTCCGTACGCCGATGAGCTCACCCGGGCGGTGACGGCGGTGGCCACCCGGTCCAACGCCAAGCACCCGCTCACCACCGAGAACCCGAACGCCTCGCGCGCGGCCGTCCTGCTGATCACGGCGGACCGCGGCCTGGCCGGCGGTTACTCGTCCAACGCCATCAAGGCCGCGCTGACGCTCACCGAGCGCCTGCGCGGCGAGGGCAAGGACGTCGTGACCTACATCGTCGGTCGGAAGGGTCTGTCGTACTACACCTTCCGCAACCTGGCGGTGGGGAACTCGTGGACGGGCTTCTCGGACAAGCCGACCTACGGCGACGCGAAGACGGTGGCGGCCGAGCTGATCGAGGCCTTCACGACCGAGGACGGCGGCGTGGACGAACTCCACGTGGTCTCGACCGAGTTCGTGTCCATGCTGACGCAGGACGCGGTGGAGGCGCGGCTGCTGCCGCTGAAGCTGGACGAGGTCCAGCTCAGCGACCAGACGCCGGCCAAGTCGGAGATCTTCCCGCTGTACGACTTCGAGCCGTCGGCGGAGGGCGTCCTCGACGCGCTGCTGCCGCGGTACGTCGAGAGCCGGATCTACAACGCGCTGCTGCAGTCGGCCGCTTCCGAGCACGCCGCCCGCCGCCGCGCGATGAAGAGCGCGACGGACAACGCCGGCGAGCTCATCAAGTCGCTCACGCGGCTTGCCAACTCGGCCCGTCAGGCCGAGATCACCCAGGAAATCAGCGAGATCGTCGGCGGCGCCAACGCGCTCGCTGACGCGAGCCGCGGGAGCGAATGAGTATGACCACCACTGTTGAGCCGACCACGGCGACGGGCCGCGTCGCGCGGGTCATCGGCCCGGTCGTCGACGTGGAGTTCCCCGTCGACGCGATTCCGGAGATGTTCAATGCCCTGCACGTCGAGGTCGAGAACCCCGACGGTTCGGGCAAGAAGACCCTGACCCTGGAGGTCGCCCAGCACCTCGGCGACGGCCTGGTCCGCGGCATCTCGATGCAGCCGACCGACGGCCTGGTCCGCGGTTCGCAGGTCACCGACACCGGTGCCGCGATCTCCGTGCCGGTCGGCCAGATCACCAAGGGCAAGGTCTTCAACGCCCTCGGTGACGTGCTGAACGTCGACCAGGCGGAGTTCGACTCCCAGGTCGAGGTCCGGTGGCCGATCCACCGCAAGGCCCCCGATTTCAAGGACCTCGAGTCCAAGACCGAGATGTTCGAGACCGGCATCAAGGTCATCGACCTGCTCACCCCGTACGTCCAGGGTGGCAAGATCGGTCTGTTCGGTGGTGCCGGTGTCGGCAAGACCGTTCTGATCCAGGAGATGATCTACCGCGTCGCCGAGAACTTCGGTGGTGTGTCGGTGTTCGCCGGCGTCGGCGAGCGCACCCGTGAGGGCAACGACCTCATCGACGAGATGGTCGACTCGGGCGTTCTGGACAAGACCGCGCTGGTCTTCGGCCAGATGGACGAGCCGCCGGGCACCCGTCTGCGCGTCGCGCTGTCCGCGCTGACCATGGCGGAGTACTTCCGTGACGTCGAGAAGCAGGACGTGCTCCTCTTCATCGACAACATCTTCCGGTTCACCCAGGCCGGTTCCGAGGTGTCGACCCTGCTCGGCCGCATGCCCTCCGCGGTGGGCTACCAGCCGAACCTGGCCGACGAGATGGGCCTCCTGCAGGAGCGCATCACCTCGACCCGCGGTCACTCGATCACCTCGATGCAGGCGATCTACGTCCCCGCGGACGACCTGACCGACCCGGCCCCGGCCACCACCTTCGCCCACCTGGACGCGACCACCGTTCTGTCGCGTCCGATCTCGGAGAAGGGCATCTACCCGGCCGTCGACCCGCTGGACTCCACGTCCCGCATCCTCGACCCGCGGTACATCGCGCAGACCCACTACGACACGGCCCTCCGTATCAAGGGGATCCTGCAGAAGTACAAGGACCTCCAGGACATCATCGCCATCCTCGGTATGGACGAGCTGTCCGAAGAGGACAAGATCACGGTGCACCGCGCCCGTCGCATCGAGCGCTTCCTCTCGCAGAACACCTACGTGGCGAAGCAGTTCACCGGTGTCGAGGGCTCGACCGTGCCGCTGTCGGAGACCATCGAGGCCTTCAACTCGATCGCCGACGGCAAGTACGACTCCGTCCCGGAGCAGGCCTTCTTCATGTGCGGTGGCATCGAGGACCTCGAGAAGAACGCCGCCGAGCTGGCGAAGAAGTAATCGCGGCCGGTAGCAGCTGAGTGACCGTGAGGGGTGGCCCCCGAGCCTGGGGACCACCCCTCGCGGCACATCGGCTGTGATTCCGGTCAAATCCGTGCCGCCGGTTTCATGCCGGAGGCGCGGGGCCGTTATTCTTACCGAAACTCCCGAGTAATCGGGCGTTGCATGAGCCTAGGAGCCCACGTTGGCTGAGCTGCACGTCGAGCTGGTCGCAGCCGACCGCAAGGTGTGGTCCGGTGCGGCCACCATCGTCGTCGCCCGTACGGCCTCCGGTGACACCGGCATCATGCCGGGCCACACCCCGGTGCTGAGCGTGCTGGAGACCGGCCCGGTCACCATCCGCACGGTGGACGGCGGCACCGTCATCGCCGCGGTGCACGGCGGCTTCATCTCCTTCGCCGACAACAAGCTGTCTCTGCTCGCGGAGATCGCCGAGCTGGCGGACGAGATCGACGTCGCGCGTGCCGAGCGCGCACTGGAGCAGGCCAAGTCGGACCTGGACGCGCACGCCGAGCGGCGTGCCGAGGTCCGGCTGTTCGCGGCGCGCGGCCTCAAGGCCCACGCCTGAGTGTGCCGGACCCCGACTTGGCGGGGTCGACCGACGGTCCCGGGGACGCGCGAGCGTGACCCCGGGACTGTCGTCGTAGTTGGTAGGTCAGCGCGGTCGTCTGGTACGACCGTAACGGGGAACGCGGGTAGCGAGGAGGTAGGTGAGCATGGTCCTCGCGCTTGTGGTGTGTGCGGCGGTCGTGGCGCTGGGAGTGATCGGCCTGATGGCCTTCGCCGTACGCCGCCGCCTGATCCAGCGGGTCGGCGGCACGTTCGACTGCAGTTACCGGCTCAAAATGCCCGCCGACGCCTCGACGCAGCCCGACCTCGACGAGAACGGCAAACCCACCTCAGCCCCGGTCCCCCCGACCGACGGCAAGGGGTGGGTTTTTGGTATCGGCCGGTACAGCGGCGACTCGATCGAGTGGTTCCGGGTCTTCTCGTACGCCCCGCGCCCGCGCAAGGTGCTGCCCCGCCGGGAGATCGAGGTGCTCGGCCGGCGCTACCCGGAGGGCCAGGAGGAGCTGGCGCTGCTCTCCGGCTCGGTGGTGCTGCGCTGCCTGCACAACGGGGCGCCGCTGGAGCTGGCGATGAGCGAGGACGCGCTCACCGGCTTCCTGGCCTGGCTGGAGGCGGCCCCGCCGGGGCAGAGGGTCAACGTCGCCTAACCTGGGCGGCTAGGGTGGCGGCATGGTCAATCTGACGCGCATCTACACCCGTACCGGGGACGACGGCAGCACCGCGCTCGGCGACATGAGCCGGACCACCAAGACCGACCCTCGGCTGATGGCGTACGCCGACGCCAACGAGGCGAACGCGGCCATCGGGGTGGCCCTCGCGGTCGGAGCGCTGCCCGAGGACGTGGCGGCCGTGCTCGTCCGGGTCCAGAACGACCTGTTCGACGTCGGCGCCGACCTGTCCACGCCCGTGGTCGAGGACCCGAAATACCCGCCGCTGCGGGTGCTGCAGTCCTACATCGACCGGCTGGAGGGGGACTGCGACCATTACCTGGAGCAGGTGGAGAAGCTGCGCAGCTTCATCCTGCCCGGTGGCACGCCCGGCGCGGCCAACCTGCACCTGGCCTGCACGGTGGTGCGGCGGGCCGAGCGCTCCACCTGGGCGGCGATCGCCGAGCACGGGGACACCGTCAACCCGCTGACCGCGAAGTACCTCAACCG
Organism: Kitasatospora sp. NPDC053057; assembly: GCF_044546945.1. Classification (NCBI taxonomy): domain Bacteria; kingdom Bacillati; phylum Actinomycetota; class Actinomycetes; order Kitasatosporales; family Streptomycetaceae; genus Kitasatospora; species Kitasatospora sp. NPDC053057. The sequence goes on along the minus strand of NZ_JBITZP010000006.1, from coordinate 133,986 downwards.
GCTGTCCGACCTGCTGTTCATCCTGGCCCGGGTGGCCAACAAGGAGCGCGGTGACGTGCTCTGGGTGCCGGGGGAGAACCGCTAGCGGCCGGACTTCTCGTCGATCCGGTCGTCCACCACGGCGGCGTCGGCCGGCGGCTCCTTGGGCCAGATCGAGTAGCAGCCGGCCACGATCACGTTGACCACGGCCGCGATGCCCAGCTTCCAGTACCACTGGACGAAGGTGCCGAAGTGCGCGGAGCCCGCGGAGAGCGGGACGAGCAGGGTGATCAGGGTCAGGGTGATCACGGCCGACACGACCGTCCGCATGGCGATCTGCCACTCGTGGGCGGTGCGCTCCGGGCCGTACTTGGGGGAGGGCGGGGGCTTGGGGCCGCCGGCGAAGCGGTGCAGGAAGTGCCTGTCAGCCCAGGCCACCAGCGAGGGGCCGTAGCCGACCGAGAACCCGGCGTAGCTCGCGGCCAGCGCGTGCATCCAGTTCGCCTCGGCGCCGCCGCGCAGGTTGAGCACGGTGAGTGTGTACAGCACCAGGTCCACCACCGGCAGGCCGACCAGCAGCGCGGTGCTGGTGCGGCGCCACCGCAGCAGGTAACGGGCGGAGAGGGCGAGGCCGAGCACGATCCACCAGGAGATCTCGGCCGCGACGATGAGGGTGACGATCACGTTCTGCTCCCGGTCGTTCGGCTGTGCTTCCAGCCTCGTGTGCGGGCGTGCCGGTGTCGTCGTCGTGCGGTGCCGTCCTGGCCTGCGCCTTTCGATGTAGCGGACTCCTCCGTGGACCGGAGCCGGGCGGGCCGCCGGGGATGGTGAGATGGGGGCGTGCTCGCACCCTCCCTCCCCCCGCGCCAACTGGACCGGCTGATCGCCCTGAGCGGGCTGCTCGGCGGGTCGGTGCTGATCGTCTTCAGGGTCTACGACCGGGCCGGGCGGGTGCCGCTCTGGGCGGTGGTGCTGCCGCTGCTGGCGATGGCCGGGCTGGAGCTGGTCCGGCGCACCCGGCCGGTGCTCGCGGTGTCGCTGGGTGGGCTGGCGTTCGCGGGGAGCGTGTTCGCGGGGAGCCTGCTGGCGACGACGATCATGTACACCGACCTGCTGTACGCGGCGGTGCTCTACGGCGGCAGCCGGATGTCGCGGGTGCTGCACCTGACCGGCGGGTCGACCGTGCTGGTGCTCTCCAGCCTGGTCTGGTACGTGGCCGGGACGTCCGCGGGACTGCTGATCGTGGTGGTCAGCTCGCTGGTGTTCCTGGCGCCGGTGTGGACCGGCGAGTTGGTGCGCAAGCACCGGCAGGAGGCGGAGAGCGAGCGGCTGCGGGCCGAACAGACCGCGCTGCTCTCGGAGATGGACCGGCGCGAGGCGGTCGGCGCCGAACGGGCCCGGATGGCACGGGAGTTGCACGACGTGGTGGCCAACCACCTGTCGGCGATCGCGATCCACGCCACCGGCGCGCAGTCGGTCGCCCGGCGGCGGGAGTTGGCCGCGGACGATCCGCTGGTCGAGGTGCTGGCGGTGATCCGGGAGAACAGCGTCCAGGGATTGGCCGAAATGCGTCGCATGATCGGACTGCTTCGGGACAGCGGCGGCGGAGAGGCCGATGAGTCGTACGCGGCGCCCGACCTGGCCGCGGTGGACGCCCTGTTGGCCAAGGCCCGGGCGGCCGGGCAGGACGTCGGGCTGGAGTTCGAGTTGACCGAGCTGGGGGAGCACGGTGCCGTCCCGGTGCCGGTCGGGCTGGCCGCGTACCGGATCGTGCAGGAGTCGCTGACCAACGCGCTCAAGCACGCCGGGCCCGGACTGGTCGCGGTGCGGCTGGAGTTCGGCCCCGAGGAGCTGTGGATCGGCGTCGACAGCCCGTACCGCGGCGAGCCGGGCCGCGAACTGCCCGGCGCCCGGGCCGGGCTGGTGGGCATGTCGGAGCGGGCCGGGCTGCTCGGCGGCAGCTTCGAGGCCGGGCCGCGGGACGGGTACTGGAGCGTGCGCGCGGTGCTGCCGCGCGGCCGGGAGAGCGAGGGAGGACGGGCATGACGATCCGGGTGCTGGTGGCCGAGGACCAGGCGGCGGTGCGGGCCGCGCTGGTGATGATCCTGCGCGCCGAGCCCGAGTTCGAGGTGGTCGGGCAGGCCGCGGACGGGGAGGAGGCCGTCCGGCTGGCGCTGGAGCTGCGGCCCGACGTGGTGCTGATGGACGTGCAGATGCCCCGGTTGGACGGCGTCTCGGCGACCCGGCAGGTGGTCGCCGCCGGGGCCGCCCAGGTGCTCGTGCTGACCACCTTCGACCTGGACGAGTACGTCTACGGCGCGCTGCGGGCCGGTGCGGCCGGGTTCCTGCTCAAGGACCTGGAGGCGGACACCCTGGTCGAGGGCATCCGGACGGTTGCGCGCGGCGACGGCATGCTGGCGCCCTCGGTGACCAGGCGGCTGATCGGCGCCTTCGCCCGCCCGGAACGGCCGGTCGGCCCGGAGGCCCGGGCGGCGGTCGCGGGGCTGACCGGGCGCGAGCGGGAGGTGCTGGCCTGCGTCGGGGCCGGGATGTCCAACGGGGAGATCGCGGCCCGGCTGGAGATGGCGGAGGCGACCACGAAGACCCACGTCAGCCGGATCCTGGCGAAGCTGCGGCTGCGCAGCCGGGTGCAGGCGGCGATCCTGGCCCAGGACCTCGGACTGACCATCTGACCAGCATCCTGATCAGCTGACCACGTCGGTTGCAGATCACACTCCCGATTGCTATTGCACGGGGGATTTGGGCATTAGAGTCCGCGTGAGCGAGCGGAGCGAGCGAACGAATTGACACTGTGAGCTTCGCGAGAGCGACCGCCGAGCGCCAGCGAGGCGGGAGAAATCGAGCGATGCGGCTTCTGGCGGTGATCCCTGCCCTGAGCCGCCTTCAGGGCCCGCCCGCAGGGCGGCGACGGCATCGGGAGACCCAGCCATGAGCAATGCGTCCAGCAAGCAGATCGCCGTGATCGGTGCCGGCCTGATGGGCGCCGGCATCGCCCAGGTGTCCGCGCAGGCCGGCCACCCGGTGGTGCTGCGGGACGTGACCGAGGAGGCGCTGCAGCGCGGCCTCGCGGGCATCCGCGCCTCGTACGAGAAGTTCGTCTCCAAGGGCAAGCTGAGCGCCGAGGACGCCGAGGCCGCGCTGGGCCGGATCACCACCACCACCGACCTGGGCGCCGTCGCCGAGGCCGACATCGTGGTCGAGGCCGTGTTCGAGAACCTGGAGGTCAAGGAGGGCGTCTTCCGCGAGCTGGACAAGCTCGCCAAGGACGGCGCCGTGCTGGCCTCCAACACCTCCGCCATCCCGATCACCCGGATCGCCGCCGTCACCCGGCGCCCCGAGTCGGTCGTCGGCGTCCACTTCTTCTCGCCGGTCCCGATGATGAAGCTGGTCGAGCTGGTCCGCGGCTACAAGACCAGCGACGAGACGCTGGCCGCCGCCCGCGCCTACGCCGAGGGCGTCGGCAAGGAGGTCGTGGTGGTCAACCGCGACGTGGCCGGCTTCATCACCACCCGCCTGATCACCGCGCTGGTCGTCGAGGCCGCCCGCCTGTACGAGTCGGGCGTGGCGACCGCCGAGGACATCGACACCGCCTGCCGCCTCGGCTTCGGCCACGCGATGGGCCCGCTGCAGACCGCCGACCTCACCGGCGTGGACATCCTGCTGCACGCCGCCCGCAACATCTACACCGAGACCCAGGACGAGAAGTTCGCCGCCCCGGAGATCATGGCCCGGATGGTCACCGCCGGCGACCTCGGCCGCAAGAGCGGCCGCGGCTTCTACCCGTACGAGGGCAAGTGAGCCGTCGGGGCTGAACGACCTGGTGGGCCGTGCGACCGGGGCGTCGTACGGCCCGCTGCGCCGGGGCGGGTGAGTTTCCTCACGCTGGGTGCCGCAGACGGGTGATTTGGGCGGTAATCGAGCATAGGTGTGGAGAGTTCCTGCGTATATTCCCTCGGACGAGTGAAGTTGCTTCAGAACAGGGCGGAAACCAGCAACCTGCGGCGCTGCTCCACCGTCAGATGAGGGAGCCCGGCAGTGCGACCGGGACCGGGCGCGAGCCGTGCCGTCACAGGCGTTCCGCCCGGGCCGCCCACCCCGATCCACCCGATCCGGGGGCCACCCCGCCTCCCGGCCCGGCCCGGCCGGGGCCGGACCCACCCCCGACCAGGCCGCCCAGGCGAAGGAGGAGAGCATGCGCATCACCGGCGACCACACGGCGCTGGCCATCGAAGGCCGCCTCGACGTGCGCACCGCCGCCGACGCCCGGGCCCAGCTGCACCGGGCCGTGGACGGCGGTCTCGGTGACCTCGTGCTCGACCTCGCCCGACTGGAGTTCTGGGACGCCACCGGCCTCGGCGTGATCATGGGCACCCACCGGCGGGCCGGCCGGATCGGCCGCCGGCTCGTGCTGCGCTCCGTCCCCGCGCAGCTCCAGCGGCTGCTGGTGGCCACCAAGCTGCACCGCATCCTGGCCGTCGACGGCGGCATCGCCGAAGCGCACGTCATCTAGGACTCCCGGGCCCGAGCGCCCGCCAGGCCCCTCGCCTGGGCCGTTTCGGCCTTCACCTTCCCCGCACCGGGACCGCGCTGCACGGGCGGGCCCGGATGTGCGAGAGTCTGCCCGTCAGATGACGGCCGCCCGGGGCCGGCTGCCCACAGCCCGCCCGCGGCCGCGACCGAACGTGTGCCGGCCGGCGCGGGGCGCCGGCGGCCGACCACGATGCGGAGCAGAACGTGGCACAGCCATCCGGGGAGTTCCGGCAGGAGGCCGCCCGCACCCGCGGCGGCGAACTGGTCTCCGGCGGCCTGCTGGTCGGCGTCGGCGCCCCGGACGGCTCCGAGGCCAGGCCCTGCCCGGAGGAGTGGCGGCCCCGCCCGCGCCGGATCGAACGCAGCGAGCCCGCCCGCGGCCCGGTCGGCGGCGTCGGCCGCGCCGTCGGCCCGCTCGCCCTCGGCGCCGGGCCCACCGACCTGCCGCTGCTCGACCGCGAGGCCGACATCGCCGAACTGCTCGGCCTGCTCGCCGAGCGCCGCTCGATACGCCTGGTCGGCCAGGCCGGCTCCGGCCGCAGCACCCTGCTGTCCGCCGTCGCCGAGGCCGCCGCCGACCTCGCCCCCGGCGGCGTCGTCCAGCTCTGCGGACACCGCCGCACCGCCGCCGACCTGCTCCAGGACCTCTTCGCGGCCACCCACCACGCCCCCGGCTTCCGGCCCGACCCGGGGCAATTGGCCGGCCACCTCGCCGGGGTCGGCGCGATCGTCGTGATCGACGAGGCCGAGCCGACCGGCGCCGAGCTGGAGGAGCTGCTCGCCGCCGCCCCCGGCTGCGCCTTCCTGATCTCGGTCGCCCCCGACAGCCCGCCGCTACCGGCCGACTCCCGGCTGCGGGACCACCTCGTCCCCGGGCTGTCCCGGGCCGCCTGCCTCGCCCTCACCGCCCGGCTGGCCGGGCGGCCCCTGGACGTCGCAGAGAAGGCCTGGGCGGTCGACCTCTGGTTCGAGTCCGAGGGGCTGCCGCTGCGCTTCGTCCAGGCCGCCGCGCTGCTGCGCCAGCGGGACGTCTCGGTGGACGCGCTGGTCGCCGCCGAGGAGGACCGGCGGGACGTCTTCGGCGCGGTCGACGAGCCCGTCCGCGACCCCGACCCGGCGATCCGGGAGGACGCGCTGCGGCGCACCGTACCGCTGCCCTCCGTCGCCGAGACGGCCTCGCCCGCGGTCCGGCTCGCCGAGGGGCTCAGCGAGCCCGCGCAGGCCGTGCTGCGGCTGGCCGTCGCACTCGGCGGCGAGTGCCCCACCGCGCCGCACCTGCCCGCGCTGATCGACGTCGGCCAGGGCGAGAGCGCACTGGCCGAACTCGCCGACGCCGGGCTCGCGGTGTCCATCGGCGGGCACCACCGGCTCACCGCCGGCGCACTCGAACTGCTCGCCCCGCACTGGCCGGCCCGCGGCTGCGTCGACGGCGCCGCCCAGCACTTCGCCTGGTGGGTCGGGCACAGCTCGGTGTCGCTGGCGCAGATCGCCGCCGAGGCCGAGGTGCTGATCGGGGTGCTGCTCGCCGACCGGACGGCCGGGCGGCACGAGGCGGTGATCCGACTGGCCCGGGCGGCGGCGCCCGCACTGGCGCTGTCGCTGCGCTGGGGCGCCTGGGAGCGGGTGCTGGAGCTGGGCCTGGAGGCGGCCCGGCGGACCGGCTCGACGGTCGACCAGGCCTGGTTCCACCACGAGGCGGGCGTGCACGCGATCTGCCTCCAGCAGCCCTCGCGGGCGCTCGCCGAACTGGAGACCGCGCTCACCCTGCGGTCCACCGCCGGGGAGCAGCGCGGGGTCGCCGCCGCGCGCCGGATGGTCGACCTGCTGCGCGCCGACGGCCGGCAGCTGCCGACCGCCGCGCCCGCCGCGGCGGCGCCGGGCCGGGGGCCGGTGATCCGCAAGATCGCCGCTCGGGTGCCGGCCGGGCTGAAGGCCCGCGCCGGGAAGCGGCGCCGGGTGGTGGTGGCCTCGGCGGCCGTGCTCACCTTCGGGGTGCTCGGGACGGCGGTGGCGATGAACATCACCGGGCCGGACGAGCACAAGGGGAACGACCCGCACGGGCGGCTGGACGAGGTCGGCGACACCGGCAACGCGCCGATGCCGAAGCCGTCCGCCGACAACAGCCCGGGCACGGCCGGGACCGGCGGCACCGAGCCGGGCGGCCCGGCGGGGACGGAGACCACCAGCCCGGGGCCCTCGGCGAGCGGCAGCGCGTCGCGCTCGCCGAGCGCCTCGCCGTCGAAGCGGCCGAGCTCCTCGCCGGGGGCCACCGGGTCGCAGACCCCGCAGCCGGGGCAGCCCGCTCCGGAACAGCCGCAGCAGCCCGCACCGGGACAGCCGCAGCCTCAGCAGCCAGGGCCACAGACCTCGCAGCCGTCGGTGCCGAGCCATGGTTCGGCGTCCCCGACGATCTCCCCGAGCACGCCGACCGCGACGCCACCGACCCCGTCACCGACGAGCACCTCCGCGGCGCCGACGACTCCTCCGGCGAAGACCTGACCGGTCAGAACAGCTTGAGCTTGTCGTCGTCGATGCCGCGCAGCTCGTCGTAGTCCAGGACCACGCAGCCGATGCCCCGGTCGGTGGCCAGCACGCGGGCCTGGGGCTTGATCTCCTGCGCGGCGAAGACGCCCTTGACCGGGGCCAACAGCGGGTCCCGGTTGAGGAGTTCGAGGTAGCGGGTCAGCTGTTCGACACCGTCGATCTCGCCGCGGCGCTTGATCTCGACGGCGACCGTGGCACCGTCGGAGTCGCGGCAGAGGATGTCGACCGGGCCGATCGCGGTCGGGTACTCGCGGCGGATCAGCGACCAGCCGGCGCCGAGCACCTCCATCCGGTCCGCGAGCAGCTCCTGGAGGTGCGCCTCGACGCCGTCCTTGATCAGGCCCGGGTCCACCCCGAGTTCGTGGGAGGAGTCGTGCAGCACCTCCTCCAGCGTGATGATGAGCTTCTCGCCGGCCTTGTTCTCCACCGTCCAGACCCCGTCGGCCTCCTTGAGGACGCACGGCGGGGACATCCAGTTGAGCGGCTTGTAGGCGCGGTCGTCGGCGTGGATGCTGACGCTGCCGTCGGCCTTGACCAGGATCAGCCTGGTGGCGGAGGGCAGATGGGCGGAGAGCCGACCGGCATAGTCGACTGAGCAGCGGGCAATTACGAGACGCACGGTCGACCACGCTAGCCCACCGGGGCCAGTTGATGCGATTCCGAGACGACCGGGTGAAGAAAGCGCGAACCCCGCGAACATGGAGGTTCGGCGGGCCCGCCGCCGCTCCCCCGCGCTCTGGCGTACGCCCCCCTCGGGCCGCTACGGTGTGTGACGGTACGGATGCGGGGTCGCTGTCAACGGGGATGGAGACTTCAGATGAACGATCCAACGGGATCAGGCCAATCTGGTGTACCACGGCTTATTTCCGGAGCAATCCCTAGGAATGACCAGCCTGCCCCGCCGTTGACTGCCACGCTGTTCTGACGCGGTCGGTGTTCAGGACGTCACGTCCCGTGGCGCCGCCGCCTTCGCAAAGGTGCCGGAAACTCCCCGTCCCACGGTGTTCCGGACATCACCTGCGATTTCGCCCACTGTGAGCTTGGACTACGCATGACCACCCGGGCGCCGCGCGGGTGGACCGCGAGAGGAGAATCCATGTCGCTCGACGTCTCACCGGCCCTGCTGGAAAAGGCCGAGCGGGGCGAGGTCGACGAGCGGGAATTCGTCGACTGCGTCCGCGTCTCGTTGCCGTACGCCTGGGACCTGATCAGCTCGTTGGTCGCCCAGGCGAAGGTCGACGGCACCGACTTCGCCGACAACCAGGTGCCGCCGCCCAGCGAGCAGGCCCGCGGCCAGCTGCTGCGCGCCCTGGCCAGCGATGCCATCCGGGGCGCCCTGCAGCGCCACTTCGGGGTCCGGCTGGCGTTCCAGAACTGTCACCGGGTGGCGGTGTTCCTGCCGTCGACGGCCAACGAGGCACGGTACGACCGCTTCACCTCCGTCCGGGAGCAGCTGCTCAACCAGTCCGAGGAGCTGCGGGACTGCTGACCCGGCCGGTTCCGGCCGCCCCGTCCCCCGGTGCGCGGGGGGAGGGGTGGCGGCCCGGGACCGGGGCGCCCCCTCGACTCAGCTGCGGCGTCAACTCAGCTGCGGCAGCACCTCGGAGCCCAGCCGGGCGATGTTGTTCAGGGTCGCCTCGCGGTCGCCGCTGCCCTCCGCGAGCAGGGCGAACCGCCGGATGCCGGTGCGCTCGGCGGTGGCCAGCAGCCGGTCGGCGCACTGCTTCGGGGTGCCCACCGCGTGCAGGTCGCAGAGGAGTTCGGTGTACTGGTGCGGGTCGCGCATCTTGCGCTCGCGGCCGTCCACGGTGCGGTGGGCACCCAGCCCGTACTCGAACCAGCCGGGCATCGCGTTCAGCAGGGTGGCCCGGGCGGCCGAGGTGCGGTCGTCCACTTGGGCCACCCCGGCCGCGACGTGCTGGCGGGTCACCCGGCGCAGCTGCTCCTCGCCGCGCCCGGCGGCCAGCCAGGCGGTGCGGTAGAGCTCCAGCATCCGCAGCTTGTCGTCGTCGCCGGAGTGCATGCCGAGCAGCATCGGCAGGCCGCGTTCGGCGGCCAGCTTCACCCCGCCCGGGGAGGTGCAGGCGACCACCACCGGCGGGCCGGCCACCGGCCGTCCGGCGGTGGTGAGTTCCTCGCCCAGGCCCTCGGTGTCCTGGCGCTGGCGCGGGAAGCGCACCGGGCCGGACGGGTCGTCCAGACCGAGCCAGCTGCTCAGGCCCGGGCGGCGCAGCGATTCGGTGGCCTGCGGCACCACCGGCACCTCGGGGAAGGAGAACTGCGGGCCGTCCGCGCCCACCCGGGAGCCGCGCAGCCAGCGCAGCAGCAGGTCGAGCCGCTCCGGGAAGCCGTTCTCGAAGGCGTCCACGCCGCTGCCGAACACGTCCAGGTCGATCCACGGCCCGCCGCGGCCCACTCCGAGCGTGAAGCGCCCGCCGGAGGTGAGGTGCAGCAGTGCGGCCTGCTCGCCGAGCGCCACCGGGTGGCTGGTGGAGAGCACGCTGACGGCCGTTCCGATGCCGATCCGGCGGGTGCGGCCGAGCAGCAGCGCCGCGAGGGTCGCGGCGTTCGGGCAGACCCCGTACGGGACGAAGTGGTGCTCGGCCAGCCAGACGCTGTCCAGGCCCGCGCGTTCGGCCTCGACGGAGGCTCGGACGGTGCGCTCCAGCGCCTCGCCGTGGCTCTGCCCGGGGAACTGGGCGGACAGCAGGAAGGCGCCGACCCGTACCGGCGCGGTGTCCGGCGGCAGTGCGCCGGTGCGCTGTGCGGCGGTCAGCGGCTCGCCCGCGACGGCGGTCAGCGGCGGGACGGAGGTCAGCGTCGGGCCGGGGGCGGGCGGGCGTACGCCGACGGGCCGACGGGTCTCGGCGCGGGGGCTGGTCTTGGTCATCCTGGGGGCCTCCTCGGGTGCACGCAGGGTCTGCGGGCCCCGCCTGTCCCCTCGTGGGTATCCGATGTCATGTGCCAATGGCACGCTGAACCCCGAATTTCCCCGATGATCGGGTGGATCTCGGCAAAAACGTCGGACGGTCGGCCGAAGCCGTGATAGGGGCCCGGGAGAGGGATCGACACCCGTAGGCTGGAACGACTTCGAGCCCCCGGAAGAGAGGCAGTCCGACGTGCCCCGCCGCAACCGGATCAAGAGCGCCGCCACCCGCGAGAGCGCCGAGCCGGCCGTCTCCCCGCTCGGCGGATCGCTGCGCCGTACCGAGAACTACCAGGGCGACGACTGGGTGGTGCAGACGGTCGCGGGCACCTCGGGGCGGTTCTACCGCTGCCCGGGCTGCGACCAGGAGATCCCGCCCGGGGTGGGCCACGTGGTGGCCTGGCCGGTGCACGGCGGCGGGGTGGACGACCGGCGGCACTGGCACCGGGCGTGCTGGGGAGCGCGGGAGCGCCGGGCCTCCAACATCCTGCGAGGCCGCGGCGCTCCGCGGTACTGACTCCCGGCTGCCCGAACTCCCTCAGGCGTCGCGGCTCTTGAGCACCAGTGCGCCGCCGACCAGGGCCGCCGCGGTCCAGGCCAGGCAGATGGCGAAGCCTGCCCACGGTCCGTACGGCTGGCCGTTCTGCTCGTACACCAGCAGCACCCGCGAGCCGGCGTAGTCGGGGAAGTAGTGGGCCAGGGTCTTGACCTTCGGCACCGCCGAGAGGATCGGCGAGAGCAGGAAGAAGAACGGCACCAGCACGCCCAGCGCGAGGGTCTGGTTGTGCAGCATGGCGGTGACGCCGGCCGAGAACAGGCAGATCATCGTCAGGTACAGCGCGGCGCCGAGCACCGCGCGCAGCACGTTCGGCTCGCTCAGGGTGGTGGAGTGCGAGCCCAGCAGCGCCTGGCCGACGAAGAAGGTGACGAAGGCGGTCACCAGCGAGACCGCGAGGGCCAGCGCGCCGAGCACCATCGCCTTGCCGGCGAGCAGGGTGCCGCGCTGGGGGACGGCGGCCAGGGTGACCCGGATCATGCCGCTGCTGTACTCGTTGCCGACCGCCAGCACGCCGAAGACGATGATGGCCAGCTCGCCGAGCATGATGCCGGAGAAGGCCGTGCCGGTGGCGTCGAACGGGCTCTGGTCGTGGCGCCGGAACTCGGTGAAGTTGTTGTTGGTGAGCAGGGACAGCAGCGCGCCGATGCCCACGGTGACCACGAAGGCCAGCGCCAGGGTCCAGACGGTGGAGCGGACGCTGCGGATCTTCGTCCACTCGGAGCGCAGGATCGCCGGGAAGGACGTCATCTCAGTTCTCCTCCTGCCGCACCGCCGCGGTCGGCCGGTCGCCGTCCGCCTTCCAGCCCGCGCCCCACTCGCCGGGCGCCCCGGCCGCGTCCCGGCCCGGGCCGTCGCCGGCGTGGTACTCCACCGAGTCCGCCGTCATCTGCATGAACGCCTCCTCCAACGAGGCCTGCTGCGGGCTGAGTTCGTGCAGCACCACGCCGTGCGAGGCGGCCAGCTCGCCGAGGTCCGCGAGGTCGCCGTCGACCACCTCGTAGGAGCCGTCCGGCCCCGGCTCGTGCCGCAGGCCGGCCCCGGCCAGGACGTCGAGCAGGCGCTCGGGCTGCGGGCTGCGCAGCCGTACGGCGGAGCGGGAGTTGCGCCGGATGAACTCCGGCATCGGCAGGTCGGCGAGCAGCCGGCCCTTGCCGATGACCACCAGGTGGTCGGCGGTGACGGCCATCTCGCTCATCAGGTGGGAGGAGACGAAGACCGTCCGGCCCTCGCCGGCGAGACGCTTCATCAGGTTGCGGATCCAGAGGATGCCCTCCGGGTCCAGGCCGTTGACCGGCTCGTCGAACATGACGATCTCCGGGTCGCCGAGCAGTGCCGAGGCGATGCCCAGGCGCTGGCCCATGCCGAGCGAGAAGCCGCGGGCCCGCTTGCGGGCGACCGGGGTGAGGCCGACCAGGGCGAGCACCTCGTCCACCCGGCGTTGGGGGAGCCGGTTGCTCTGGGCGAGCCAGAGCAGGTGGTCACGGGCGGTGCGGCCGGGGTGGACGGCCTTGGCCTCCAGCAGGGCGCCGATCTTCCTGAGCGGCTCGCTGAGCTGCCCGTAGCGCTTGCCGTCGATGGTGACCCTTCCGCCGGTCGGGCGGTCCAGGTCGAGGATCATGCGCATGGTGGTGGACTTGCCCGCGCCGTTGGGGCCGAGGAAGCCGGTCACCACCCCCTGGGGGACCGTGAAACCGAGTCGGTCCACCGCGAGCGTTCTGCCATAACGTTTTGTCAGGTCGTGCAACTCGATCATTGGCGCTCCCTTACTCTCTGTCAGGTTAGGACAAAGCGGATAGGGTGGCCCGCTGAGTGGGCCTGCCGGGCCCACCCGAATACGGTGGCTGCATGAGTCAGCTCCCCTCCACAGTGTCCGTCCGCGAGAGCGGTACCGGAACACCTCTCGTGCTCTTGCACGCCTTTCCGTTGAACGCCTCGATGTGGTCCGCCCAGCTGGACGCGCTGCCCGGACTGACCGGGGACGAGGTCCGGGTGCTCGCCCCCGACCAGCGGGGTTTCGGAGGCACCGAGCTGGGCGGGGACGAGCCCTCACTGGACCCGGTCGCCGACGACCTGGCGCTGCTCCTGGACGCGGCCGGGATCGACCGCGCGGTGGTCGGCGGGCTCTCGATGGGCGGCTACGTGGCACTCGCCTTCGCCCGCCGCCACCCGGACCGGCTGTCCGGCCTGCTGCTGTCCAACACCCGGGCCACCGCCGACACCGACGCCGCCCGGACCAACCGGGAGCGGATCGCCGCCGCCGTCACCGCCCGGGACAGCGTCCAACTGCTGCTGGACGAGCGGGTGGCGGCCGGGCAGCTCGGGCCGGACTCCCAGCACCTGGTGGAGCGGGTGCAGGCGATGGTGGCCGCGGCCTCGCCGGCCGCCGTCGCCTGGGCTCAGCGGGCCATGGCGGCCCGTCCGGACTCCCTGGACGTGCTGGCCGGGCTCCGGGTGCCGCTCGCGGTCGTCGCGGGCGCCCAGGACACCCTGGTGCCGCTGGAGGAGGCCGAACGGATGGTCCGGGCCTGCCCGGACGCCGAGCTGACCGTCGTCCCCGGCGTGGGCCACCTCAGCGCCCTGGAGTCCCCGGGGGCGTTCGACGCCGCCGTCCGCCGGCTGCTCGCGCGGGTGGCCGCCGGATGAGCCCGGACGCGGCGGGCTGGGACTTCTCGGCCCTGGAGGTGACCGGCCGGATGCCGGTGACGAACCGTGGCGAGGGGCTGGTGGAGCTGACCCTGGAGCCGCTCGGCGAGGACTACTGGATGCGCCCGGGGGAGACCTTCATCGTCACCTCGTACGGGGACTACGGGTCCGGACACCCGTTCGAGGTGCAGTACTGGCCCGACTCGGTGTCGGTCTGGTGCACCTCCTGGTTCGGCACCGTCTCGGACGACGAGGGCAACCAGCTCAGCAGCGGGCACCAGCGGCCCGACGGGGCCTATCCCCGTTAGGAAAGTGGGCCCGAGGTAGTGACGGGAAGACGGCCGACAGGCCCTCACCCGGAAGGGTGAGGGCCTGTCGCAGGACCGCGCCGGCGGCTGCGTCAGCGCGACTGCGTCAGCGCGACTGCTGGGCGGGCACGCCCATGGTGTCGTCGTTCGGCAGCGAGGCGGCGGCCACGGCCGCGCCGGTCAGCGTCGCCAGCATCTCGCGGACGTTGGTCAGCTGGGCGTTGATGCTGTCGCGACGGTTGGTCAGCGCCGCCAGCTCGCGCTCGGACTCGCTGCGGATGCGGTCCGCCTTGGCGTTGGCGTCCGCCACGATGTCCTCGGACTGGCGCTGGGCCGTCTCGACGGTCTGGCGTGCCCGGCGCTCGGCATCGGTGCGCAGCTTCTCGGCCTCCAGGCGCAGCTGCTCGGCCCGGTGCTCGATCTCGGCGAGGCGCTTCTCGGCCTTGGCCTGACGGGCGGCCAGGTCGCGCTCGGACTGCTCCCGGCGCTTGGCCAGGTTGGTCTCGAACTCCAGCGCGGCCTGGGCGGCCTTGGTGCGGGTCTCCTCGAAGAGGGCGTCCGCCTCCTCGCGCTTGTTCTGGGCGTCCTTGTTGGCCTCGGCGCGCAGCTGGGCGGAGTCGCTCTTCGCCTTGTCGACGATCCGCAGACCCTCGTCCTCCGCCTTGGCCTTGCGGTCCTTGGCGTAGTTCTCGGCCTCGGTGCGGACCTGCTGGGCGGCGGCCTCAGCCAGCTCGCGGTGCTGCTCGGAGGCGCGGTGCGCCTCGTCGCGCAGGTCCTTGGCCTCCTCCTCGGCCAGTCGCAGGATCTTCTCGACCCGGGCGCCGAGACCGGCGTAGGAGGGCTCCTGCTCGGCGACCGCCGCCTGAGCGGTCTGGGTCTCCAGGTGGAGCTCCTCGATGCGCTTCTCCAGCGCACTGATCCGGGTCAAGGCACTGTCACGGTCGGCCACCAGCTTGGTGATCCGCTCGTCGACCTGGGCGCGCTCGTACCCACGGCGCACCAGGTCGAAGCCGTGAGGGGAATGACTGTCGCTCATGGGACTCTGGGCTTCCTGTCGTCGAACCGCTGAGGTGGTTGAGGGAATCCTGACACGGTACCGGAGTGTCGACGGCGAAATGCCGTTCTCTCACGGACAATGACCGCCAATGTCCGCTCAATCGGGTGGTGCGTTCTTGGAGCGATTGCCACCCGACCGGGGAGAGCCAACTCCGGCACCGGCCTTGGCACTCCCGTCCTTCTTGGTGTTGCTTCCCCCGTTGGCCTGGGCGGCCGGTGACGGTGCCTCGAACGCCTCCAGCGCCGACAGCACGTCCTGGACCCTGGAGATCTCGGTGTTGATGTCCTTGCGGCGGCGCACCAGCTCGTCCAGCTCCCGCCGGCCCTCGTCGGTGACCCGCTTGGCCTCGGCCTTCGCCTCGGCGATCAGCCGCTCGGCCTCCGCCTTCGCCAGCTCGATCTGCTCGTCCGCGGTGCGGTCGGCGTCGTGCAGCCGCCTCTCCGCCTCCGTGGCCGCGCTGTCGAGCCGCTCCTCGGCCTCCGCCTCGGCCGACGCCAGCTTGGCCTCGGCCTTCTCGATCAGCGACTCGGCGCGGTCGGTGGAGTTGGCGAGCTTGGTCTCCGCCTCCTTGAGCAGGCCCTCCGCCTTGCGGACTGCGGACAGCCGGACCTTGCTGGCCTCCGCGGAGGCCTCCGAGGTGAGCTCGGAAGCCCGGTCCTCGGCGGCTGCGACCAGGGCGGCGGCCCGGTCCTCGGCCTCGGCGACGGTGGCCACCGCCTGCTCCTCGGCCTCCGTCAGCTGCTCCTGAGCGGCCGTCACCAGCGCGTCCACCCGCTCGCCGGCCGACTTCATGGCCGCCGCGTTCTCCTTGCGGGCCCGCTCGTGCAGCGCCTCCACCTCGGCGTCGGTGCGCTCGCGCAGCTCCTCGGCGCGCTCGCGGATCGCGGTGGCGTCCCGGCGGGCCTCGGCGAGCAGGGCGTCCGCGTCGGAGCGGCCCTTCTCGACCTCCGCCTGACCGGCCGCCTCGCCGGCCGCGACCAGCCGGTCGGCCTCCTTGCGGGCGGCGGCGACCATCGCGTCCGCCTGCTCCTCGGCGGCGGCGGTGGTGGCCAGCGCGGTGGTCTGGGCGTCCTCGCCGAGCGCCTCGGCGTCCGCGAAGGCCTTCTCCAGGACGGACTTGGCCCGCTCCCGGGTGGCCTTGTCGAACTGCTCGGCGGCCTCCCGGGTCTCCGCGTCGTAGGCGTCGGCGCGGGTGTGGGCGGCGGCGTCGTACTCGTCGGCCAGGGTGCGGGTGGCGAGGGCGTACTCCTCGGCCTCGGCGCGCAGCCTGGCGGCCAGCTCCTCGGCGTCGGCGACGGTCCGGGCGGCCTGGGCCTCGGCGTCGGCCACCGTACGGGCGGCCTGGGCGTCGGCGTCCGCGCGCAGCTGTTCGGCGGCCTCCTGGGCGGCGCGCAGCTCCGCCTCGGCGTCGGCGCGCAGCTGCTCGTCGTAGGCCTGGGCCTCGGCGCGCTGACGGCCGAGCTCGGCCTCGGCGGCCTCGCGCTCGGCGGTGAGCTCCAGCTCGGTCTGCTCGCGCAGGGCGGTGGTCTCGGCCTCGGTCCGGGCGCGCAGGTCGGCGCTGTACGCGTCGGCGGCCTCGCGCTGCTCGGCGCTGTACTTCTCGGCCGCCTCGCGCTGCTCGGCGGTCTCCCGGTCGGCGAGGGCGCGCACCTCGGCGGAGTACCGGTCGGCGAGCTCGCGCTGCTCGGTCGTCTCGCGCTCGGCGAGGGCGCGGGTCTCGGCCGCGTCCTGCTCGGCCCGGTCGCGGGTGTCCGCGGCGTCCTGTTCGGCGGTGGCCCGCAGCGCGGCGATCTGCTCGGCGGCGGCCTCGTGCAGGCCGGCCACCGACTGGCGGACCTCGGCGGCCTCCTCCTCGGCCGTGGCGACCAGCTCGGCGCCCTCGGCCCTGGCCGCGGCGACCAGGTCCTCGCCGTCGGCCCGTGCCTGCTCCAGGACGGCGGTGGCCTCGGCGCGGATGCCGTCGGCGGTGGCGCGGGCCTCGGACAGCTCCCGGCCGGCCTCGGCCCGTACGGTCTCGGCCTGCTCGTTGGCCAGCGTCAGCTCGGCGGCGGCCTTCTCGCGGGTCGCCTTGGCGTCCTGGGCGGCCTCCGCCCGGCGCTGCTCGGCGGCGTCCGCGGCCTGCTCCAGCAGCTCGTCGGCCTCGGCGCGCACCTCGGTGGCGTACTGCTCGGCCTCGGCCCGCAGCTCGGTGGCGTGCTGTTCGGCCTCGGTGCGGACGCGGTCGGCGTAGGCCTCGGCGTTCTCGCGCTGCTGGGTGGTCTCCTGCTGGGCGAGGGCGCGCAGTTCGGTGGCGGCCTGCTCGGCCGCCTCGCGCTGCTCGGCCGCGTACCGGTCGGCGTCCGCGCGCTGCTCGGCGGCGTACCGGTCCGCGCCCTCGCGCAGCTCGGTCGTCTCGGCGGTGGTGCGCTCGGCGAGCTCGGTGGCGTGCTGTTCGGCCTCGGTGCGGACGCGGTCGGCGTAGGCCTCGGCGTTCTCGCGCTGCTGGGTGGTCTCCTGCTGGGCGAGGGCG